>JBDHTJ010000005.1:0-58461 GCA_039808585.1 Hyphomicrobiaceae bacterium | reverse complement strand
CGGGTTATCTGTCTACTGGTTGGGGAGGGGTCCAATGGCCTACACCGATTCCCTCTTCCAATTGGGGATGGACTTGACCCGTTCAAGCACCGCCCAAGAGGAAGATCATGGTCTAGCCGCGCCTGGTGCGCATGAGGACAGGAAAGACTACTTCATAGAACGTGAGGGAGTGCGATGTGCCGGTACGCACCTTCTCGTGGATCTGTTCGGCGCCAAGCGGCTTGATGATCTCAAGCTCGTCCGTGAAACACTGAAGCGATGCGCAGATGCCGCAGGTGCAAACCTGCTGCACGTGCACCTGCATCGCTTCACCGCCAATGGCGGCGTGGCTGGGGTGGCGGTTCTCTCTGAGAGCCACATCAGCATCCACAGCTGGCCGGAGGCAGGCTATGCCGCGCTTGATGTATTCATGTGCGGCGATGCCAATCCGCATGAGGCGGTCGAGGTGCTGAAGGCGGCCTTCAAGCCCCAGCGCATCGAGGTCAAGGAGCATCTTCGGGCGAGCACGCTCGATGAGAACTCCTGGCAGGCAGCCTCGGTAAAGAAGGCGCGTCCGCGCGCCATGCGGGCCCGCACCGCCGCCTGATTGTGTGGCAAGGGCACGAAGCTTGAACGGCGCGCCAGCGATGGCGCGCTTTTCTTTTTTGCCCCCCGCGATGCGTCTATCGCCCCCCGCAGCCACCGAATTGAAGAAGGCGGCGGTAGGTGGGACTCGAGCCGAGAGTTAGCGCTCGCCCGCAACGCCCGGCAGTTAGAGTGATTCCAATTGCGCTTTATTCTTGACTCAAAAATTCATGTTTCATGTAGTGGCTGCGCTCCCGTCAGACGTAGCCAGGCCAAACCCCAGCCAAATGCCGGAGCGCCAACGGCAACAAGGGGTGGCCCATGCGCTCTCAGATCTTCCGCGGCTCGCGCCGCTTGCTTTCCAACAAGTCTTTCCACCAGCCGGTCCTGGCAGCATCGATGCTCGCTGCCTGTGCCCTGCCCGCGCTTGCGCAAGAGCCCAAGCCAACGGAGCTTCCCACGGTGAACGTCGAGGCGAAGCCGCAGGCGCCCAAGCGCGTGCCTGCCGCCGCGCCGCCTGCTGTCGTCTCTCCCGTTGCCTCCTCCACGACGACGCCCATCGAGCCCGTGCCCGATGCCAAGGGTGACGTCGGCTATCTCGCCACCCGCGGCACCTCCGCCACCAAGACCGATACGCCCCTGCGCAACGTGCCCCAGTCGGTAAGCGTCGTGACCCAGGAGCAGATCAAGGACCAGTCCTTCCAGAGCATCGGCGACATCACCCGCTATGTCCCCGGCGTCATCGTCCACCAGGGCGAGGGCAACCGCGACCAGATCTCCATCCGCGGCCAGGTCGCCTCCACGGCCGACTTCTTCCGCGACGGCGTGCGCGACGATGCCCAAATCTTCCGCGATCTCTACAATGCCCAGCGGGTCGAGTTCCTGAAGGGACCAGCCGCGCTGGTATTCGGGCGGGGCGGGGCGGGCGGCGTCGTCAACGTTGTCTCCAAGGAGCCGGTGTTCGGCGCCTCTTTCGGCTCGGCAACGATGGAGCTCGGCAGCTTCGCCCACAAGCGCATCGTCCTCGACGCAGGCGGTCCGGCCGGCAGCACAGCCGCCTTCCGCATGAACGCGATGTTCGAGAACAGCGGCACCTACCGCGACTACGGCGACCTGGGGCGCTGGGCCATCAATCCCACCTTCGCCTTCAAGCCCAGCGATGCCACCAAGGTCACGGTCGGCTATGAGCACGCCTACGACCACCGCACGGCCGACCGTGGCATCCCCTCCTTCAACGGCCAGCCCTCGCCCGCGGGCCGCGGCACATTCTTCGGCAATCCCGACCTCAACTATGCCCAGACGACGGTCGATCGCCTCTACGCCATCGTCGAGCATAATTTCGGTGGCGGCCTCAAGGTGAGGAACCACACCTCTTTCGTGCACTACGACAAGTTCTATCAGAACATCTACCCAACCACCGCGCTCGATGCGCCGGGAGCAGGCCTCGTCGGGCTCGGTGCCTACAACAACGAGACGCAGCGCGACAATCTCTTCAACCAGACCGACTTCACCTACAAGTTCGGCCTTGGGCTAACCAAGCACACGCTCCTGTTCGGCGCCGAGATCGGCCGTCAGGCGTCGAACAACTGGCGTCGCAACGGCAGTTTCGATGCGGCCACGCCGGGCTGCGTGAGCTTCTCGTCCCTCAACGGATCGGCTACCGGCCAGTGCAACGTGCTGTTTTCAGCTCCCACCCTGTTTGGCAACACGACCAGCTTCGCCACCACCGCGACGCGAAATCACGTCGATCTCGACGTGCGCTCTGTCTATGTGCAGGACCAGATCGAGATCACGCGCTATTTCGAGGTGGTGGCCGGCCTTCGCCACGACACCTTCGACCTGAAGTTCACCAACAAGGGCCCCGCCACCGCCACGCTGCCCGCAGGCGCCGAGCTCTCGCAAACCAACAGCCTGCTGTCCCCGCGCCTCGGTCTCATCGTGAAGCCCACCGACACGCTGTCGCTCTACGGCAGTTATTCCATCTCCTGGCTGCCCGCGAGCGGCGACCAGTTCAGCGCCGTTGCCACCAATACCGTCAGCCTCGATCCCGAAAAGTTCACGAATTACGAGATCGGCGCCAAATGGGACGCCACCAAGTCCCTCGCGCTGACCGCGGCGCTCTACCAGACCGATCGCCAGAACATCCGCTTCGCCACATCGCCCACCACCTTCGTGCAGAGTGGCACCTCTCAGGTGCAAGGTTTGGAGCTTACAGCCACGGGCTATGTCACGCCGCGCTGGCAGGTCTCTGCCGGTTACGCGCACGTCTTCAAGGGTGAGCTGACCAGCGCCACCGCCACGTCGACCAGCGCCGTCATCCCGGCCGGCGCGCCCCTGCCGCTCTTGCCGCACGATACCGTCTCGCTCTGGAGCAAGTACCGCTTCACCGAGCTTTTCGCGGCTGGCGCAGGCGTCGTCTACCACTCGGACAGCTTCGCCACGCTGCAGCCTGCCTCCAACCGGGTCACACTCCCCGCCTACACCACGGTGGATGCGGCGCTCTACTTCAAGCTGAGCGACAAGGTGTCCGCCCAGATCAATGCCACCAACATCTTCAATCGCAATTACATCGCCAGCGCCGACAGCAACGACAACCTGACGCCCGCGCCCCCCACCACGGTGATCCTGTCGCTCACCTCGAGGTTCTGATGAAAGGCCTGAAATGCCGATGCAAAGCCGGAATTCCATGGCAATCGCACAGTCCCCCTTGGCCCGGGGCCTCGTCCGGGCTAATTGTTATATTGTAACATTGAGCTTCAACCTTCCTGCACGGACCCTCATGTCGCAATCAGCGCCCACAGCGCCCCTTTACCGCTTGAAGCGCGGCACAAGCCGCCGCCTAGCCATCTGGCATACGGCGGCGGGCCTGTGCGTCGCGGTGAGCGTGATGCTCTGCGGTCCCTGCGCCGTGGTTCCCGCCGCAGCACAGGCGCCGGCGATCGAGGCGACGTCTCAGCCCCCCGCATCCGCGCCGGCGACGCCGGACGTGCCGGCGCAAGTCCCCGTCGTTGCCAATGCCCACCTCCCGCGCGACCTCTCCCCCTGGTCCATGTTCCAGGCGGCCGACTGGATGGTGAAGACGGTGATGCTGAGCCTCGCCTTCGCATCACTCGTCACCTGGACGGTGTGGCTGGCCAAGTCGCTCGAGTTGATGGGCGCGCGGCGGCGCCTTTCCAAGGCGCTCGCGGCCATTGCAGGTGAGCGTTCGTTGGCCGAGGCACAGGCGCAGTTGCCGCGCGGCAAGGGCGTGCTGCCTGCGCTCGTCGCCGCGGCCGTACACGAGTTGCGATTGTCCTCCGATGTGGCCGACAAGGACGGCATCAAGGAGCGAGTGGCCAGTCGCCTCACGCGCATCGAGGCGGCGGCCGGACGCAGCATCAACCGTGGCACCGGCATCCTCGCCACCATCGGTTCCACCGCACCCTTCGTCGGTCTCTTCGGTACCGTCTGGGGCATCATGAACAGCTTCATCGGCATCTCGAAGGCGCAGACCACGAACCTCGCGGTCGTTGCACCCGGCATCGCGGAGGCGCTGCTGGCCACCGCCATCGGCCTTTTCGCCGCCATTCCCGCCGTCATCATCTACAATCATTTCTCGCGTCAGATCAGCGGCTACAAGGCGCTCGTGGCAGATGCCTCGGCCGAAGTTCAGCGCCTCGTCTCTCGCGATCTCGATCGCGGCCAGATTTTTTCAATGTCCCGAGCGGCGGAGTAGGTCATGGCGGGCGGTCTGCAGCACGGCGACGATGATCTTGCTGAAAATCATGAGATCAACGTCACCCCCTTCATCGATGTCATCCTTGTCCTGCTCATCATCTTCATGGTCGCGGCTCCCCTGTCCACGGTCGACATCCCCGTGGATCTGCCCGTCTCGACCGCCAAGCAGGTTCCGCGCCCGGACAAGCCGCTGTTCCTCACTCTGAAGGCGGATCTGTCGCTCGCAGTCGGCAACGACACGGTTCCCGCCTCATCCCTCGGCGCAGCGCTCGATGCGGCCACCGGTGGCAATCGCGAATCCCGCGTCTTCGTGCGCGCCGACAAGGCCGTGCCCTACGGCGAGGTGATGAAGGCGATGAACCTGCTGCGCGCTGCAGGCTATCTCAAGATCGGCCTCGTCGGCCTCGAGGGGGCCGGTGCCGCAACGAGCCCCGCGGGCACACCCTGATCATGGCCTTCGCGTCCGCATCGGCATCCGCCCCCTATCAGCATCTCGACACGGCCGGTCTGCGCGTGTGGTTGCTGGCCGCGATGGTCGTTGGCGCACTGCACGTTGCTGGCTTGGCCTTCGTCCTGTCCGAGAGAGACGAGGTGCCGGCTTTCGATACCTCCGGCGTCGTCACCGTCGAGCTCGCACCCATCTCCACCTCCGTGCGCGAAGAGGTGCCGGATGCCGCTCCCGGCAAGCTCATGCAGGAAGCCCCCACCACACCGGAGCAGGCCGAGAAGAAAGAAGAGAAGCTTCCCGACGGCATGGAACTGGAGAAGGCGCCGCTGGCACCGGAGCCCGCCGTTACGCTTCCCGATGCCAAGCCACAGCCTGACAAGCCGGAAGAGGCGCGCCAGGAAACGGCAGAGCATAAGGAAAAGTCAGAGGCCTCCGTCGGCGATGTCACGACATCGGCGCCCCAGAAAATTGACGCGCCCGTTTCCACCACCACCGCAGCACCGGTGGCCGGCAGTGATCGCGTCGTGCTTGCCGCTCAACAGGCCTGGCAGAAGGCGCTCGTTGCACGCATCGAGACGCGCAAGCGCTATCCGGCCGAGGCGCGCGCCCACGGCGAACAGGGCACCGCGAAGGTTCAGTTCCTGATCGATCGAAAGGGGAATCTGGTGCAGGCCGAGATCACCCAGAGCTCCGGCCACGCCCATCTCGATGCCGAGGCTCTCGCCGTGCTGAAGCGGGCGAGCCCGCTACCGGCGCCCCCCGCAAGCATCCCGGGAGAGACCGTCCTGCTCACCCTGCCGCTGAACTTCACGATCAAGCGCAACTGAGCACGCCTGGGAAGGCCTACGGTCTGCCCCGCAGGCGCCTTTCGAGGCCGTCTCGTCTATCGACGATACTTCAGCTTCGCCGCTCTGCGGCCGGCCGCCCCACGCTGTGGTAGTTGAAGCCACGCTCCACCATATCCGCCGGCCGGTAGATATTGCGCAAATCCACCAGCACCGGCTGCTTCAGCAGCGATTTCACGCGTGCGAGGTCGAGCGACTTGAACATGTCCCACTCGGTCAGGATCACCAGCACGTCGGCGCCTTCCGCACAAGAGTAGGCATCGTTGGCATATTGCACGTCGCTGAGGAAATGACGGGCCTGCTCCATCCCCTCGGGGTCGAAGGCGCGCACCTTGGCGCCCGCGTCCTGCAGCGCCGCGATCACCGTGATCGCCGGAGACTCGCGCATGTCGTCGGTGTTGGACTTGAAGGTGAGGCCCAGCACGGCCACCGTCTTGCCGCGGATGGAGCCGCCGCAGGCCGCCGTGATCTTGCGCGCCATCGAGCGCTTGCGCTGCTCATTGATGGAGATGATCGTCTCGATGGAGCGGATCGGCGTGCCGTAGTCGACGCCCGCCTTCAGCAGCGCCAACAGATCCTTGGGGAAGCAGGACCCGCCATACCCTGGGCCTGCCTGCAGGAAGTTCGGCCCGATGCGATTGTCGAGGCCGATGCCACGCGCAACCTCCTGCACATCGGCGCCCGTCTGCTCGCACAGATCCGCGATCTCGTTGATGAAGGTGATCTTGGTGGCGAGAAACGCGTTCGCCGCATACTTGATGAGTTCCGCCCCGCGCCGCGCCGTGTAGAGGATGGGCGTGCGCTGGTCCTCGAACGGGCGATACAGTTCCGCCATCACGGCGCGCGCCCGCGTATCCTCGGTGCCGATCACGATGCGATCGGGCTTCATGAAGTCTTGGATGGCGGCGCCTTCGCGCAGAAACTCGGGGTTCGAGACGACGGCCACTTTCGCGGCAGGGTTGGTGTCCGCGATGATGCGCGCCACTTCGTCACCCGTGCCGACCGGCACCGTGGACTTCGTCACCACCACCTTTTCGCCGTCGACCGCAGCGGCGATCTCGCGCGCAGCCTGGAAAACGTAGCTCAGATCCGCGTGGCCATCGGATTTGCGCGACGGCGTGCCCACCGCGATGAAAACCGCATCGGCGGCCTTCACGGCCTTCGCCGTGTCTGTGGTGAAGGAAAGCCGTCCGGCTTCCGCGTTGAGCTCCACGAGCTCTGCAAGCCCTGGCTCGAAGATGGGCATCTCACCCTTCTTCAATCCCTCGACCTTGCGCACGTCCTTGTCCACGCAGACGACCGTATGCCCGAAATTGGCAAAACAGGCCCCCGACACCAGGCCGACGTAGCCGGCTCCGATCATTGCGACGCGCATGGAAAGCCCCCTGAAAACGGCTGAATAATTCTACCTCATGTCACTTCTGCCCCTCTCTTGTCGAGAGGCTGCAGCCGCGCACGCGAAGCTTGGTTACGCAGCGTGATGAACGGGATTTATGGGCAACACGAGGATATCGCACACCAAGCCCGCCCGTCGCGCCGCAGAACGAGCAATCAGATTAGGTGCCGGCGCGCTTGGAACCGTTGCCCCGCTTTGCACGCGCGCCACCGTTAACGATCGGCGCAGGCGCTTTCTTCTCGGCTTCGCGTGCGGGCTCTTCCCCTTTCGCCGGCGAGACTTGCCCCTGCTCCGAGGCGGGCTCCGAGGCCGGCTGTGCTGCTTGCGGCACGGGATAGTCGCCCACCTCCGCAATTCCGCAGGCGGCATTCCAGTATGCGCCGATGCGGCTGCTGAGATGCTTGGGGCGTTCTTGCAGCAGGCGCTGCGCGTGCAAAAGCGCGAGATTGCGCAGATCGGCCTGCATCTTCTTGCCGTTCGCCAGCAGTTCGGCCAGGCCTTCGGAAGGCAACTGCGCTTCCTCCTGGCTTGCGAACGCCACCAGCACCGCGAGGTCATGATCATCGCCGAGGATCTGCGACAGCGTCTTGGCCTCTTGCGCGCGGGCTGACATCGCGTCGGGCCAGGCCCGTGATAGCAGCGCCATGTGCCGCCAATGCTGCTGGATGCTCTTGCGCCACGTGTGAAATGCCTCGTCCGACGGCTCCTGCTTGCAGGTCTCGAAGGCACGGCGCGCGCTCCGATAAACCTTCTCCGCGCCTGCGATGGCATGTTCCATCGAGACCTCTCGGAAGGCATGGCCGGAGAAGAACTTGCGTGACGCTTTCAGCTTGGCGAGCGCCGTCCTGCGCGAGATCGGGTCGGGTGGCGCAGTGAGATCGTGGCCTTCCGCGATCAGGGCCGCCAGCTTTTCTCCAGATTGGCCCGGCAGCGCCCCGAACATCGTTTCCATGCGCATCAGCGTCTGCCGCATCACGAAGCGATCGCGCTCGCCGGCAAGCATCCGCCCCACCTCGGCAAGGCGCTGGCCTTCGGCCCTGTACACCTTGTCATCGAGCGCGGGGCGAACGAGGCGCAGCAACGCGCGCAAACGTTTCAGGCAACGGCGCGCATCGTGCACGGCCGTGGCAACGTCACTGTCGGCGCGAAGCTTCGCTTCCACCATGCTGAGTTGATCGAGGCCGACCCGGCGGATGCCCTTGCCGAGTGGCTCGCGAAGCTTGAGGCGATAGCTCATCGTGGGCCTGGGTTTGCGAGGCGGGCACCTCAGCATGGCCCGCTGTCACAGTCCACAAGCCGCCATCGGTCGTCTGAGGTGAATGAGTTAAGACGCTGTTTTGATGTAATTTTTGCCAAAAGCCTGTAAGGCGAGCGAAGCCAGCAACGCCATCATCAAAGGCCCAGCCACGGGCAGGCCGAGGCGCACCAGCATCGGCGACGCCAGAGGGAGCATCAGGAGCAGGGTGTAAAGCATGCCTTGTTCGGGCGTCCACGGCGCCTGCCGCATCACCCCCAGCCGCGCGACCACCAGGGCGACGACTGGCAGATCGTAGGTCAACGCGTAGGGGCTCGCCACGAACGTTCCGGCTACGACCAGCCCCAGCCGTTCGGTTGCGTCCTGCGTTCGGCGCACGGCCAGCATCACCACCGCGATCGTACCCACCGCGATGGCGGCCTGCAGCATCATGGCCATGCCGTGCGCGAGACCCAGGTGACGCAACGTGGCGTAGGGCGAGACCAGCATCGTCGTGAAGAAGCCCTGGAAGTTGGCCAGCATCAGGCCCTGGTTGGGCACCGTCACGGCGAGGAAGCCGGTCCACGGCGCTTGGCCGAACACCAACAGCGACGCGAGCACGAGGCCCACCGCGGTGAGGCCCGCAGCCAGGATCGTCCGCCAGGCCCCCAGCGCGACGAGCGCCGGCATCGCCACGATTGCGAGGTGCGGCTTCAGGCTCAAAAGGCCCACAAGCACCCCGGCCAGCAACGGATGTGACGCCAGCAGCAGGAATGTGCCCGCCAATGCCGCGCCGGTGAGGAAGCCGTTCTGTCCGCAGATGATGTTGGTGAAGGTGGCCGGCGCGATCAACATCAGCACCGTCACCGCGGTCCGCTCGTCCGGGGCAAGGCCGATGCGCGTCGCCCACAAGATGGCAGCCAGCCCCGCCACCGTCCACGCGATCAGCGCCAGTGCATAGGGCGGGAGTGCGAACGGGACTGCGAGAAAGAAGTTCGTCGGCGGGTACGACCAGTAATGTGGCGCGAGCGCCGGGTGGAACACCCGATGCAGCTCGCGGATATAGCCCTGGACGTCAAAGAGAGCCGTCGATTTGCCTTCCAGGATGAGCCGCCCGGCCGCCCAGATGTTCACGAAGTCACGACCCACCGCATGCTCGGCCACATCCAGCGGCCACGCCGCCGGCATGTAGGCCTGCAGCAAGAGCGGCAACGCGATCAGCACCGCCGTCGTCAGTGACAGCAGGAAGACGAGGCGGGGCGAGGAAAGCAGCATGGGCAGGGCGCGCAATCGGAAAAAAGGCCTGCAGGCGCGAATCGCCTGCTGGTGCGCTCTTTCTAGCGACGAAGCCTTTCCCGATTCCTGCCGAGGCCGCCTATTTCGTGGGATCCGGCCCCAGCTGCACCTGCAGCTTGCCGAAGTTCTCCCCGCGCAGCAGGCCGATGAAGGCCCGGGGCGCGTTCTCGATGCCTTGGACGATGTCCTCTTTGTACTTGAGGCGTCCGTCTCTGATCCAGGCGCCCATTTGCTTCATAGCGCCCGGCCAATGCTGCAGAAAGTCGGAGACGATGAAGCCGCGCAGGTTGACGCGGCGGCCCACGAACAATCCCAGCAAGCGCGGCCCCATTTCCGGTTGCGCCGCGTTGTAGAGCGAGATCGCCCCGCAAAGCGATACCCGCGCGAAGAAGTTCAGATTCCAGAACACGGCATCGCTCACGGCCCCGCCGACATTGTCGAAATAAACGTCGATGCCGTCCGGGCAGGCTTTCTGTAGCGCCACGCGCAGATCGCCATCGGCCTTGTAGTCCACGCAATCATCGAAGCCGAGATCCTGCTTCACGAAGGCACACTTCTTGGGTCCACCGGCGATCCCCACCACGCGGCAGCCGTTGATCTTGGCGATTTGCCCGACGAGCTGCCCCACGGCGCCAGAGGCTGCCGACACGACAACCGTCTCGCCGGGCTTGGGCCGTCCCACCTCCAGAAGTCCGAAGTAGGCCGTCATTCCGGGCATGCCCAGCACGCCGTTGGCCGTCGAGATCGGCGCGAGCTTCGGATCGATCTTGCGCAGGCCCACGCCCTGGCTGATGCCGTACTCCTGCCAGCCAAGCCGTTCTTCCACGAAGTCGCCCGGCTTGAAGTTCGGATTGTTGGAGGCGGCCACCACACCCACGGTTCCGCCGGCCATCACATCGCCCAGGGGCACGGGCGGCACGTAGGAGGCCGTATCGCGCATGCGCCCCCGCATGTACGGATCGAGCGAGAGATAGATGTTGCGGACCAGCACCTCCTTCGGCCCGCACTCAGGCACCGGCACCTCTTCCACCCGGAAGTCGCTCTCGGACGGCTCGCCGGGCGGGCGCCGAACCAGCACCACGCGGCGATGTGTCTTGGGAATGCTCGATGCAGTCATGGTGCGTCCTCCGGCCGGTTTCTAGTGCAGCCTTTGCACCTGACGCTTGGTAACGGGGCCAGCAGCGGGCGGGGACCAAGCGGCAGGTGCGCTGCACTAGCGTGTTTTCTTGCATCATGCGGCGCCGAAGGCCGCGGCACAAGGCTGCTGGGCGATCACGCCCCCGGCGGCAGCGGCACCCCGCTGGTGGCAAAGGCCTGCGCCTGCCGCGCCCGCACTTCCTCCAGCCGGAAGCCTTCGATGGTTTCGTTGAACATGGCGCAGTAGTTGAGCTGCGCGTCGAGGTGCAGGAAAACGCCGCCCAGGCCAATGGCAGCGCGATCCATGAACACGAATTCCCGCGGCACCCGCACCGGCCCCTTCTCCTTCAGCGCCTGGTGCACCTTGAACGCTTCCTTGCGCCCATACTGCCCGGGCGTCGTGCCTTCCGCGATGGTGCGCACCCGGTCGTCGAGCAGCGGCCCGTAGATGAAGTTCGCCCAGATATTGAGGACGTCGATGAGTTCATTGGAAAGCCCCTTGAACCCCCAGCTTTGGTAGGCATGCACCGTGAGTTCGCGGTTGCCGGTCCGCAGCCCCGTGTAAAGGTCGATCACGCCCTGCACGAATTTCGGCGCGAAGGTGCGGATGCAGCCATAGTCCAGGAGATTGATGCCTTTGGGCTCGCCTGGCTCGGCCCCAGCCGGCCCACCCTCGAAGATGCTGTAGTTGCCGAGGTGCGGGTCGCCGTGGATCACGCCGTAATGCGAGAAAGGATACCACCAGGCCTTGAACATGGCTTTGGCGATGGCGTTGCGGTGCTCCAGCGGAGCCAACTTGTAATCCATCAGCCGGCGGCCTTCGCGCCAGGTCATGGTCAAGAGCCGTTTCGTGGACAGCTCATCCACCACCTCCGGCACGCGGATCGACGGTTCGCGGTCGAAAATGGCGCCGTAAAGCGCGGTATGTCGTGCCTCCAGGCCGTAGTCGAGCTCCTCCCGCAGGCGCGCCGAGATCTCGGTGATGATCTCCTGCGTATCGATGGCCGGGTTCATGCGCGCGTGCAGCGCGAACACGAGCTTGAGCTGCGTGAGATCCGCCTCCACCGCCGACTGCATGTCAGGGTATTGCAGCTTCACGGCCAGCGCCCGACCGTCGAGCGCCACTGCTTTGTGCACCTGCCCCAGCGACGCCGAGGCCGATGGTTCACTCGCAAAGCTCTGGAACCTGCTCTGCCACTGAGGCCCAAGCTCGGCCAGCATGCGCCGGCGCACGAAGCCTGGCCCCATCGGGGGCGCTTGTGACTGCAGCTGCGACAGCTCCTGCGCGTATTCCGCCGGCAGCGCTTCCGGAATCGTCGCCAGAAGCTGGGCAACCTTCATGATCGGGCCTTTGAGGCCGCCCAGGGCCTGCGCCAGGGCCGCGGCATTGGCCGCGCCATCCGCTTCCAGCCCGAAGAGCCTTTGCCCGGCCACGCGCGCCGCCACTGCGCCAACATTCGTGCCTACCCGCACATAGCGGGCGGCCCGCGCGCTCAGCCGGTTCTTCTCTTCGTCATTAGGGTCGGACAAGGGGATGTGCCTCCTACCGGGCATATTGGCGTTCCCGGCCGATCCGTCCAGGGCGGCATCGTGGCTGCCTCGCCGGTGATCAACTGGCGCAAAAAGCACCTGGAAATCGATTGGCCGCTGTCCGCCACTCTCTGTTACGCCTGCTTGATGTCCCGATCCCGTGTGCTTTCGCGATCACGCCCGCCAACGAACCTGAGAAGTTTTGCCGCGGTTAAGTCTCCATTCAGGCTTGCTGCGCCATCATATTGATTCGAAAGCGGTGATATGACGCCGCATGTGGCGGGGTCGCCACGCCGCTTTGCACGACATTTGCGTTGTGTCGGTACGCGAGCGGCTGGGCCAACAGTCGGTTAATCGAAGCGGCTTTGGTCGCGAGCGCGAAACGCAGCCCTTCCCGCGGTGAGAGCCGCGGGTCGGACGTAGTGAACCTTGGGCACTGAAGCATGCCCTCGACCTCGAGGGCGGAAAGCCAAGAGGCGCGCAATGACCAACGACACGCGGGAGCCTTTCATCTCGGACACCTATCGTGGCCACCAGATCGCCACCCTTAAGCACGGTGGCGCCTGGCTCGTGTATCTCGATCACATCCTGCAGAACCGTCTTCGTTTCGCCACTGCCGAAGCTGCCATTTCCTGGCTTCGCCGCCAGGTCGAGATGATGGCGCCGGAGCGCGAAACCTCGCACGGCTGAGCAGCGCACACGTAGCGCTGGCAGAGTCACCTATTCCGCCGCCAGGAGCCCTGTTGCCGGCAGCGCCTGCGCTGGCAGTTGCTGGCCCTGTTGTTCCGCCGTCGGCTTCACTCTGAACCACGCTGCGTAGAGCGCCGGCAGGAACACCAGCGTAAGCAGCGTTGCCACCAGCAGCCCGCCCATGATGGTGAGCGCCATGGGGCCCCAGAAGACGCTCCGCGCCAATGGCACCATGCCGAGGATCGCGGCCAGCGCCGTGAGGATCACCGGCCGCGCACGCCGTACCGTGCTTTCCACGATCGCCTCGTAGGGTGAAAGCCCCGCCGCCATGTCGATGTCGATCTGGTCGACCAGGATCACCGTATTGCGCATGATCATGCCGGCAAGCGCGATCAGCCCCAGCAGCGCCACGAACCCGAACGGCGCATTGAACGCAAGCAGCGCGAACGACGCACCGATCAGCCCCAGCGGCGCCGTCGAGAAGACCAGGAACAGCTTGGAGAAGCTTTGCAGCTGGATCATCAGCAGCGTCAGCATGGCGAGGAACATCACCGGGAAAACCTTGAACAGGGCGACGTTGGCCTTTGCGCTCTCCTCGATCGCGCCACCCTGCTCTATGCGATAGCCGACGGGCAGCTTCGCAACGATCGGCGCCAGCTGCGGCCAGATGGCCTTGGTCACGTCCGGAGCCTGCACGCCCTTCACGATGTCCGAGCGAACCGTCAACACCATGTCCCGGTTGCGGCGCCACAGGATCGGCTCCTCGAAGCCGTAGGTGATCCGCGCCACTTGCGACAGCGGCACCGATTGGCCCGATCGTGTCGGCACCGCGATGTCTTCCAGGCTGTCGAGGTTGAGCCGCTCTGCCTTCACGGCCCGCGCCACCACCTCGATAAGCTCCACGCCCTCCCGGTACTCGGTCACGGTGAAGCCGGAGACGAGCGTTTGCAGCGTCTGCGCCAGGTCTTGTGGCGTGGTGCCGATTGCGCGTGCGCGATCCTGGTCGACCACCAGCTCGATGCGCTTGACCTGCTCGTTCCAGTCGAGCTGCACATCACGCGTATTGGGCTCGGCGCGCATCGCCTCGCGCACCTGGTAGGCGATCTCCCTGACCTTGATCGCATCCGGCCCGCTCACGCGGAACTGCACCGGAAAGCCGACCGGGGGACCGAAGTTGAGCTGGTCGATGCGCACCCGCGCCTCCGGCACCGCGCCGTTCTCGACGGCCTGCACCAGCTTTGCCTTCAGCCGGTCACGCGCGGCGGCATCCGGCGTCATGATCACGACCAGCGCGAAGTTGTCGTTGGGCAGCACGGGATTGAGCGCCAGGAAGAAGCGCGGGCTGCCTTGCCCCACGTAGGTCGTGAAGCTTAGTGCATCCTTCTCATCCGCAAGCAGCGCCTCTGCCTTGCGTGCGGCAGCGCTGGTGGCCCCGATGGTGCTGCCTTCCGGCATGCGCACCTCGATGAACAGTTCCGGGCGCGACGAGGTGGGAAAGAACTGCTGCTGAACGAAGCCGAAGGCCGTCACGGCAAGCCCGAACGCGGCGAACGTCGCTGACACCACCAGCCAGCGATGGTTGATGGACCACCGCACCAGGCCCCGCAGCGCCCGGTAGGAGCGCGTGTCGTATGCGCCATGATGGGCACCTTCGCTTGGCTTCGGATTGGGCAGCAGCTTGAACCCCAGGTAAGGCGTGAACACCACGGCCACGATCCACGACACGATCAGGGCAAGGCCCACCACCCAGAAGATGCCTCCCGCATATTCACCCGCCGTCGACTTGGCGAAGCCCACCGGCAGGAAACCCGCCGCAGTAACGAGCGTGCCCGTCAGCATCGGGAATGCGGTCGAGGACCACGCGAAGGTCGCCGCGCGAAAACGGTCGTAGCCCTCTTCCATCTTCACCACCATCATCTCGATGGCGATGATCGCGTCGTCGACGAGCAGCCCAAGCGCAATGATGAGCGAGCCCAGCGTGATCCGGTCCAGGTTCATGCCCATCGCCGCCATCACCACGAACACGATGGCGAGCACCAGCGGCACGGAAAGCCCCACCACGATGCCGGTGCGCCAGCCGAGCGACAGGAAGCTCACGATCAGCACTATCACGAGGGCTTCGGCGAACGAGCGCAGGAACTCACCGACCGACTCCTGCACCACCTTCGGCTGATCGGAAATCTGCTCGATGGTGATGCCCGTGGGGATTTCCTTCTTTGCCTCGGCAATCGCCTTCTTCAGGTTATCGCCAAGCGCCAGCACGTTGCCGCCTTCTGCCATCGCCACCGCCAGCCCAACGGCCGGCTTGCCCTTGTGATGCACGATGAACCGCGGCGGATCTTCATAGCCGCGGGTGACCTGCGCCACGTCGCCGAGGCGGAAAATGCGTCCCCCCGCTTCGATAGGCACCGCCGCCACGCTGTCGACACCGGAGAACGAGCCCGTCACGCGCAGGAACACGCGATCGCCGTTCGTCTCGAACGCGCCCGCAGGCGTCATCGTGTTCTGCTTCTGCAGGCTTTCGAATATCGTTTGCGGGCTGATGCCGAGCGTCGCGAGCTTCTTGTAGGAAAGCTCGACGAAGATGCGCTCCTTGATCTCGCCGACGAGATCGATCTTGGTGACGTCGGGCACGCGCAGCAGTGTCTGCCGCAAGCCTTCCGCATAGCGCTTGAGATCGGCAAGGCTCGCCCCGCCGTCGCTCGTCAGCATGAATACAGCGGAGAAGACGTCGCCGTATTCGTCGTTGAACACCGGCCCGATCACGCCTTGGGGAAGGGTCGAGCGAATATCGCCAATCTTCTTGCGCACCTGGTACCAGGCGTCCTTCACGTCCTGGCCGCGCGTGGAATCCTTCAGGTTGATCTGCAGCACCGACGCGCCTGGCCGCGAATAGGTGCGAACGAAGTCGAGTGCCGGCAGCTCTTGCAGCTTCTTCTCGATCGTGTTGGCAACCTGCGCCTGCATCTCGTCCGCCGTTGCACCCGGCCAGAACACCTGCATCACCATTGTCTTGATGGTGAAGGAAGGATCTTCCGCGCGCCCCAGCGACAGGTAGGCCTGCACGCCGGCGATGGCGAGCGCAATGATCATGAACAGCACCAGCGCGGGATGCCGGACGGCCCAGGCCGACGCATTGAAGCCGCCAGCCAGTGGCTGGGCATCTGGTGGCACCGCGGTGCTGGTTGGCGTGCGGCCGTACATGCGAAGCCTCCTTCGCGCGTGGAATTGCAATGGATCGGGGGGCGCTTGCTTTGCTTACTTCGACACGTGGGCCTGGTCTGCGGCGAGCTTGACGGGCTGCCGTTCCTCCACCACGCGGACGGGCCGCTTCTCATCGAGAATGTGGACGCCCAGTGTCACCACCCGCTCGCCGCCCACGAGCCCCGCGCCCACCACCACGTCCTGCTGCCCGAAACTCACGATCTCCACGGGCCTGCGCAACACTGCAGCTCCGCTGCCGTCGACGATCCAAACGGCGGCTCCGCGACCATCATTGATAATGGCGCTGGAGGGCACGCGCGTGACCTGCAAGGGCGCGCCGCTGTTGGCATAGACCGTGGCGGTCATGCCCAGCACGACGGCTTTGTCGGGGTTCTGGATCGTGAAACGCGCCTGATAGGTGCGCGAGGCGGCATCGGCCTGCGGCGAGATCTCGCGCAATTTCGCGCCGTAGCGCCGGCCGGCATCCGCCCAGAGTTCGACCTCGGCCCCGGCCGAGCGGATTTCCGCAAGACGCGCTTCCGGTATCGAGACCAGCGCCTCCCGCTCACCGTCCTGCGCCAGGCGCACGACCAGTTGGCCCGCGGCAACCACCTGGCCCACTTCCACGGGCAGCGCTGTCACCACGCCTGCCTGATCGGCCTTCAGCGTCGCATACTCTGCCTGGTTCCGGGACAGCGAGACATTCCGTTCCGCCCGATCGAGCCGGCCCTGCGCTTCGTCGAGTGCAGCCTTGCGCTGGTCATAGAGCGCCGCTGCCACGTGTCCGCGCTCCAATAGCTCCTTGCTGCGCCGCTCCGCCGCCACTGCCTGCGCCAGGTTAGAGCGCGCTGCCGCAAGTTCCGCCTCGTTGGCTTCCCGGGCCAAGACGAGATCCGTCACGTCGAGCCGCGCGAGCGCCTGGCCCGGCGTTACCGCATCGCCGACGTTGACGAGCCGCTCCACGATCTTCCCACCAACCCGAAATCCCAGGTCGCTCTCGTAGCGGGCCCGCACGGTACCGACGTAGCTCGTGGCCTTTGTAAGGGGTTCCACCTTCACCGGCATCACGCGCACCGGTTGCGGCGCCTCGGCCACGGCCTCTTCCTTCTTGCAGGCCGATAGCCCCGCCGCGATGACGAGGGCCAAGACAGGCACGGCCGCGCGCCCGAATGAAAATCGGGCAGCCATTGGGGCGTGCGCTGGACATGTTTCCCGATGCATCCCTATTCTCCTCGAGCACGTCGTTGATTGCACCGGATGGCGCTGCGACAAGCGGCTTTGCGGTACTGCACTTGCGAAGTCAGTGCCGCTAACTTATGTAAGCGCCAGTAACATGGCAAGCGGCGCATCGGGGAGGAAGACGGGTGAGCGCATCACAAGGTCGTGTAACGCCCAAGACCAAGGGTGACGACGCTGCAGAGCGCAAGGACCGCTACCACCATGGCGATCTTCGTGAATCCCTCATCGATGCGACACGCGCCTTGGTCTTGAGCAAGGGCGCAGAGCACTTTTCGCTCGCCGATGCCTGCCGCTATGCCGGCGTCACCACGGCTGCCCCCTACAAGCACTTCCGCGACAAGCAGGAAATCCTTGAGATCGTCTGCCAGCGTGGCTTCGATGCCTTGCGCGCGCGCATGACCCAGACGGTGGAAACCGCAGGCGCCGGCACCCTGGACGCCATCCGGAAGATGGGCTTGGCCTACCTCGCTTTTGCTGTCGCCGAACCCAACCTCTTTCGCCTGATGTTCGGTCAGAATTCCGACCTGAAGCACGCTGCGACCGTTGATCAGGCAGGTACCGGCTGCTTTGGTTATCTTATTGCCCAGGTTGCCCTTTTCGTCGACCGGCAGAGCCGCCGCGACGACCCGCGCGAACTCGCCCTGAAGCTCTGGACGTTCGTACACGGCGCGGCATGCCTGCTGATCGACGAGGATTACGAGAAGGTGGCTCCGGGTCTCGACGTCGCGGAGCTGATCAATTCCGCCACGCCGGGCCTGCTTGGGCTCTGATTTCACCCCTTCCCTTATCGGGATACGAGGTACGCCTGTTGATGCCGCACGTCGTTCGCGAAGTTTCCTGCGCCATTCTCGTTGGCACCTGCGGGCGGGTTGTCCTGCAGCAGCGGGACGACGTGCCGGGCATCATTCATCCCGGACTGATAGGGCTCTTCGGAGGGCACCGCGATCCGGGCGAGACACCACTCGATTGCATCCTGCGCGAACTCGAGGAAGAGATTGGCCTCCGTTTCGCCCCCGCGCAGGCGGAACCGTTCCTCACCTTGGTCATGACCCACGAGCATCCGGGAGAAGCCGTGGACTTGGCCTTGTATCTGGTGCGCGAGGTCCCGGTGCATCGCCTTGTCGTCACCGAGGGCCGCCCCCTCGTGACTGACATTGCAGGGCTGCCCGCGCTCTACGCGCAAATGACGCCGGCTACGGCCTTCGCCATCCGGCAGTTCCTGCTTCGCTCCGAAGCAGCTTTGGGGCTTCGCCAGGCACAGCAGGCTCAGCAACAGTGAGAATTGCTGCGCACGCGGCACATGCATCGGCAAAAAAAGCCGTGGATGCGCCGCAAGGCCTACCCTGAGCTTGCGCTTTTCTGCGACTGCAGCGACAGTTCCGCCAGAATCACCAGGAGATTCGCGCCATGCGCAGGCTCGCCTTCGTGCTGTTTGCCGCCGCCGCTGCCATCGTATGCAGCGTGCCTGCGGCCGTTGCCGGCGGTCAGAACCCGGATGGCTATGGCATCTACACACCGGGCCGCAAGCTGCATAATGGGCTGCGCCTCTATCGCTACGACACGCACTCCTGGTATTGGGCCCCCCGTGGCTACTACCCCTACTTCAACTCGGGTTACTGGGTGCCGCGCGCCGAAATGAAGACGCGCTATCGCTACAAGTACCTCGGCCCGCGTTACAAGTATTACCCGGCCTGGGGCTATTGAAAGTTCTCCGGCGCGTTAAGGCTTCCTTAGGCATAACCGAGGTTAGCTCGTAGGCGCCTCTCAACGCAGGAGTGTCCTTGCATGCGCACCGCACTCACGCTTGCCGCCGCCGCGCTTGCTGTCGGGATGACGGTGTTCACTCCCGCCCCGGCGGAAGCTGGTGGCGACGACTCGCTTCCTCATTGGGCGCCCTTCCGCCGCGACTATGTCTTGCACCGCCACGTGCACGCGAAGCCCCGCTATCGCAGCGTCCGCAAGCATTACGGGCTGCGGCGTCATCCGCATCATGCCTACTGGGTCTACTGCCGCCGCTGGAGTTGGCGGGAGTATTGCCGCCCCTACAGGCTCAGCGGCTACTTCGTGAAGAACCCGGACTACCGGCGCATGTGGATCTATCGCTGAAGACTGCTTCTGGCAGCAGCCTGACACGCCACAAAAATTATGCGCGGACACGGATTAGCGAGGCTATCTCAGTCGTTGTCGCGCCATAGTCGTGCCGCACTCATGAGGGCGACAATTCCCGGCTGCCCGTATTGCAGCCGCAAGCTCGATGGGAGATGAGGGATGTTCAAGAAGCTCGTCACTGCGCTTGCAGCGGCCGCGATGCTGCTGGGCGTCGTCGTCACCGCCACCGGTGAGGCGCAGGCCCATGATGGTCGTGGTATAGCCGCTGGCCTCGCGATCGGCACGATCCTGGGTCTGGGCATCGCCGGCGCCCATGCCGGTCCGCGCTACTATGGCAGCCCCGCCTACTATGGTGATGTGCCTCCTGGCTGCTATCGCGGTCCCCGCCGTTGCGGATGGGCCGGCCGCCAGTGCTGGTACGATCGCTACGGCGAATATGTCTGCCGCGGTGGCGAGTGGCGCTGCTGGCGTCCCACCGTCTGCGACTGATCACGGCAAGGCCTGAACTGGAGTCACAAGGCGCCCCCGTTGGGAGCGCCTTCTTTCATGCGCCCCGTCGCTTGTAGCTCGCAAAATGCAACGCCACCGCGGCGGCATTGGAAACGTTGAGGCTCCCGAGCGGCCCATCAGCCTGGATGCGGCAAAGCAGATCGCAATTCTCTCGCGTCAGCTGGCGCAGGCCCTTGCCCTCCGCCCCCAGCACGAGCGCGACCCGCTGGCCCCAATCCACCTCCTCAAGCGCTGTCTCGCCTTCTCCGTCGAGGCCCGCCACCAGAAACGCCAGGTCCTTCAGGTCCGTGATGGCGCGCGCCAGGTTCGGCACTAGCGCCACGGGCACCAATTCCAGCGCCCCCGAGGCGGATTTCGCCAGCGTCCCGTCGAGAGGCGGGCTATGGCGCCGCGTCATCACCAGCCCCGCTGCACCGAACACCGCCGCCGAGCGCAAGATCGCGCCGACGTTGTGGGGATCAGTGACCTGGTCAAGCACGATGAGGGGACGCGTATCGGCAAGTTCGGCGAGATCCTCCAGATCTGGCTCCGGCAGCGGCATGGTCTCGAGCAGCGCGCCCTGATGCACCGTATCGCCACCGAGCCTGCGGTCGAGATCCTTGGGCGACACCGCCTGCGGGCTCGCGCCACGCGCCGCCACCGCCGCCTGCAGGCGGCGCTCCGCGTTATCGGTCAGAAACAGCCGGCCGATTGTGCGCTTCGGGTTCGCCAGCGCCGCTTCTACGGCGTGAATGCCGTAGAGCAGAACCTGCTCGCCGGCATCGCCGCCGGCCTGCTGGTGCCCTCCGGCCCCATCCTGGGAAGCCTCCCGCCCCTGCCCCTGGCCGGGGCCCTGGCCACGGACGTGGTTCGATCGCCAGCCTTGCCGGCGCCCGCCCTGCTTGCCCTTGCGATGCTGGTGCTTGTCGCGCATGTCGCTGTTCCCTGCCCCTTCACGCCGTGGGCTGATGCGCGTCTTCGACAGCCGCGTCAATAGCTTGGGGCCCAGAGGGAGCGCGAGCACCCGCCCCTGCCCGTGACGGGTTGACATGCAAAGGTCCAAACATCATAACACGCGGGCTTCGACCCTGCCCCGTGCAGGGCGATTTTGTTTGGGCATCAGGGCATTCTGGCGGGCCTCCGCCATTCTTGTTCTGGAACCTCATGGAGGGGTGCCCGAGTGGCTAAAGGGGACGGACTGTAAATCCGTTGGCTTAGCCTACGTTGGTTCGAATCCAACCCCCTCCACCACTTCTCTTCGCCCGCGCCCCTCAGGGCCTGCCACCGGGGTGCATACGCGGCGGCCGGACGGCGTCGTCTCCACCCGCACACGCACGCCGTAGACCTTGGTGAGTTGCTCGCCCGTCAGCACCTCGTGCGCGGCGCCGAGGGCAATCACCTCCCCCTCGCGCATCAGGCAGACGCGCGTGGCGATGGCCAGCGCGTGATTGGGATCGTGCGTCGACAGGATCACGCCCGCGCCCGCAGCAGCAATCCGCGCCACCTCGCCGAGCACCACCGCCTGGTTGCCGAAGTCGAGGCTCGCCGTGGGCTCGTCCATGACGATCAGGGGCGAGGCCTGCGCCAGGGCGCGTGCGATCATCACCAGTTGCCTCTGGCCGCCGGAAAGCCGCGTCACGTCGCGCCGGGCCAGCCCCGCGATGCCGAGCCGCTCGAGCGCCTCTTGCGCAATCTGCTTGTCATCTCGCGTCGGCGACGCGAATGGCCCTCCGTGCGCCACGCGCCCCATCAGCACCATGTCGAAGGCGGTGTAGGCGAATGGCGACAGCGCGGCCTGCGCCACGTAGGCGACGCGCCGCGCAATCTCGGCCCGCGGCAGGGTTTGGATATCGTCCTGCCCCAAGAGTACGCGCCCGCCCTGCACCGGCAGCAGGCCCAGCAGCGTCTTGAAGAGGGTAGTCTTGCCGCAGCCATTCGGTCCGAGCAGGCACAGCACCTCGCCGGCATCGAGCCCAAGCGACACATCCCGTCCCACCGGCCGTTCGGGATACCCGAACGCAAGCGACTGCGCCTCGAGCCTCATGACGACCACCCGTGCCGGCCGCGCCACAGAAGCCAAAGGAAGAACGGCGCGCCCACGACCGCGGTTAGGATGCCAATCGGCACCTCGATCCGCGCCAGCGAGCGCGCAAGCGTATCGACGAGCACGAGATAGCCCGCGCCCATCAGCATCGCAGCCGGCAGCAGGCGCTCGAAACTCGGGCCCACCAGCATGCGCGCAATGTGCGGGATGACGAGACCGACCCATCCCACCACGCCGGAGATGGCCACCACCGCGGCGGTGATCAGCGTCGCCGCGGCGATGATCAGCGCGCGCAGGCGGCCGGCTTCCAGCCCGAGGCCCTTCGCCTCCTCGTCGCCCAGCGACAGCACGTTCATGCGCCAGCGCAGCAGCACCAGCGGCACCAGGCCCAGCAGCACCGCCGGAAGCGCGCTTGCAACATCGCTGCTGCGCACGCTGGCGATGCTGCCGAGCAGCCAGAACGTGATCGCGGGAAGCTGGTCGTAAGGATCGGCGAGGATCTTCAAGAGCGAGATCGCCGCGCCCACCAGCGCCCCCACCACCACCCCGCCGAGCACCAGCACCAGCGTCGTGTCCCTTCCCTGCACCACGGACGCGATGAGATAGACGAGCCCGACTGTGGCAAGCCCGCCCGCAAATGACATGGCCTGGATCAGCAGCACCGGCAGCGCCAGGAAGATGCCGAGCACCGCACCCAGCCCTGCGCCTGCCGACACGCCCAGCACATCCGGCGAAACCAGCGGGTTGCGGAACAGCCCCTGATAGACCACGCCCGCAGCCGCAAGTGCGGCGCCTACCAGCAGGCCGCCCAGCACGCGCGGACCGCGGATCACCAGCAGCACGCGCTCCTCCGCCGTCGCAGGTGCGCCGCCCGAAAGCGCTGTCCCCAGTGCACGCCATGCGCCCTGGAGCGTCACGGGGAAAGCCCCGACACTGAGCCCCACGGCAACCGCAAGCAACACGCCGAGAGCCAGCAGTGGCAGCACCAGCCTCTCGTGGCGCATCACGGCCGCTTGCCCATGCCGGGCGCACGCCCATCGGCCCACGCGATCAGGGTATCGAGATCCGCGTCGCTCATGTCGACATGATAGAAAAGCTTGTAGAACGCGCGCGTATCCTTGCGGATGTCGAAGGCGAACGCATCCCCGTGGAAGATGTTGGCAAGCCACATCAGTCCGATCAGCCGGTTGAGCGAAGGCGGCCTGTCGATCCAGCCGAACGGAGCCGTGGGCGCAAGATAAACGCGCTTGTTCTCAACTGCCGACACCGCACTCCAAAGGCTGTCGGGAGCGCGCGTCACCTTGTCGTGGAAGTTCCTGTCCCAGGTGATGATGATGTCGGGGTTCCAGACGAGAAGCTGCTCCGGCGACACGGTGGCGAGCCCCCTTCGCTGCCCTTGCCCGTCCGCCACGTTCCGCCCGCCGGCCCGATCGATGATCTCCGAGTTGATCGAGCCTTTGAGGCCCGTCTCCAACCCTTCGGGCCCGCGTGCGAGATAGACGCGTGGACGCTGCCGCTCTGGAATGCCTGCAAGGGTCGCGTCAAGCCGCGCAAAAAGCCCTTCCGTGAAAGCAGCGAGCGCCGCGCCTCGCTCCGGCACGCCGAGCATGTCGCCCAACAGCCGCAAGGAAGCGGCAGTGGCCTCGAAGCGACCGTCCACGAGCGCATAAGGAATGCCGGTGCGCTGTTGCGTGCTCTCGGCCAGCGAAACGAAGGTGTCGCGCACCGCGCCGAAATCCAGGATGAGATCCGGCTTCATCCGCAGCACAAGCTCGACATTCGCCGTGTCGCCGCGCCCCGTCAGCAGTCCAACCTCCGGCAGGCTGCGCACATCGGCGCGGATGAAGGGCGCTTCCTCCGGTCGGATGGCGCGGGGCCAGCCCACCATCGCGTCCGGCTTCAACACATAGAGCGCGACGGATGCCGGCCCGCCCGCTGCGAAGACGCGCCCGACGGTGTCCGGCAATTGCACGCCGCGCCGCGCGGAGTCCGTCACCGTGCGCGCAGCCCGCGTCGTGCTTGGAAGCAGCGTAAGAGCCGAGGCTCCGGCCACGAAGTTTCTGCGATCGATTATCCTCATGTGCAATGTGTGCCCGTGTTTGGCCCTGAAAATCAAATTCGAGAATTCCTGCATCTGCAGACAGGCGACTGCAGGTCCGCGAGGCCCTTACGACGTGCCGATGATGCCGAGCCGCTTGGCCACGATGCGGTCCACCGTACGCTTCGGCAACACGGATGCGACCCATGTCTGCATGCGGTTTGGAACGATGCCATAGCGCACTTTCGGGCGCCGCGCTGTCAGCGCCAGATGCACCAGCTCGCCCACCTGCTCCGGCGCGAGCCCGTTCTTGCCCATGTCCATCATCACCGCCCTGATGCGCTGCAGGGCCGGATAATAGGGCGACGCCTTGTAGGCGGAGATGTCCACCTCTTCTGCCTTGCTCCAGATCGGAGTTCGCACGGCGCCCGGGCCGACAATGATCACGTCGATGCCATAGAGCATGAGTTCGCGCCGCAGGCTTTCCGAGAGCCCTTCCAGCGCATGCTTCGAGGCGGAATAGGCACTCATGAACGGATTGCCGTTCTTCCCCGCCAGCGAGCTCATCATCACGATCCGGCCCGGCTGCCCCTTGAGCGCGCGGTCGGCGCCGAGGAGGGGCGCGAACGCCTGCGTGACGATGATCGCGCCCATCACGTTCACCTCCATCTGCCGACGGAACTCCGCGACCGGCAGCTCGAGCACTGGCCCCGGCACCGCAATGCCTGCGTTGTTCACGAGCCCGGCCAGCGTCCGCCCTCCCAGCGCGTCACGCACCGTGTCCGCGGCTGCGTGCACCGCCGTCTCGTCCGTCACGTCGAAAAGCAGCGGCACGAACTGCGCTCCAAGCTCGCCGCGCAGCCGGTCGGCATCGGCGCTCTTGCGCACGCTGCCGAACACACGATAGCCGCGGGCAGCGAGCACCTTTGCCGTTGCCCATCCGATACCCGTGGACGCCCCCGTCACGACGACGCTCTTCATGTCGGTTTCCTTCCTGGGTCCCTGGGTGTGCTGGCCTTGTTGCACCCCGTCATAACGAAAAATCGGCCGCGGACAGATCACAAGTTCGCTTGCCCGCCGCGATTGGCAATGGAGCATCGGTCGGCTAGGTTCGCAGCAACGAGAAAAAGGCCTTACGGGCCTCCAGGGGAGGGAATTGCCATGCCCGCACGGTCCGGCCGTGTGACTTTCAGTGCTATCGACGAGGTGGTATTCGGGCAGCCGTCCGCCTCCGCGCTCGCCGAACAGGTCGAGCGGCTCGGCGCCAGGCGCGCGCTGATGATGGTCAGCGGCACCCTCAACCGCGACACCGACGAGATCGCCAGGATCCGTGCCAGCCTCGGCAACCGCTGTGCCGGCATCTACGAGGGCATGCCGCCGCACACCCCGCGCAGTGCCGTCATTGCAGCCACGGGCATGGCGCGCGAGATGGGCGCGGACCTTATCGTCACGGTTGGCGGCGGCTCGCTGACGGATGGCGCCAAGGCCGTCCAGATATGCCTCGCCAACGACGTGAAGACCGTCGAGGACATCGACAAGGTGCGGGCGACGGGCGGCGTCCCCCCGCCATTGAAGGCACCTACGGTGCGCCAGGTCAGCATACCCACCACCATCGCGGGCGGGGAATTCAGCGCCATTGCCGGCGTCACCAACGAGGCGACGAAAGTGAAGGAGATGCTGCGGCATCCCCTCGTCGTTCCCCGCGTGACGATCCTCGATCCGGCCATCACGGTCCACACGCCCGAATGGCTTTGGCTTTCCACCGGCGTGCGGGCTGTCGACCACTGCGTGGAAGGCCTCTGCTCCAACGAGGCCCACGCTTATGCCGATGCGCAAGCGCTGAAGGGTTTGGAACTGCTTGCAAGCGGCCTGCCGCGCGTGAAGGCGAACCCGCGCGATTTGGACGCCCGGCTCGATTGCCAGCTTGGAACCTGGCTCTCCATGGGGCCGCTGTCGTCCGGCGTGCCGATGGGTGCGAGCCACGGCATCGGCTACGTGCTGGGCGCCGCGTTCGGCGTCGCGCACGGCCACACCTCCTGCATCATGTTGCCCGCCGTGATGCGCTGGAACAGGCAGGTCAATGCCGATCGCCAGGCCATGGTCGCGCAGGCCATGGGCCATGCTGGAGAGGATGCCGGCGACGTGCTCGATGCCTTCATCGCTGGCCTCGGCATGCCGCGCCGGCTTCGCGACGTGAAGATCGGTCCGGAGCACTTCGCCGATATCGCCAAGGGTGCCATGGGCACGCCCTGGGTGCCGCGCAACCCGCGTCCCATCGCCGGGCCCGAGCAGGTTCGCGAGATTCTAGAGCTCGCTGCATAAGCCGCATAACAAGACGGGGGAAGACGATGTACACCGGCAAGCACGCCAAGCTCCGCCCCTTGCAGCCCGCCTTCATCATGGCCAACTCGGGCGAAGCGGTCAGCTATGCCGAGATCGAGGCGCGCGCCAACCGGCTTGCCCACTTCCTGCGCCGGCAGGGCCTGAAGCGGCTCGACCACTTCGCCATCTTCATGGAGAACAACAGCCGCTATCTCGAGGCCTGTTCTGCGGGAGAGCGCACCGGCCTGTATTTCACCTGTGTGAACTCATTCCTCACCGCTGGCGAGCTTGCCTACATCCTCAACAACAGCTGCTCGAAGGTTCTCTTCACCTCGAAGGTCAAGCTCGATGTGGCCCGCGAGGCGCTGAAGGAATGTCCGGACGTCAAGATCTGCGTCGTCATGGATGGCAACGGCGAGAGTGATCGCATCGTCGGCCTGCACCAGGCGCTCGCCGACTGCCCCAAGACGCCCATCCCGGATGAAAGCCTCGGCACCGCGATGCTCTATTCCTCGGGTACGACGGGCCGGCCCAAGGGCATTCTGCGCGCGCTGACGGAGCAGCCGCCTGCGCAAAACCTGCCGCTGTTCGATTTCCTCATCAAGCTCTGGCAGTATCGCGAGGGCATGATCTACCTGTCGCCGGCGCCGCTCTACCATTCTGCGCCCCAGGCCGCCGTCAACCTGACGATCCGCATGGGCGGCACCGCCGTCATCATGGAGAGCTTCGACCCCGAGCGGTACCTGGAGCTGATCGAGATCTACGGCATCACGCACAGCCAGCTCGTGCCCACCATGTTCTCGCGCATGCTCAAGCTGCCCGAGGCAGTGCGTCATCGCTACGACCTCTCGTCCCTCGAGGTCGCCATCCATGCGGCGGCACCTTGCCCGGTTCAGGTGAAGCGCGACATGATCGCCTGGTGGGGCCCCATCATCCACGAGTACTACGGCGCCACCGAGGGTCTGGGCTTCACCGCATGCAACAGCCAGGAGTGGTTGGCGCACCCCGGCACGGTCGGAAAGGTGCTGTTCGGCGAGCTGCACATCCTCGACCACGAATTCAAGGAGTGCCCGCCGGAAACACCCGGCACCATCTGGTTCAAGTCCGGCTCGGCCTTCGAGTACTTCAACGATCCGCAGAAGACGAAAGAGGCGCGCTCGCCCGATGGCAGCATGAGCACCGTCGGCGACATCGGCTACCTCGATCGCGACGGCTACCTGCACCTGACGGACCGCGCCACCTTCATGATCATCTCCGGCGGCGTGAACATCTATCCGCAGGAGTGCGAGGACCTGCTCATCACCCATCCCAAGGTGGCAGATGCGGCCGTCTTCGGCGTACCCAACGCCGATCTGGGCGAGGAGGTGAAGGCGGTGGTCCAGCTGATGCCCGGCTTCGAGCCGGTTCCGGCCATCGCCGAAGAGCTGATCGCCTTCTGCGCCCAGCACCTCTCCCGGCAGAAGGTGCCCCGTTCCATCGATTTCGAGGCCGAGCTGCCCCGCTTGCCGACGGGAAAGCTCTATAAGCGCATCCTGCGCGATCGCTATTGGGGCAACCGTACCTCGCGCATCGTATAGCCGCGCCGCCGCTCCCCCCGGGCCCCGACACGGAAGCATTGCGCGCAACGCAATGACTTTGGCGATGAAACCCGCGCGCGGATGGTGTAGAGGCGCGCATGGGCAGTAACGCGGGGTTATCCGGCGCCATGAGCACAATGCTGACTTTCGACCGCCATGCTTTCGGCAAGCGCGACCGTATCGCCGTCGCCATCGACAATCTCGTGGTGGCTGGCTGGGCAGGTCGCGACGAGGAGGCCATCCGCCACCACATAGAGGAGCTTGCCGCCATCGGCGTGCCCCGGCCGTCCTCCACACCTGTCTTCTACCGTAACGCCGTCTCGATCGTGACGCAGACCGAGCATCTGCAAGTGCTTGGCCCGGATACCTCGGGCGAGGTTGAGCCGGTCGTCATCGCGCTGGCCGATGGTCTGTGGGTGACCGTGGGCTCCGATCACACCGATCGCAAGGCCGAGACCCATGGCATTGCCCTGTCGAAGCAGCTCTGCGGCAAGGTCGTGGGCCGCACGCTATGGAAGCTGGAGGAGGTCGCCCCGCATTGGGACCAGTTGATCCTCCGCGCCTACGGGCTGTTCGCGGGCAAGCGCGCACTCTATCAGGAAGGGCCGCTCACCAGCCTGCGCCGGCCCGAGGATCTCGTGCAGCGCTACGCCGGTGACAAGGGGCTTGCGCCCGGCACCATGATGATGGGCGGCACCATGTCGGCCATCGGCGGCATTCGTCCCTCTGATCGCTTCGAGATGGAGCTTCACGATCCGGTGCTGAAGCGCACCATCACGCACGCCTACGACATCGAGGCGCTGCCGATCGTCACCTGACGCACGACCAAAGCCAGAAAGCCGATAAATGACACGCCCCATCCGCGACGACCTCGAGCGCCGTCTCTCCCTCGCTGCCGCTCCCGAAGCCAAGGCCATCTTCACGCGGCTCTTGCCGGAAACCGCGCGTGCCGAGGCGGACGCTGCCGATGCCCGCCGCCGCGCCGGTATCTCCCTCGGTCCCCTCGACGGCAAGATCGTGTCGGTGAAAGACCTCTTCGACATGGCGGGCCATGTCACGACAGCCGGCTCGACACTGCTGCGCGACCAGCCACCGGCGTCGGCCGACGCGCCTGCGGTTGCGCGCGTACGCCGCGCCGGTGCCGTCATCATCGGCCGCACCAACATGACGGAGTTTGCCTTTTCCGGTCTCGGCCTCAACCCGCACTACGGGACCCCGCCAAGCGCGCGCGCGGCAGACAGGATCCCCGGCGGCTCCACGTCGGGCGGCGCCGCCTCCGTCGCACGCGGCATCGCCGATGTGACGCTGGGCTCGGACACCGGCGGTTCTACGCGCATTCCGGCGGCATTCAATGGCATCGTGGGTTTCAAGCCCACCAGCAATCGCATTCCCAAGGACGGCGCTTTCCCACTCTCCTACGCGCTCGACAGCGTCGGGCCCTTGGGCGGGGATGTGGGCATCTGCGCCGCAACCGATGCGATCATGGCTGGCGAGGAGCCTTCGCCGCTTCCCGAAGCGTCTTTGACGGGCCTGCGCGTGGCGGTGCCGCGCGGCTTCCTGATGACGCAGACAGAAGCGCCAGTTGCCTCTGCCTTCGAGGCCGCACTTGCCCGCATCTCAGGAGCCGGCGCAGCCGTTTCCGATCTCGACATCGACGATCTGCTGGCGCGCATGCGTGAGACGCTGGCCGGCGCGCCCATCGTCGCCGCAGAATCTGCCGCCATCCACGCCGCCTGGCTGCAATCGAAGGCCGATGCGTTCGATCCTCGCGTGCGCGCGCGCATCGAGATCGGCAAGAGTGTCTCCGCCGCCGCGTACGTCAACGCGCTGCGGGCCCGCGCCTCCCTGCGCTGCGAGCTTCTGGGGCGCATCGCGATGCCCGATATCATCGCCCTGCCGACCGTGGCCGTCGAGCCGCCTCTGCTGGCCCCGCTGGAGAAGGACGACGCCCTCTTCTCCGCCACCAACCTGCTGGTTCTGCGTAACACCACCGTCGCGAACTTCTTCGACCTGCCGGCCATCTCGCTGCCCTTGCCGACGAGCGGACTGCCGGTCGGCCTCATGCTGATGGGCAAGCCCGGGGAAGATCGCAGGCTGTTCGCCATCGCATCCGCCGTGATGCGCCTGAAGTGAGCCTCACGTATTCAGCAACACCACCACGCCGAGGATGATCAGGCCGATGCCTGCGGCCTCGCGCGAGGCCAGGCTCTGCTTGAAGAGATTGCGCGAAACGATCTGCGCGAACAGGATTTCGATCAGCGCGAGCGTGCGCACCTTCGCGGCCGTCTCCAGCGCGAAGGCCAGGAACCACATCTGTGAGGCGAATGCGCCGGCAAATCCCGCAGCCAGAGATGGCCGCCAGGCCTTGAAGATCGCAACCAGCGTCTTACGGTCCGCCACGATCAGGTACAGCGTCAGGATCGCCGTTTGCAGGAACAGGCCGAGCACCAGCACCACCGTCGCCGCCATCACGAAACTCGGCGTCTCCAGCGCGCGGATGGCGCCGCGAAAGCCGATGGCGGCCAGGGAGAACATGGCGCCCGACGCGATGCCGAGGGCCGCCGGCGCCCAGGTGAAGGGTTGGTCGGTATTGGTGCGCGGCCACGACACCAGCAGCACACCCGCCGTCGCGATGAGAATGGCCACCGCAAGGGCAGGCGTCACCTTGTCGCCCAGGAACACGAGCCCGAAAACGGCTGTCTGCACCGGCTCCGTCTTGGCGTAGGCTGTCGCCACCACGAACGAGCGGTCGCGCATTGCCGCCAGCAACAGCGCCGTCGCCACGATCTGCGCCAGTGACGCAGCAAGGGCCCATCCGAGCACCGTCGCGTTCAGGGCCGGCAGCGGCATGCGCAGCCCCATCAGCACCAGGGCGAGAAACAGCACGCTGAACGGGAAGCCGAACAGGAAGCGGACGTGCGTGGCACCCACGGTTCCGAGCGTGGCTGTAAGCTCTCGCTGCATGGCATTGCGCGCCACTTGGGCGCCGGATGCGATGACTGTGAATACGGCCCACAACAAGCTCATGCGCTCCCCCTCCGCTCGCTTCCTCGATAGAGCGTGCGGGGTCGCGCGTAAAATCTTTTCGCGGCAACAGTGCCGATCGCCCAAGAGGGGATTGTGCAGGCTCAGTCCGCGCGCGCCAGCCGTATGTCCACCTCACGCTCGACGTAGCGCCATTCCGGCGTCGTCCGCAGATCCTCGACCAGGGCTTCGAACGCCGATAGGTGTTCTGGCGCGAATTCGAACCACGTCACGAAATCGAATTCCTCGCCAAGGTCGCGGGCATGATGCAGCCTCCGCGCGACCGCCGGCAGATACTTGAGCGAGCGCTGCGTGTGACGGGACTGCTCTTCGAAGATCTCCCGCCGCTCGTCTTGCGCAAGGCTCCACCACGCGGCCGACTTGCGGATCGGGATGAGCGCCGCGCACGTCGATCCCGCCCGGCCCAGCCCCTCTTGCACACCGGCGAGCGTGCGCACCTCATCGGCAGTCGCGTAGCGCGTGTGGCTGACGACGCCACGCAGCTGCCAGCGGTGGCGCGGCTGAGGCGACGTGTGCATACTGAGAAACGGCGCATCCGGAAGGCCGTCGCCCTTGACAGCCTGAAGCCGCGTGACGCGCCATGCTCCTTCCTCGACGCCCGCAAAGTGCACGAGCAGTGGACGCGACATGATCCCTTCCTTCGCCTGAAACAGGCAAAGGCTGGTTTACCGCAGCGAAAATTGCAAGTCGTCAGCGCCTGGGCGCGACATAGGGGCCTGCAGCCGGGGGATACTCGTTGATGCCCAGGTACACTGGCGCATTCGTTGGGTTGATGATCACCCGATCATGGTGCGGCAACGGGCGATAGACGCGCACGCCCTTCTCCACAGTCACCACCGCGCCGTAGTAGGGCCGCGGCTCGATCCGCGTCGTAACGCTGTCGGATGCCACGCACAGAGCAGGCGAGGCAAGGACGGCAATTGCAGCGAGCGCGACGATACGCATGACGTGAGGCTCCGGCATTAACGAAAGGTCTTTCCATTGAACCCGGAAAGCCCTGCCAGCCGCAACGTTCTTCGCCGCTATGCTTAATGGCGCCGCCGCTGCAGGCCCGCTTTGGCGTCAGGGGCCAACGCGCATTCCGGCTTTGAGCGCGAATCCACGAAGCAACTCGGCGGCACCCATGGGCTTCTTCCCGGCCCGCTGCGCGTCGAGGATCTGCACCGCGCCGCTTCCGCACGCGATCGTCAGTCGGTCGTCGAGAACGGCGCCGGGCTCCCCAGCGCCCTCCGCGATGCGCGTCCGCAGCACCCGCAGGCGTTCCAGCCGGCCTTCCAGCATCACCTCGAAAAATGCGCCCGGGACCGGCGACAAGCCGCGCACATGGTTGTGCACCTCGCTTGCCGGACGGGAAAAATCGATCCGCGCCTCGTCCTTGCTGATCTTGGCCGCGTAGGTCACACCCTCTGGCATCTGCGCGACGCAGGCGAGGCTGCCGGCTTCCATCCGCGCCAGCGCCTCCACCATCGCCCGGGCGCCCTGCGCCGCCAGCGTGTCGTGCAACTCGCCGGCGGTCATGTCGGGGCCGATGGCGACGGGAACCGAAAGGCATACGGGGCCGGTATCGAGCCCGGCCTCCATCCGCATGATCGCCGCTGCCGTTGTCGTGTCGCCAGCCATCACTGCCCGTTGGATGGGCGCAGCACCTCTCCAGCGGGGCAGGGCCGAGGCGTGCAGGTTGAGGCAGCCGTGTCGGGGCGCATCCAGCACCGCTTGCGGCAGGATCAGCCCGTAGGCCACCACCACCGCCACGTCGGCCCCATGCGCCGCGAATGCGCGACGGTCGGCATCATCCTTGAAGTTGCGCGGCGTCAGCACGCTATAGCCCGCCGCCTCGGCGTGCGCGTGCACCGGCGACTTGCGCTCGGCCATGCCGCGTCCGGCTGGCCGCGGTGGCTGCGTATAAGCGGCCACGACCTGATGCCCCGCCCCGGCAATCGCCTTCAGCGTCGGCACGGCGAAGTCTGGTGTTCCCATGAACACGACGCGCAGCATGCTTCCTGGCTCCTGCATGGGTCGAGCCGCCGCGGCGGCCATCGCGTCTAGGCCGGCGCGTCGCTCTTGGCTTGCTTCTTGAACCGGCGCACCACCATGTCCCGCTTCAGCCGCGACAGGAAGTCGATGATGAGCTTCCCGTTGAGGTGATCGACCTCGTGCTGGATGGCCGTGGCCAGCAGTCCGCCGGTCTTCAGCTCCTGCGGCTTGCCGTCCTTGTCGATGTAGCCGACCACCAGTTCCGTCGGCCGCTCGATGTCGATGCGCACGTCCGGAATGGAGAGGCAGCCTTCCTCGTAAACCCGGGTTTCGCTGCCGAGATGGCGTATCTCCGGGTTGATCATCACCAGCGGTTGCGGCGGCGCATCCTCCTTGGCCGTGTCCAGCACGATCAGCCGGCGCAGCACGCCGACCTGCACCGCCGCCAGCCCGACGCCGGGTGCCTCGTACATGGTCTCCAGCATGTCCTCGGCCAGCTTCCGCAGTTCGTCGTCCACCCGCTCGACGGGGGCACTGGCCTGCCTCAGCTTGGGATCTGGAAGTGTTATGATATCGAGCTTCGCCATGCCGCTCAGATAAGTGCTGGCGCCTCACAGGTCAATCGCAGCGGAGGGCCTGTTTCGGCCTGCTCAGCGGGCGGGGCGGACGGCCGGGCGCGGTAGGGCGATCAGCCTCGGCGGCCCCCCCAGCGCAGCCCTCACCCGGTCCCACGGAAAGTTGTCTCCGGGGTCCATCTTGGTCTTGTAAACGCCGCCCCCGCAGCTGAAGGTCCGCTTGTCGACGTCGCTGTGTCCCTTGATGTTTTCCAGGGGCACCTGGTGCCGTGTGCGGATCTCCTTGATCAGCCGGATCAGCCCCTCGATCTGCCTGTCGCCGAAGGGTTCCTTGCCGTCGCCGTCGTGCACGAGTTCGATCCCGATCGTGCTCTCGTTGTTGCCGAGCGCGTGGTTCGCCACCCGGTCTTCTGGCGTACTTGCCAGCGCCACTCCGTCGCGGTCGAGCACGTAGTGGATGCCGAGGAAGGGATGGTTGTCGAAGAACCGCTTCCAGCGCTGCGCGTCGCCAGGCGCACCGGAGAAGGCCACCTTGCCGCCAGAACAGGAAGGACCGCTGATCGCATGCACGACGATGGTGTGGACGCTGGCGCGCTTGGGGCCGCTGGTCGTCGCGACAGCAGCGCTCGTCGAGCCCAACAGCAACAGGCCGGCAATCCGCAGGGCAATAGGCAGGGGCATGTGCGTGCACTTCGAAGCAGGAGGTTCGACGACCTTTGCCTGCCGAACTTGGCGGTAATCCGTTGAAAATGTGTTGGCGACGGGCCCGTGCCATGGCTCGGGCGAGCGCCGGCTCAGTAAAGGGTGTAGGGCGCCGCGCGCGCCTTGAACATGGCGATACCGGCCTGCCACGAGGCGGCTATGGCCGAAGGTGCCTTGCCGGCTTCTATGGCCGCAAGCGTCTCCCGCGATCCAAGCAGTTTGAGCAGGTCACGGTGCTCGAACGCCTCTGGATGCAACCGGCGCAGCGCCACGGCGATTTCGAGGCCCAGGCGCAACGCGTCGAAGCGGTCCCGCGATAGAACGGTCAGTGCCACACCCTGGCATGTCTGCCCTTTGAATTTGCTGCTCTTGGGCACGAACGTGGTGGGTCTCACGCGTACCCCGGGCACCTGCGCCCTGGTCAGTTCACGCGCCAGCGCCGCAGCATCGATCCATGGCGCCCCCACCACCTCGAAGGGGGCGGGCGTGCCCCGGCCGACGCTCAGGTTCGCGAACTCCAGCATGCCGATGCCGGGATAGAGCAGCGTGCCCGTGAGCCGTTTCAGGTTTGGCGAGGGGCTTTCCCAGGCGAGACCAGTATCTGCAAACCACGATTGCGACCGATACCCTTCCATCGCAATCACCTGCAGGTCGGCGCCGATGTGGCCTTCGCCGTTGAAGAATCGCGCCAGCTCGCCCAGGGTCAGCCCATGCGTGACGGGCATGGGGAAATAGCCGACGAATGAAATCAGATCCTTGTCCAGGACCGGGCCCGACGTGCCGGCCCCGCCGATGGGATTGGGCCTGTCCAGCACCACCACCTTGATTTTGGCTTTCGCCGCCTCTTCCATCACATAGGCCATCGTCGTGGCATAGGTGTAGAAGCGCACGCCGACGTCCTGCAGGTCGATGGCGATGGCATCGAGGCCCTGCAGCATTTCAGGCGTAGGCCGCTTGGTCTGCCCGTAGAGGCTGTGGATTGGCAGGCCCGTGGCGCTGTCGAAAGTGCCGCCGATTTCGCCCTCGCGGTCTGCACCCAGGCCATGCTCGGGGCTGAACAGCGCAACGAGCTTTACGCCCTCCGCCTTCGCCAGCACGTCGACGGTCCGTCGTCCCTCGCGTGTCTTGCCCGCCTTGTTGGTGAGAAGCCCCAGCCGCAGTCCGGAGAGCGGCGCGAAGCCCTGCTTTGCCAGCACGTCGATGCCAGTCAGAACCTGCCTGTCGGGGGGGCCGTTTGTTGTGTTCAAGCTCTGGGCCTCCTCGGCGTGCCCTGCCATGGCAAACGTAACGCAAAGCAGGGTCGCGCTTAGAAGTGCTCGCATCAACGGCCTCGTTCGTGCCCGCGCGCCAGTCAGCGTCCGCCGAGGAACCGCGCGATGATGATCACGATCAGTGCGCCGATCGTTGAAATGGTGATCTGCGTTCCGTAGGGAATGGCGCTGGTGACATTTGTCACTGCCGCAGGAAGTTGCAGCCAACCCGCGTTGACCAGAAGCCCGCCCACGAAGGCGCCGATGAGGCCGACCAGGAGATTTCGAATGAGCCCGCCGCCCCCCAGCAGCAGGCCCGCAAGCCATCCCGCGATCAGGCCGTTGAGGCACATGATGATCAGCGGCATGTACGGCTGGATCTGATCGAGCGTCGGCATATTTATTCCTTCGTCTAGGCATCACCCTCGTTGAGGGGCAGATGGAGCATAAGCGCGCGTTTTATGGCTGTGCTGTGGCCAGCCGCTCAGGTCGCCAAACCCGGAGATGGGGCAGGGCAACTATATTAGAGTTAACACCGCCGTTCGCTGCACCGCACCAACGCGCAGGGCGCGCTGATTCCAAACAATCTGCCTAAACAAAATGCACTGTGCGTGATGCCCCGTTGCCATTTTGCTTCTAGTGCCACACGGGCAACCAAAGCCTGCATTGGACCTTGCCAAGTGGCAAGACAAAGGCTTCTTCAACGTGTTAGAGCTTGAGCTTGTCGGGGCAAGATTGGGCGTCCCGGCCGGGGGATCACGACAGACAGCAAGATAGTAAGACAAGGCCAAGCGGTCGTCTAAGATCGCGGCTGAAGGAGGAACATGCATAGCCTGCTGACGCTGGCTGGCGCCATCGACAGATTTAATCGATGGCTAAGCCTCATCGCGATCTGGTTCGTTTTGTTGGCATCGCTGTTGAGCGCGTTCAATGCGTTCTTCCGATATTCGATAAATGAAATCGCGCAGCTCGCGCGCGACCACAAGAGCCTCGGCTATCTCAATCGCGTCCTCGAGATATACGGCGCCAACTCCAACGCCTTCCTCGAGGCGCAGTGGTACATGTTCGCCGTGATGGCGATGTTCGGTGCCGCCTACACCCTCAAGGTCAACGAGCATGTGCGCGTCGATCTTCTCTACGGCTGGGTGTCGGAGCGTACGCGCACCTGGATTGATCTTTTCGGCGGCATTTTCTGCTTGATGCCCTTCTGCGTGATCCTGGCCTACATCACTTGGCCCTGGTTCGTCGACGCCTGGTACAGCGGCGAGATCTCGACGAACGCGGGCGGTCTCGTACGTTGGCCCGTGAAGCTGATCCTTCCGCTCGGCTTCTTCTTCGTCGCCGTGCAGGGCGTCTCGGAGATCATCAAGTGCATCGCAGCCCTCACCACCGACTACGTGCGTGAGCACGCCTACGAGAAGCCGCTCCAATGACCCAGTTCATCATTCACAACATGGCCCCGCTGATGTTCGCGGGGCTCGTGGTCGGCATGATCATCGGCTACCCGGCCGCCTTCTCCATCGGCGCTGTCGGCCTGGTCTTCGCGGTGATTGGCATCGAGCTTGGCCTCTTCGCACCGAACTTCCTGGGCAACCTCACGTTCCAGATGTTCTCCGTCATCTCGAACGATCTGCTGCTCGCCATTCCCTTCTTCACGCTGATGGGCGCCATCCTCGAACGATGTGGACTAGCCGAAGACCTGCTTGAGGGCTTCGGCCAGCTGTTCGGCGGCCTGCGCGGCGGGCTTTCCTACGCCGTGATCATCGTCGGCGCGGTGCTCGGCGCCATCACCGGCACGGTGGCAGCGTCCGTGATCGCCATGGGCCTCATCTCGCTGCCCGTGATGTTGAAGTACGGCTACTCCGTGCGTCACACGACCGGCGTCATCGCCGCCTCTGGCACCATCACCCAGCTCGTACCGCCGTCGCTCGTGCTGGTGGTGCTCGCCGATCAGCTCGGCAAGTCCGTTGGCGACATGTACCTCGGCGCGATCGGTCCCTCGATCATCCAGATCGCGCTGTTCTGCGCCTGGGTGTTCATCCTCGGCATCTTCAGGCCGCATGAAGTTCCCCCGCTCCCGCCTGAGGCGCGCACCCTGCGTGGCTGGGACCTCGCCTGGAAGTGCACCAAGGGCATGGTGCCCTCGCTCATCCTCATCTTCCTCGTGCTCGGCACCATCTTCATGGGCCTGGCCACGCCGACTGAAGCCGGCGCCATGGGCGTCGTCGGCGCGCTCGTGCTGGCTGCCATCAACCGCCGCCTCACCTGGCCCCTGCTCTGGGAAGGCATGGCGACGACGATGCGCATCACGGCTTTCGTGGTGTTCATCCTTCTCGGCGCACGTACCTTCAGCCTCGTGTTCCAGGGCGCCGGCGGCAAGGAGTGGATCGAAGGCCTGCTCACCAACCTGCCTGGCGGCCAGGTGGGCTTCCTCACCTTCGTGAACATCTTCGTGTTCATTCTGGCGTTCTTCCTCGACTTCTTCGAGATCGCCTTCATCGTCATCCCGCTGCTGGCACCGGCGGCGGAGAAGCTCGGCATCGACCTCATCTGGTTCGGCGTGCTGCTCGGCGCCAACATGCAGACGAGCTTCATGCATCCGCCGTTCGGGTTCGCGCTGTTCTACCTCCGAGGTATCGCGCCGCGAGAAACGGTGTCGAGTAGTGACATCTATTGGGGCGCCATCCCGTGGGTGATCCTGCAGCTGATGCTGGTGGCCATCGTCATCCTGTGGCCGCAGTCGGTCACCTACTGGCTGGACAAGGCACCGGCTGTCGATCCCAGCAAGATCGAGATCCGCATCCCGACGATCGACATGCCCACCGGGCCCCCGTTGTTCAACATCGGCCCGCCCACAGGCCTCGGCCCGCCGCCCGGCCTGTCACCGCCGGCGGCCCCCGCTGCGGGCCCTGGCTTGCCGTCGCTGCCGGCTGATCTGACGCCACCGCCTTCAGCACCGTCGTCGACAGCGCCGCCGGCAGCGCCTGCTGCGGCACCGACCGCAGACCCGCCGAAGCCCGCCGAGAACGCCATTCCAGCACCGGTGGAGCCACCTCCGCTGGCAAAGGATCTGGCGCCGCCGGAAAACAAATAGCGAGCGCCCTCGCAACGACACCGCGATTGATAGGGCCGGACAAGATGTCCGGCCCTTTCTTCATCCCGCACTCGCTGCCGAGGCATCGCGTCCCTTGACGCGCACTGTTGGCAGCCTAGCTTCCGCCCTGCAGCGCGCTGGGGGACCCGCAGAGATGCTCAAGAAGCTTTTCAGATTTCTGCTTCTCGTCCTGCTGCTGCCGCCTTTGGCCTATGCGGGGTTCGTCTGGTTCCTCGCCACAACCGCGAACCGGGCAAGCGTCTGCCGCGGCAACGTCGTCACCGGCCGGCTGGAAGGTGGCACGCGCATTCCCTATTCGGGCGAGAACTTTCGCGCCTACAGTCTGATCGGATTTCTCGCCGGCCGCACCTTCGTGCACTCCGCCGTCCGGGACACCGTGCGCGACGCCTACGCCGAATTGGCACGGACCCGCCCCGAGTTGCGTTTCGTCTACGCAGAAAGCGGCTGGCCTTGGGGTGGGCCGCTTCCCCCGCACAAGACCCATGCCAACGGGACCATTGTTGATTTCCACGTGCCCGTCCGCACCTCGGATGGCGCCGTGGCGGAAGTGCCGACCCACATCCTGAACAAGTTCGGTTACGCGCTGGATTTCGATCGCAACGGCCAGTCCGGCGACTACCGCATCGACTTCGAGGCCATGGCCCTGCACCTGCTGGCACTCGAAAAGGCGGCCGCGAACCATGGCATCCGCATCCAGACCGTGATCTTCGATGCGCCGCTGCAGGCCAAACTGTTCGCCACGCCCCAAGGCGCGCAGTTGCGGCGCCTGAATTTCACCGGCCAGGCCTGGATCCGCCACGACGAGCACTACCACGTCAACTTCGCGGTGCCCTGTAAGTGAGGCAGTCCTCGCGCCTCAGCTGAGCATGTTCGTGTCGCCGCACACCGACAGTGACTGGCCCGAGATGGTCTTGGCGCGCGGGCTGGCCGTGAACACGACGAGGTCGGCAAGCTGCTCCGGCGTCACGTACTCCTTGATCGACGTGTAGGAGAAGGCAACCGCCTCCATCTCCTTGTACGAGATGCCGCGCGCCTGCGCCTTCGCCTCCAGCACCCGTCGCTGGCGATCACCGGAGACGATCCCCGGCAGAAGCGCATTCGCCCTGATCCCCAGCGGCCCAAGCTCGATCGCGATCGATTTCGTGAAGCCGATCACGCCCCACTTCGCGGCCGCATATGGTGCGCGCATCGGAAAGCCGTGCCGGCCGGCCTGCGATGAGACGTTCATGATGCTGGCGTTCTTGGAATTCTTCAGGTGCGGCACAGCGAGCCGCGCACAGTTGAACTGGCCCGTCAGATCGATGGCGATGCAGCGGTCCCAGTCCTCGGGGTTGATTTCCTCGATGCGCCCCGTGGGACCAGCGATCCCCGCATTGTTGACGAGGCAATCGAGCCCGCCGAGCGAGGCGATCGCTTCGTCGAAAAATGTCTTTACCTGCGCGCGGTCCGAAACATCGCACACCGACTGCGAGATCGCAGGGTCGCTCTTGCCCATCGCAGCCAGCGCCGTCTGGTCCACGTCGCACACGTGAACCTTGGCACCTTCACGCGCGAAGGCACGCGCGATCGCAAGCCCGATCCCGTTAGCGCCCGCCGTCACCACGACCCGCAATCCGCTGATGCCGAGATCCATGTGCTCTCCCTCGCGTCAAATCAAGGCAATAGGCCGCGGCTCGTGATGAACGCCGCGGCACCGGAGATGTCGTCTGTAACTGCCGCGCGCGCGCCCTTGCCGTCCCGTGCGGCGATCGCGGCCATGAGGCGAGCGTGGCAACGGTCCGCGCCGAGCTTCAGGCGCTCGGGGCTTGCGCGCATGTCCAGGTTCAACACCGGCCCGATGCGCAACCACAAGCCTTCGATGATTGGAACCAGTGATGGCAGCGCCGCCGCGCGATAGACCGAGAAGTGCAGGTCCCGGTTGGCCGTCACGGCGCGGGCCAAGTCCGGCGCCCGCTTCCGGCATTCCTTGCGGAAGATGGCATCGTGTTTTTCCATCTCCGCCATGTCCGCCGGCGTCCAGGCCCCTGCTGCTTCTTCCGCCGCGAAGCCCTCGATAGCGATGCGGATCTTCGTAATTTCGGCCAGCCGCACGGCCGTCATCACGGGCACGCGGACAGCGCGGTTCGGAAGCACTTCCAGGGCATGATCGGCAACGAGCCTGTCCACGGCCTGCCGCACGGGCTGCATCGACACGCCGAGCCGTAACGCAAGCGACCGCAGCGAAATCTTGTCGCCGGGTGAAAGCTCACCGCGCATGAGAAGGCCGCTGATCTCGGCGTAGGCCTGCCTTCCGAGCGTGGCAGGCTCCTCCTCCATGATGGGCGCGACAAGAGCCATAACCAAAAAACTCCGGACCAGGGCTGCGTCTTGATGGACGCGGGCAGGGTATGTTTTGCGCGCGGTGCGCTCCCTCGCGGGCAACGTGAATGCTCTGGACAATCGCCATTGCCGCGCGAGGCTAATTGTGATCACAGTTGCCGGCAAGCCGGGCGCGTGCAAATCAGCTTGGCTCTACGGGATGCAACGCCGCCATTCAAGGGGCGCTATGCTCTCCGCGTAGTTGGTCCGCATGAAGCACATGTTACTGCGATCGATTGGGGAGCAGGATGTCAAAAGTCGCCATTGTCGGAGCGGGATTGATCGGCCGGGCCTGGGCCACCGTGTTTGCCGGCCACGGCTTCAGCGTTGCCCTATACGATGCCCATCCCGATGCCGCCGCTGCGGCTCGCGAGCATGTGGCGACGAGCCTCACCGAGTTGGCGGGGCTCGGTATCATAGAGGCGGATGCCGCAGCGATGTCGCGCGTCACCATAGCCAAGGATCTGTCCGCCGCGCTCGCAGGGGCGGCGCTGGTGCAGGAGAGTGGGCCTGAAACGTTGGAGGCCAAGCGCACCTTGTTCGCCGAGATGGATCGGCTGGCCCCGCCCGACGCCATTCTCGTATCTTCGACATCTTTCATCATGGCTTCTCGCTTCACCGAAGCTCTTTCCGGCCGCGGTCGCTGCCTCGTGGCACATCCTGCCAACCCGCCGCATCTCGTGCCGATCGTGGAACTGGCGCCTGCGCCATGGACCGAGGCGTCCGTGGTCGAGCGCGCCAAGGCCCTGTATGAGCAGGCTGGCCAGGTGCCCATCGTCCTGCGCAAGGAAGAGCCGGGCTTCGTCCTCAACCGCTTGCAGGCGGTGCTGCTGGCAGAAGCCTTCCGTATCGTCGGCGAAGGCATTGCCGGCCCCGCAGATGTCGACAAGACGATAAGGGATGGCCTTGGCCTTCGCTGGGCCTTCATGGGCCCCTTCGAGACGATCGAGTTGAATGCACCGGGCGGCATTCCGGACTACTGCGCCCGCTACAGTGCGTCGCTCGCCGAGACCGCCGGGCAGACTGGCAGCCGCAACCCGTTCCGCGCCGACACTGTCGCCAAGATCATGTCGGAATGGAAAGGCGCACAGACGCCCGAGCGCGTCTCGCGGCTGAGCCAATGGCGCGACAAGCGTCTCGCCGCCCTGCGTGCCCACAAGATGAAAGCCGCGCGCAAGCCGGACTGAACTGCACGAACAGCAACGACGGAGAGCCATCATGGCCAAGAGGAAACGCAAGGTGATGATCACGTGCGCGGTCACGGGGGCAATTCACACGCCCTCGATGTCGCCCCACCTGCCCATCACGCCCGAGGAAATCGCAGACGCTGCCGTCGGCGCGGCAGAAGCCGGCGCCGCGCTCGTCCACGTGCACGCGCGCAACCCCAAGACGGGCCAGCCCGATCAGTCGCCGGAGGCGTTCGAGCCCTTCCTGAAGGTGATCAAGCAGCGCACCAGCGCCGTCATCAACATCACCACCGGCGGCGCGCCGACCATGCTCGTGGAAGAGCGCCTGCAGCCCTGCGCCTATTTCAAGCCGGAGGTTGCCTCGCTCAACATGGGCTCGATGAACTTCGGGCTCTACCCCATGCTGGAGCGCACCAAGGATTTCAAGTTCGACTGGGAAAAGCCCTACCTTGAAGGTTCCCACGACCGCATCTTCAAGAACACCTTCAAGGACATCGAGAACATCCTCACGACCTGCGCGAAGAACAACACGCGCTTCGAGATCGAGTGCTACGACATCGGCCACCTCTACACGCTGCGCCACTTCGCCGACCGCGGCTTGGTAAAGCCGCCGTTCTTCATCCAGTCGGTATTCGGCATCCTGGGTGGCATCGGCCCGCATCCGGAGGACATCGCCCACATGAAGCGCACTGCCGACCGGCTGTTCGGCGACGACTACGAGTGGAGCGTGCTGGGCGCCGGCCGCAATCAGCTTCCTGTCGCCGCAGCGGCGCTGTCCATGGGCGGCAACGTGCGCGTCGGCCTGGAGGACAGCCTGTGGGCGGGCCCGGGCAAGCTCGCCAAGTCCAACGCCGAGCAGGTCATGCTGGTGCGCCAGATGATCGAGGCCCTGGGCCTGGAGGTCGCGACACCCCAGGACGCACGCGAGATGCTGCAGTTGAAGGGCGCCGACAAGGTCGGCTTCTGACATCCCTTGCCGACCCGCCCGGGTCGGCAGCCCGCTGCTCAGCGGCGGCGATAGGGGAAGCAGCGCACCGGATCGAGCTTCAGCCCGAAGTGAGCGCCAAGCGCCGCAATGGCGTCCGCGTGCTCGACGAACGGATCGCTGTTGCCCGGCCCCACGATGATGGGGCGGAAGTAGTCTTCGCGCTCCCCCTCCGGCGGCAGCATGGCGGTGGCAAGTCCCTTGCCCTCGCCGTCGCGCAGGGTGAGGAACATCGGCATGGTCTGCGCGATGTGCGCCTTGAGGCCGATGTTCTGCTCGATGTAGCGGCGGTTGGGCGGCGGCACATAGGTCGAGGCCGCATCCTCGTAGGCCTGCTGGAAGTACTTCTCCACGGCATGCTGCATCAGTTGCGACTCGAGCGCCGCCTCGCCTTGCGTCTCGATGCGAAACCACGTCTTGGGCGGGACATCCAGGATGAACTGCACGATGCCTCCTTCCGACGCTCGTGTGACCTCTTTCGAACATAGGCGCCGAGTGTGGCGGCGCAAAGATCTCCGTGCGGCTTTGGCGCATCACTTCCTTGCCGGAATTCTGACGTGCGGTCTTGGCGCATCTCGGCCCCTGCGTGCATTATATCGCCAAGAAACCAGGGGAAACGCGAGATGGCCCGAGCGAACGGCAGCGACATCGTCATTGCGGGCGGCGGCATAGGTGGGCTGGCGGCTGCGCTGGGGCTCTCGGCCAAGGGCTTCCGTGTGGTGGTCCTGGAGCAGGCGAAGGAGCTTGGCGAAATTGGCGCTGGCATTCAGCTCGGCCCCAACGCATTCCACGCCTTCGACTACCTTGGCATAGGCGAGGCCGCCCGCGCCCGCGCTGTCTACATCGACCAGTTGCGCCTGATGGATGCCGTATCGGGCGAAGAGATCACGCACATCCCGCTCGACGCGCCTTTCCGCGCCCGTTTCGGCAATCCCTATGCCGTCGTCCACCGCGGTGATCTGCATGCCGCGATGCTCGAGGCATGCCGTGCCCGCGCCAATGTCGAGCTGCGCACCAGCCACGCCGTCACCGGCTACGAGCAGGATGGCAAGCGCGTGCGCGTGCTCGTGCGCGATCGCGATCCCGTCGAGGGCGACTTGCTGGTGGGCGCCGACGGTCTGCGCTCCAACGTGCGCGCAAAGCTCGTGGGCGACGGCGAGCCCCGTGTATCCGGCCACTCCACCTTCCGCTCCGTGATCCCCACCGAGCAGATGCCAGAGGATCTGCGCTGGAACGCGGCCACGCTATGGGCGGGGCCGAAGGTTCACCTGGTGCATTATCCGCTGACCGGCTGGAAGCTCTTCAACCTCGTCGTCACCTGCCACAACGATCCCGGCCGCGCCGTTGCCGGTGAGCCGGTGGAACTCGAAGAGGTGCGTCGCTGGTTCGCCCACATCCATCCCCGCGCGCGCAAGATCGTGGAGCATGGCAGCAACTGGAAGCGGTGGGTGTTGTGCGACCGCGACCCCGTCGCCAAGTGGGTCGACGGCTGCGTCACGATTCTGGGCGATGCGGCCCATCCCATGTTGCAGTACGCCGCGCAGGGCGCCTGCATGGCGCTGGAGGATGCCGTTTGCCTCAGCCACATGCTGAGCCATCACGACACGCTCGAGAAAGGCCTTGCCGCCTACGAACAGCAGCGCACCGTGCGCACGGGCCGCCTGCAGGTGCTTTCCCGCCTCATCGGCGAATACATCTATCATCCCGCCGGCGCCATGGCCGCGATCCGCAACGGCGTCATGAGCGGCATGACGGCGGAAGAGTATTACATGCGCCTCACGTGGCTCTACGGCGGCACCGGCCTCGGTCAAAACAGCATTTGACGGCCGTCAATCAAGAAAAATCTGGACGCTGATTATATTAATTATGCAATAGATAGAAGTTTTGATGCAAAAACAATTAAGTGAAAAGAAAGAAAATACATAGATAGTGGGCTCCACGAATAAATCTATTTCGAGGAGCCATTGATGTTGAACCGCCGCAAATTCCTTGTTGCATCTGCTGCAGTGTGCGCGCCTTTCGTAATCCCCAGCACGCCTCGCGCCGCGACTCGCAAATTGCGCATCGGCCATAACAACACCGTCACCTCGTCCCTGCAGGCCGGCGCCGTGGCTTTCCAGAAATACGTCACGGAGAAAAGCGAAGGGCGGATGGATGCCGAGATTTTCCCCCTATCGCAGCTGGGCAGCGAAGTCGCCATGGCCAAGGGCGTTGCCGACGGAACGCTCGATGCAACCGTGTCACCGATGGCGGTCCTCAGCAGCTACCATGCGGATCTGTCGGTTGTTGAGTATCCTTACATGTTCAGTGACGTCGCGGCCGCCCGCAAGGCCCTCGATGGAAAGCTGGGCAGCTATTTTGGCGACATCCTCAAGAAGCACTCCATCACCGCCATCGGCTGGGGCGAGAACGGTTTGCGGCACATGACCGCCAACAAGCCGATCCGCAAGCCTGCGGACCTGAAGGGTCTGAAATTGCGCGTGCAGCCGGCGAAGCTTCATATCGAAGCGTTCCGCGGCCTTGGTGCGACAGCCGATGCCTTGGCCTTCTCCGAACTCAAGGAAGCCATGCGCACAGGGCGCTTCGAGGCTCAGGAAAATCCCATCAGCGTCATCACCGCCAGCGATTTCCTCATGAAATTGCAATCGCACATTTCCCTGACGGGACACGTGTACAGCCCGTTTGCCATTCTCTTCTCGAGCGACGTTCTGGAAGAGCTGAAGGGGCCGGACCGCGAGGTCGTGATGGGCGCCGGGCTCGCAGCCAGCGCTGCCACGCGCAAGTTCAACGAGGACCTGGTCGCAACCGGTCTCGCGCAGATGAAAGCCGCTGGCATGACCGTGGTCGAAGACGTCGACGTCGCGGAATTCCAGAAGGCGGTTTCAGGCATGAGCAAGACCCTTGGTGATCTCGTCGGCCAGGAATCGCTGACCCGGATTCGCGAACTCGTGGCGTGAAATTGAGGAAAGGGGGCGCAAACCCCCTTTCATTTTCCGTATTGCAAGGCGAACCATTGACGGCCGGAGTTCTCCAATGAGATCGATTAGGTTCAAGATTTTCGCAGGTTTCCTGGCCTGCGTAGGTGTGGCTGTTTTCGCATTCGGCATTGTCACCACGATTGCCTTGCAATTCCAGAAGGCAGACGGCGCCAATCGCGCGGCCGTGGCGGCAAGCCAGAAGGCGGCGGCACTCGAATCGGCGGCTCGCACCGTCGAGGCCGCCTTGCTGCAATATCAGGTCACGGTGTCGAACGCCGACCGAAACCATCTGAACACCAAGCTTGAGCAGCTGATGCGCCTTTCCGACAGCGAAGGCGATCTGCTGAACAGGGCCAATAAGACATCCGAACTTATTCAGACCATGCAGGTGGGCGCATCGACGTTGCTTGATTCTGTGTCCTCGCTTGCCTCCCCCGTCGTTACGCTTGGCGAGGCGGCCGCGAACATCAACGAACCGAACCTGGTCGCGCTCGTCGTGCGCCTGGACCAGGCCTATGCCATGACGACCTCCGGCACCGGGCGCTATCTGAGCTTCTTGGATGGTCGCTCGATCGAGATGCTCAAAGACAGCATCGCCCGGATGCAGACGAACGTCGCGGCGATTTCGGCCACGCCCGGTCTCTCCAATCGCCTGAAGAAGGTGTCGGCAGTCATCGCGCGTGATGTCGAAGTCTTCTCCAAGGCTTTCGACGCGCATCGCGCTGCGCTCGTGGCGCGCACCGACGCCATGGCGGCCTTCAAAGGCTCCATCCAGGACATCGTCGCCAGCTCCAACGCGCGCCTGCAGAAGGCCCAGAAGGAATCCGACGATTTGGGCCGCACGGCACAGGAGGCGAGCGCGTTCCTGATGTTGAGCATGTTCACCGCCGCACCGACGGTGCTGCTCCTCGGCATCATGCTCGCGTTCGCCATCGGCCGCTCCATCTCGCGTCCCATGCTTTCGCTCACGGAAAGCGTCGAGAAGATCGCAGCGGGCAACTACGAGGTCGACGTTCCCTGCCAGAACGAGCGCAACGAGCTTGGCACGCTTTCCCGCGCCGTACTCGTGCTGCGCAACGAGTCGCAAGAGAAAGTGCGGCTCGAGATCGAGACGCAACACGCAACCGAGGCGGCCAACCGTGAGCGCGAAGCGCGCGAGGCCGAGAAGGCCCGTGAGGCAGCGGAAGCGCAGGCAACGATCCACGCGCTTGCGGATAGCCTCGGGCGCCTCTCCCGCGGCGACCTCGTATGCGAGATCGACACGCCCTTCGTCCGCGAGTTCGAGCAGCTGCGCACCGACTTCAACAGTGCCGTCGTCAAGCTGCGCGAGACGATGGAAACGGTCGTGGCGCGGACGTCGGCCATCACGTCCAACAGCGCCGAGATCTCCAACGCCACGGATGCCTTGTCGGGCCGTACCGAACAGCAAGCCGCAAGCCTCGAGGAAACGGCTGCCGCCATCGACGAAATTGCAGCCACAGGCCGCAAGGCTGCCGAGGGTGCCAGGCACGCGCGCGAATCCGTTTCAAATGCCAAGCATAACGCAGAGAAAACCGGTGAAGTCGTCCGCCAAACGGTCGAGGCGATGTCGAACATCGAGAAGTCTGCGCGCGAGATCAACCAGATCATCGGCGTCATCGACGAGATCGCCTTCCAGACCAATCTTCTCGCTCTCAACGCAGGTGTGGAAGCGGCACGCGCAGGTGATGCAGGCCGCGGGTTTGCGGTTGTCGCTTCAGAGGTGCGCGCACTTGCTCAGCGCTCGGCCCAGGCCGCGCGGGAGATCAAGCAGCTGATTTCCGCATCGTCTTCGCAGGTATCGGCCGGCGTCGATCTCGTTGCGGAAGCGGGCAAGGCTTTGCGTGAGATCGTGCAACAGGTGACCGAGATCAACGAAGCTGTCGTCGACATCGCGGCAGGCGCCCAGGAGCAGTCGACTGGGCTGCAGCAGGTGAATTCGGCGATCAATGAGCTGGACCGTGCGACGCAGCAGAACGCGGCGATGGTCGAAGAGACGACGGCGGCAAGCCATCATCTGTCAGCAGAGGCAGCCAACCTCTCCACGCTCATGGCGCAGTTCCGCTTGAGCAGAAAAGCCAGGCTTGCAGCCGCGGCTTGATGCCTTCTGAGTCAACTCAGAAAGCCCGAGACGCGCATTAGACGAACGCAGCGGAGTTGGCGGGTATATCAGCGCCCGCCGGCTCCGGCCTCCGCGGCCAGCCGGCTCATCAGCGAAGCGATTTCGGCCTTGCGCTTGGCGTTGGCCTTGCCGATGGCGGCGTCTTCCGCCAGTTCAGCCACCGTCTCGAAGGGCTTGTTGAGGAGATCACGAAATAGCGCGCTGGTTTCTTTCATCGTCGCAAGCGGGTCCGCCGGCTTGCGACCCGCTTGCCGCAGGCCGACCACCTCGCTCGCCAGCGACCATGCGAGCGCCCGGAGGCTGTCCGTTGCCTTGGCTTCCGACGCAGCAGCGCGAGGTGCAGTCTCGCTTTCGCTGAACCCCGTTGCCTCGCGCTGGCGCGCGGCCTCGAAGCCCAGCAACTCGTTCGGCGTGACGTGCAGCGTCTCGCACATTTTGTGGATCAGTGTGAGGCTCGGCTCCACCTCCGCCCGCTCGTAGCGCGTGTAGCGGTTCTCTTCGATGCCGAGGCTGCTGGCGAAATACCGCGCGCGCGGAAATCCGCGCTGCGCCCTCAGCGCCTTCAGGCGCTTGGCGAACTGCGTGCGGACCTGCGGGGCGGTTGGTTCGGTCATATCCCTGCCATTTCGCAGATAAGCTACAGAAAGGCATCGCCCAAAAATGGCGATTCCTTTCTGAAAGGTTCGCGAAATATGCAAAAATAGCCGACAACGCCTCGGAAGGCGGCGGCGCAGCCCCTGGGAAAAGGCCCGACAAGTAGAATTATATAAAACTTAGTGGGCTTCCGATGCAAGCGACCCTGGCGGGGCCCCAGCGGTGCGGGGCAGCATCCGGCGTGGCAACTTCGTCTCTCTTTTGGTAGGAGAGTGGCTGAGACGGTCCGACGCACCCATCTTTCCTCAGCCCGGCAAGCGTTCGCTTGTCCAAAGCCCCTAGAGGCATGCTAAGCACCGGCCCATGACGGACATCAACCTCATCCGCAACTTCTCGATCATCGCGCACATCGACCACGGCAAGTCGACGCTGTCGGACCGGCTCATCCAGCTGTGCGGCAACGTGTCGGACCGGGAGATGAAGGAGCAGATCCTCGACTCGATGGACATCGAGCGCGAGCGCGGCATCACGATCAAGGCGCAAACCGTGCGTCTGGATTACCGCGCCAAGGACGGAAAAACCTATCAGCTCAACCTGATGGACACCCCGGGCCACGTCGATTTCGCCTACGAGGTATCGCGATCGCTCGCCGCCTGCGAGGGCGCCATTCTGGTCGTCGACGCCAGCCAGGGCGTCGAGGCGCAGACGCTCGCCAACGTTTACCAGGCGCTCGACAACAACCTCGAGATCCTGCCCGTTCTCAACAAGATCGACCTGCCCTCGGCCGACGCCGATCGCGTCAAGCAGCAGATCGAGGACGTCATCGGCATCGATGCATCCGAGGCGATCGGCGTCTCCGCCAAGACCGGCCAGAATGTCGCCGCCGTGTTGGAAGCCGTGGTCGCAAAGCTGCCCGCCCCCAAGGGAAGTCGTGATAAGCCTTTGAAAGCGCTTCTTATTGACAGCTGGTACGATGCCTACCTGGGCGTCGTGGTGATGGTCCGCATCATCGATGGGGTGCTGAAAAAGGGCGCCAAGGTCAAGCTGATGTCCACCGGCGCCGACTATCAGATCGAGCGCGTCGGCATCTTCCGGCCCAAGCAGGAGATGCTGGGGGAACTGGGCCCGGGCGAGGTCGGCTTCTTCACGGCCGCCATCAAGCAGGTGGCGGACACGCGCGTGGGCGACACCGTCACCGACTCCAGGACGCCGGTTGCAGAACCCTTGCCGGGCTTCAAGCCCGCCCAGCAGGTCGTCTTCTGCGGTCTCTTTCCCGTCGACGCCGCCCAGTTCGAGGATCTGCGCGAGGCCATGGCACGCCTCAAGCTGAACGACGCAAGCTTCTCCTTCGAAACGGAAAGCTCCGCGGCCCTGGGCTTCGGCTTCCGCTGCGGCTTCCTCGGCCTCTTGCACCTCGAGATCATCACCGAGCGTCTGGAGCGCGAGTTCAACCTCGACCTCATCACGACGGCGCCGAGCGTCATCTACCACATCTACCTGAACGACGGCACGAAGGTGGAGATGCACAACCCGGCCGACATGCCGGACCCCGTGCACATCGACCATATCGAGGAGCCCTGGATCGAGGCCACCATCCTGGTGCCCGACGAGCATCTGGGTTCCGTTCTCAAGCTCTGCCAGGACCGTCGCGGCCGCCAGAAGAACCTTACTTACGTCGGCACGCGCGCCATGGCGGTCTACGACCTCCCCCTCAACGAGGTCGTCTTCGACTTTTACGATCGCCTGAAGTCCATCAGCCGCGGCTATGCTTCGTTCGACTACCAGATGAAGGGCTACGAGACGGGCGACCTCGTCAAAATGTCCATCCTGGTCAATGCCGAACCCGTGGATGCCTTGTCGATCATCGTTCACCGCAGCCGGGCCGAGCACCGTGGCCGCGCCATGTGCGAGAAGCTCAAGGAGCTCATCCCGCCGCATCTCTTCCAGATCCCGATCCAGGCCGCCATCGGCGGGCGCATCATTGCGCGCGAAACCATCCGCGCCCTCCGCAAGGACGTCATCGCCAAGTGCTACGGCGGCGACATCTCCCGAAAGCGCAAGCTTTTGGACAAGCAGAAGGAGGGCAAGAAGAAGATGCGTCAGTTCGGCAAGGTGGACATCCCGCAGGAAGCCTTCATCGCCGCCCTGAAGATGGACGAAAACTAGCAACTGCAGGGGAACCTGCCCGGCGCCCCTTTCTGTCGGGCTCCGTGCGCTTCCCGCCCCCTACCTTTGCCCTAGGCGTCCGGGACAACCGGTGGCTTGCTCTTCGCCGCTCTTTGGCGCAAAAGCTGGGGCCGGAAAACAACCCGAAGGCGTGTTTCATGGCCATTCTCGTCGACAAGAGCACGAAGGTGATCTGCCAGGGCTTCACTGGAAGCCAGGGCACCTTCCATACGCAGCAGGCACTGGCCTATGGCACGCAGGTCGTCGGCGGCGTCACGCCCGGCAAGGGCGGCACCAAGCACCCCGACCCGAAGCTCGCAAACGTCCCGATCTTCGACACGGTGATGGAAGCGAAGGAGAAAACCGGCGCAACCGCCACCTCCATCTACGTGCCGCCGCGCTTTGCTGCAGATGCCATCCTCGAGGCCATCGACGCCGAGATCCCGTTGATCGTGTGCATCACCGAGGGCATCCCGGTGCTCGACATGGTCAAGGTGAAGCGTGCCCTGATCAACTCCAAGTCGCGCCTCATCGGGCCCAATTGCCCGGGCGTGCTCACGCCCAACGCCTGCAAGATCGGCATCATGCCCGCCAACATCTTCAAGGCGGGCAGCGTCGGCATCGTCTCCCGCTCCGGCACGCTCACCTACGAGGCCGTGAAGCAGACGTCGGATGCGGGCCTCGGCCAGTCGACCGCCGTCGGCATCGGCGGTGACCCGGTGAAGGGCACCGAGTTCATCGACGTGCTCGACATGTTCCTCTCCGATGCCGCCACCAACTCCATCATCATGATCGGCGAGATCGGTGGCGCCGCCGAGGAGGACGCCGCCGAGTATCTGAAGGCCGAGGCCAAGAAGGGCCGCAAGAAGCCAATGGCCGGCTTCATTGCCGGCATGACGGCGCCTCCCGGCCGCCGCATGGGCCACGCTGGCGCCATCATCTCCGGCGGCAAGGGCCGCGCAGAGGACAAGGTGGAGGCCATGAAGTCTGCCGGCATCCACATCGCCGATAGCCCTGCCGCGCTCGGCACCACGCTGGCGAAAGCGCTCTCGGGTTCGAGTTCCGGCGGCAGCAGCCGTGGCTGGTTCGGCCGCTCCTGACGAGCGCCATAAGTAGCTTGCAGCGTGATCTTGAGGCGGCGTCTGAATTTCAGCGCCGCCTTTTCGTTTTCGAGATTGCGCGCGCCCGGTGCGCGCACGCAGGCGTGACCCCGACGCAAGCAACCCGAGGCATCATGCGAAAGTTGAACGCAAATTTGCGCGAGGTGCGTCGCTAGGGACGGCATTTGCTGCACCGCGCCACTATACTAAATCCAGTGATGTGATAGGTAAGCCGCCTGTCGAGGGGCGTTGTCTTGAGTGGTCGCGGTTTTGTCGTCGCCCCCTCCATCTAGAGCCCAGCCACGAACCCGAAAAGTTGTGAGCCATGTCTCGCCAGCCCAAGAACGAAGCCTTCGCGCGCACCTCTTTCCTGCAGGGCGCCAACGCCACCTACATCGAGCAGATGCAGGAGCAGTACGAGAAGAACCCGGGCTCGGTGACGGACGAATGGCGTCACTTCTTCTCGAGCCTGAGTGATGGCCCCCGCCCTGCCGCACAGCACGAAGGCAGCGGCCCCTCCTGGGCCCGCCCCATGGAGAACCTGGAAGGCAACAGCGACATCCTGGGCGCGCTGACGGGCGACTATGGCGCCGAGCAGCGCGACCTGCGCGAAAAGCTGCACCAGCGCGCGCATCACGCCGGCTACGAGATTTCACCAGCCGCCTCCTTCCGCGCCATCCAGGACAGCATTCGCGCCCTGATGCTCATCCGCGCCTACCGCGCCATGGGCCACCTCGTCGCCGACCTCGACCCGCTCGGCCTCACCGAGCGCAAGGTGCACAAGGAACTGCGCCCCGAGACCTATGGCTTCACCGAGGCCGATCTCGACAGGCCGGTCTTCATCGACAAGGTGCTTGGTCTCGACATGGCCACGGTGCGCGAGATCCTCACGATCCTGCGCCGCACCTACTGCTGGCATATCGGCGTCGAGTTCATGCACATCACCTCGCCGGCGCAGAAGTCGTGGATCCAGCAGCGCATCGAGGGCCGCGACAAGGAGATCGCCTTCACGCGCGAGGGCAAGCGCGCCATCCTCAACAAGCTGGTCGAGGCCGAGCTGTTCGAGAGGTTCGCGGACGTCAAGTACACGGGCACCAAGCGCTTCGGCCTCGACGGCGGCGAGTCCATGGTTCCTGCCCTCGAGCAGATCATCAAGCGCGGTGGCCAACTCGGCGTGAAGGAGATCGTCATCGGCATGGCCCACCGCGGCCGCCTGAACGTGCTCTCCAACGTCATGGGCAAGCCGCACCGCGCCATCTTCAACGAGTTCAAGGGCGGCTCCTTCAAGCCCGACGACGTCGAGGGCTCGGGCGACGTGAAGTACCATCTGGGCGCTTCTTCCGATCGTGCCTTCGACGGCAACAACGTGCATCTGTCGCTCACCGCCAACCCCTCGCATCTCGAGATCGTGGATCCCGTGGTGTTGGGCAAGGTGCGCGCCAAGCAGGATCAGCACGGCTGCAAACCGGGCGAGCGCACGCCGGTGCTGCCGCTGCTCATCCACGGCGACGCCGCATTCGCGGGCCAGGGCGTGGTGGCCGAGTGCTTCGGCCTCTCGGGCCTCGTCGGCCACCGCACCGGTGGCTCGATCCACTTCATCATCAACAACCAGATCGGCTTCACCACCAACCCGCGCTACTCGCGCTCATCGCCCTACTGCACCGACGTGGCGAAGATGGTGGAGGCCCCCATCTTTCACGTGAACGGCGACGATCCCGAAGCCGTTGTGCACGTGGCCAAGATCGCCACCGAGTTCCGGCAGAAGTTCCAGAAGCCTGTCGTCATCGACATGGTCTGCTACCGCCGCTTCGGACATAACGAGTCCGACGAGCCGGCGTTCACGCAGCCGATCATGTACCGCAACATCCGCTCGCATTCCGGCGTCGTCGACGTCTATGCCAAGCGTCTCGTCAACGAAGGCGTCGTGTCCGACGCCGAGGTCGACAACATGAAGGCGGAATTCCGCAGCCACCTCGACCAGGAGTTGGGCGCTGCCGACAGCTATCGCCCCAACAAGGCCGACTGGCTCGATGGCCGCTGGTCCAACGTCGGCTTTGCGGACGACGAGGCACGCCGCGGCGACACCGGCGTCGATGCCGAGGTGCTGAAGGAAGTTGGCCGCCGCATCACCACCATCCCGACCGACTTTAACGCCCACAAGACCATCCAGCGTCTCCTCGCGCGCCGCCGCGAGATGGTGGAGACGGGCGAGGGCATCGATTGGGGCATGGCTGAGCATCTGGCCTTCGGGACGCTCGTGAAGGAAGGCTTCCCCGTGCGTCTCTCGGGGCAGGATTCCGAGCGCGGCACCTTTTCCCAGCGCCATTCGGTTCTGCATGATCAAGACACCGAACGTCGCTTCACGCCCCTCAAGTACATCTCGCCTGACCAGGCTCGCTTCGAGGTCATCAACTCGATGCTCTCGGAAGAGGCGGTGCTGGCGTTCGAGTATGGCTACACGCTGGCCGAGCCCAACGCGCTCGTCATGTGGGAAGCCCAGTTCGGCGACTTCGCCAATGGCGCCCAGGTGGTGTTCGACCAGTTCATCTCATCTTCCGAGCGCAAGTGGCTGCGCATGTCGGGCCTCGTTTGCCTGCTGCCGCACGGCTACGAGGGCCAGGGGCCCGAGCACTCATCAGCCCGCCTGGAACGTTTCCTTCAGCTCTCCGCCGAGGACAACTGGCAGGTCGCCAATTGCACAACGCCCGCCAACTACTTCCACATCCTGCGCCGGCAGCTGAAGCGCAAGTTCCGCAAGCCGCTCATCCTCATGACGCCGAAGTCTCTGCTGCGGCACAAGCGGGTGATCTCACGCCTCGATGAACTCGCCACCGGCACGACGTTCCATCGCCTGCTGTGGGACGACGCGCAGCTGAGGCCCGGCGAGAAGATCACGCTCAAGCCCGACGCCGAGATCAAGCGCGTCGTGCTCTGCACCGGCAAGGTCTATTACGACCTCTTCGATGCGCGCGAGGCGCAGGGCATCGACGACGTCTACCTGTTGCGCGTCGAGCAGCTCTATCCCTTCCCCGCACGCGCGCTCATCACGGAGCTTTCCCGCTTCCCGAATGCAGACGTCGTCTGGTGCCAGGAAGAGCCGAAGAACATGGGCGCCTGGAGCTTCATCGATCCCAACCTCGAATGGGTTCTGGAGCACACCAGCCTCAAGACGAAGCGTGCCCGCTACGCCGGCCGCGCGGCGTCCGCCGCAACGGCGACCGGTTTGGCAAGCAAGCACGCAAGCGAGCAGAAGACACTCGTCGAGCAGGCGCTCACGGGCTGACATTGCTGCTGGGGTGCCCCTGCGGAGGCAGGCACCCCGCCGCGAGATGAAACGCAGGATCACCCGTGTGCCTCCGCACCGGGTGTCGACATGATGGCCCGCGAACACGGCCGCCGAACAACGGAAGCACGAGCGATGACGATCGAGATCAAGGTGCCCACGCTGGGCGAAAGCGTCACCGAGGCCACGGTTGGCCAGTGGTTCAAGAAGCCCGGTGAGCCCGTGAAGGCCGACGAGCCGATCGTCGAACTCGAGACCGACAAGGTCACCGTCGAAGTTCCCGCACCCTCTGCCGGCGTATTGGCAGACATCAAGTTCGAAAAGGGCAAGACCGTCGCGGTGGGGTCCGTGCTGGGCTTCATCAACGAAGGCGCCAAGGGCGCAGCGGCCGCTGCGCCGGCTGCTGCAGCAAAGCCGGCTCCCGCACCCGCACCTGCGCCGGCCCCCGCCGCCAAGCCCGCAGCAGCTGCTGCGCCGATGCCGCCCGCACCTTCCGCCCGCAAGATCATGGATGAAGCCGGTGTCGACCCTGCTTCCGTCGAAGGCTCGGGCCGCCGTGGCCAGATCCTGAAAGAGGATGCGATTGCCGCAGCAGCCCGTCCGGCACCTGCACCCGCCCCCGCAGCCTCGACAGCGGTGACTTTTGCCTCCATGGCGACGCCGGCCGTAGCGCCGTCGCAGATGCGCGCGCCCTCCACCGCCAACGACGCGGCCCGCGAGGAGCGCGTGCCCATGTCGCGCCTGCGCCAGACCATCGCGCGGCGCCTCAAGGACGCGCAGAACACCGCCGCCATGCTCACCACGTTCAACGACCTGGACATGAGCACCATCATGGCGGTGCGCAGCCAGTACAAGGATCTGTTCGAGAAGCGGCACGGCGTGAAGCTCGGCTTCATGAGCTTCTTCGTGAAGGCCTGCATCCAGGCGCTGAAGGAGATCCCGGCGGTCAATGCCGAGATCGACGGCACCGACATCATCTACAAGAATTACTACCACATCGGCGTGGCCGTCGGCACCGAGAAGGGCCTCGTCGTGCCGGTGGTGCGCGAGGCAGACCGCATGTCGCTCGCCGAGATCGAGCAGGCCATAGCCGACTTCGGCCGCCGTGCGCGTGACGGCAAGCTCACCATCGAGCAGATGCAGGGCGGCACGTTCACCATCTCCAACGGCGGCGTCTACGGCTCCATGCTGTCGACGCCCATCCTCAACGCTCCGCAGTCCGGCATCCTTGGCATGCATCGCATCGACGAGCGGGCGGTGGTGCGCAACGGGCAGATCGTCATTCGCCCGATGATGAACCTGGCGCTCAGCTACGACCACCGCATCGTCGACGGCAAGGAAGCCGTCACCTTCCTCGTGCGCGTGAAAGAGGTCCTGGAAGACCCGCAGCGCTTCATCCTGGAGCTGTGATCTAAGCGAGCCGATCATGGCCTTCGGACCCAATCCGCCTCGGATCCAGGCACATATCTGTGTCTCGGGGGGAGATGCCGCGATCGCCTTCTACGAGCGCGCATTCGGCGCGCAATGCACCTTCAAGAACATGGCCAGCGACAACGTCCGTGTCTTGCATGCAAACGTCGAACTCTTCGGCGGCGAGGTAATGTTGCACGACGAGTTTCCTGAATTCGGCAACGACGTTCTTGCCCCGACAAGCCGTGGCGGCGCCAGTGTCACGATCAACGTGAACCTCCCAGGGGCCGTCGAGGTCGATGCGGCCTTGGCTCGCGCGCAGGCTGCCGGTGCAGTCGTCGTGTCACCCCCCGCCGACATGTTTTGGGGCGCACGCTATGGCCGCGTGCGCGATCCGTTCGGACACATCTGGGCTTTCAACGCCCCTTTGCAGGGATGATTTTTTCATGAGCTACGATCTTATCGTCATCGGCACCGGCCCCGGCGGCTACGTGTGCGCCATCCGCGCTGCGCAGCTCGGCATGAAGGTTGCCGTCATCGAGAAGCGCGCCACCTTCGGCGGCACCTGCCTCAACGTCGGTTGCATTCCTTCGAAGGCCCTGCTGCACGCCTCCGAGGCGTTCGAGGAAGCCACGCACGGTTTCGCGACGATGGGTATCGAGGTCTCACCGAAACTCGATCTTGCGAAGATGCTCGCCTACAAGGACCACGGCGTGAAGGGCAACGTCGATGGCGTCGCCTTCCTTTTGAAGAAGAACAAGGTCGACACCTTCCACGGCACCGGCACCATTCTCGGCCCCGGCCGGGTAGGCGTGGCGCTGGAGAATGGCGACAAGCAGAAACTCGAGACCAAGAACATCGTCATCGCCACCGGCTCCGATGTCGCCCGCCTCCCCGGCATCGAGATCGACGAACGCCAGATCGTATCATCCACGGGGGCGCTTGCCCTGCCCGCGGTGCCCAAGCATCTCGTGGTCGTCGGCGCCGGTGTCATCGGCCTGGAACTCGGCTCGGTGTGGCGCCGCCTCGGCGCCCAGGTCACCGTCATCGAGTACCTTGATCGCATCGTACCCGGCATCGACCTCGACACCGCCAAGTCGCTGCAGCGCATCCTGGCCAAGCAGGGCATGACGTTCAAGCTCGGCAGCAAGGTTACGGGTGTCACGAAGTCCGGCGAACTCATGCAGGTCTCGATCGAGCCGTCCGCAGGTGGCGCCGGCGAAACCATCGATTGCGATGTCGTGCTCGTCTGCATCGGCCGCGTTCCCTACACCAGCGGCCTCGGCCTCGAGCAGGCCGGTGTCGCCCTGGACGAGCGCCGCCGCGTGAAAGTGGATGCGCACTATCAGACGAACGTCTCTGGCATCTATGCCATCGGCGACGTCATTGCCGGCCCCATGCTCGCCCATAAGGCCGAGGACGAGGGCATCGCGGTTGCCGAGATCCTGGCGGGCCAGGCCGGCCACGTGAACTACGACACCATCCCGGGCGTCATCTACACAGCGCCAGAGGTTGCAACCGTCGGCAAGTCCGAGGAAGACCTGAAGGCCGCCGGCATCGCCTACAAGGTCGGCAAGTTCCCCTTCACCGCCAACGGCCGCGCCAAGGTGAACAAGACCACGGACGGCTTCGTGAAGGTCATCGCCGATGCAGCCACCGACCGCATTCTCGGCGTCTGCATCATCGGCGCCCACGCCAGCGAATTGATCGCGGAAGCGGG
>JBDHTJ010000004.1:0-60137 GCA_039808585.1 Hyphomicrobiaceae bacterium | reverse complement strand
ACCGCGGTAGCGGTCGCCAAAAGGGTTCCGATTTCGACCGAACTCAATCCGCGCTGCTCCAGCAAGCGGGGAAAGAACGGCGAAACGGCACCAAAGCCCGCGTAGAGCAAAACGTAGACGGCGAGGTATGCCAGGAAATGCGCCCGCCGCATGTGTCATTCCTAGAGCCGCCGCAAGCGGAGATCTTCTTTCTGCGCGCTAGTCTCGATCGCGCTGGTCCGCTTGCGGCAGAAGCATCGCTTGCCGCTGTTTGTCGCCGATTTCCTTGCGCAATGCGTCGACCAGCTGCTGCAATTCCTGCAGGCGGGACTGCGCCGTTTCCCACTGCTCCATTTTGACGGCCTCGCAAGCCCCACTCATCGCCTCGAGGGCCATATGCGCGTCCTTGAGCATAGAAACCCCATGTCTCGAGAGAGGCCGCGGACGACCATCAATTCTGATGCTATTTGTCTTTCATTGCGTCGCGAGCGGCGTCCTTGGCATCACCAGCCGTCTGCCGGATTTCGCCCTTGGCCTTGTCCATCTTGCCTTCGGCCTGCATGCCCTTGTCGCCGGTCACCTTGCCGACCGTGTCCTTGACGGCACCCTTCGTCTTGTCGAATGCGCCCTTGACGTGTTCCTTGTCCATGTAAGCCTCCGAAAGGTTGCCTCTGCCAGGGACAACCGGGTGTCGGCTCTTGCGTTCCTCCGGCAAAGGTTGCGCTCAGGCCGCTCGAATTCGGCTAGAAGCTCTGTGAAGGCCCAAGAGGCAGCCCATGCAGCGCGATCGCGTATTCGAAGTTCTGGAGCATGGCCGGCGGCGCGACGCTGCCTCGCGGCTGCTCGATGGCGTGCTCGTCGCCCTCATTCTGTTGGACGTCATGACAGTGATCGTCAGCTCGCTACCGGAAACGGGCAAGGGCATGCGCGCAGCTCTGACGGCGCTGGATCGTGTTTGCTTCCTGGCCTTTCTTGCCGAATACGTAGTGCGCCTTTGGGCGGCACCTGACCACCCTGGCCTCCGCAATTCTCCCGCAGCCACGGCGCGCCTCCAGTTCGCCCTTACCCCGCTGATGCTGATAGATGCGGTCGCGCTGGCGCCCACCGTTATCGAGTGGCTTTTTCCGGATCTCGCGCATGTGGAACTCTTCCGCCTCGTCCGGTTCCTCAAGCTTGCCCGTTATTCACCGGCTCTCGGCACTGTCGGCTGGGTCATCCTGACCGAGCGGCGCGCGCTGTTTGCGTGCCTCGTCATCCTCATCGGAGTGATGCTTGCATCTGCAGCGGTGATGATGGCGGTGGAAGGCCACCTGCAGCCGGCCCATCTCGGCGATATGCCGAAGGCGATGTGGTGGTCGGCCTCGATGCTCGCCAAGATCGGTGGCAGCGAGACGACGCCCGTTACGGCGCTCGGCCGCCTCGTAGCCGCGTTCACTGTGATGCTGGGGATCTTCTGCTTTGCGCTTCCGGTCGCGATCCTGGGCCGCGGCTTCTACGCCGAGATCCGCAAGCGCGATTTCGTCGTGACGTTCGCCATGGTGGCGCGGGTGCCGCTTTTCGCAGGGCTCGAGGCTACCACGCTGGCGGAGCTCGTCGACATGCTGAAGGCACGCACAGTCTCAGCTGGCACCACCATCGTGCGTAAGGGCGACCGCGGCGATGCCCTATATTTCGTAGCAAGCGGGCTTGTCGAGGTGCGCGACAACGGCCCCGTCGTGCAGCTGGAGGAGCGCGATTTCTTCGGCGAGATGGCTTTGCTGACGAACGCGGTGCGCACGGCCACCGTTGTTGCCGTCAAGGTGACAGATCTCCTGGTGCTCGAGGCAGAGGATTTCCACCGCCTGGTAGCTAAGACGCCGTTGCTGCGAACGCGCATGGAGGAAGCTGCGCATTTGCGCGCGCAATCTCCGACAGGGCTCGTCTAACGTCGCCCTGGCCGGTAACCCGGATAGGGGCGGGTCTCGCCCCTGGGCGCCACCTGCTGCCGCGCCAAGTGCCGAGCTTCGACCGCCGTTTCCACCAGCTTCTCCAATGTCGCAAAACTCACGTGCCTGCGCTGGCGCACCAAGCGCCTCACTTCCTCGAGCTCCACATCACTGAGAATGCCGCTTCTGGCATTCATGTCTCGTCCTCCGGATTGTTCGGGAACACAACGGGAAGGCCGCAGGCGAGTTCCGTTCATCGGACCCTGCCCCAAAGCCGGCCGGCACACATAGAAAAGATGTTGCGACCGGTGCGTCGTTGTCGGCGGCCAAGAACGCTCCTAAGCTTTGCCCTCAGCCGGGACCAGACCGGCAATCACACAAACAGCGACAGGTCCTGCGATGGCGAACGCGATGGCGACGGACGCGACCAAGGCAAATGGTGGCGACGCATTGGATGCGATCATCATTGGCGCTGGGTTCTCAGGGCTCTATCAGCTTCACTGCCTTCGCGACCGCCTCGGTATGCAGGTGCAGGTTCTCGAAGCTGGCAGCGGTGTTGGCGGTACGTGGTACTGGAACCGCTACCCAGGCGCACGCTGCGACAGTGAAAGCCACGGCTATTGCTACAGCTTCTCGCAGCAACTGCGCGATGAATGGCAATGGTCGGAGCGCTATCCTGGCCAGGCGGAAATCCTGCGCTATCTCAACTTCGTCGCAGAGAAGCTCGATCTTCGGCGCAATATCGCCTTCGATACGCGCGTGACCAGCGCCGAGTTCGATGAGGCGCATAACGTATGGCACGTGGCGACCGCTGCAGGACGACGCTTGACGGCGCGGTTTCTCGTTGCCGCGGTCGGCTGTCTCTCCACTGCCAATATCCCCAAGCTGAAGGGCCTCGAGACCTTCAAAGGTCAATGGTACCATACCGGCAACTGGCCGCACGACGGTGTCGACTTCACAGGCAAACGTGTCGGCCAGATTGGCACGGGCTCCACCGGCATCCAGACGGCGCCAGTCATCGCGGAGACGGCCAAACACCTCACGGTCTTCCAGCGCACAGCAAACTACTCGGTGCCCGCCCGGAACATGCCACTGACACCGGCGATGCGCGCCGAACTCAAGGCGCGTGATGCCGAGATCCGCCAGATGATGCTGACCAATGCGAACGGCCACCCGTTCACCATCCGCGACAGATCGGTGTTCGACGTTAGTCCGGAGGAGCGCATCAAGATCTATGAGGCTGCCTGGGAGAGGGGTGGCCTGCAGTTTCGCGCAGTATTCCGCGATCTGCTCATGAACAAGGAGGCAAACGAGACAGCGGCCGAATTCCTTCGCAAGAAGATCCGCGAAGTGGTGAAGGATCCAGAGACCGCCCGGAAACTTTCCGACATCGATCACCCGTACGCGGCCAAGCGCCCGCCTATCGACACCAACTATTTCGAGACGTTCAACCGGGACAACGTGACCCTGGTCGATGTCCGCGCCGACCCCATCGTCGAGATCATGCCCGATGGGTTGCGCACCAAGAACGCGTTCTACCCGCTCGACGTGATTGTGTTCGCAACCGGGTTTGATGCGATGACGGGGCCGCTGCTCCGTCTGGATATCAAGGGTCGCGAAGGACGTTCCCTCGCCGAGGCGTGGAAGGCGGGTCCGATGAATTACCTTGGGCTGCAGGTTGCCGGCTTCCCAAATCTCTTCACGGTAACCGGTCCCGGCAGTCCTTCCGTGCTGACCAACATGCCCGTCGCCATCGAGCAGCACGTCGAATGGATCACGGAATGCATCGCCTATATGCGCAAGAACGGCCTCGACAGGATCGAAGCCACGCCCGAAGCGATGGAGGAATGGATCTCGCAGGTGAACGAAGCGGCAAACGCGACACTGCTGCCGAAGGTGCCGCACTCCTGGTATCTCGGCGCCAACATTCCTGGAAAGCCACGCTTCTTCATGCCCTATGCGGGAGGGCTTGCCCGCTACCGTCAGATCTGCTCGGAAGTCGCCGCGAAAGGATACGCGGGCTTCGCGCTTTCGCGCTGCGCTTGAGGCCCTATTCGCGCTTTTGAGCCAGGCCGTGCATTCCGGAACTGCCAGCTTGTGGTTGCTTGGTGGTTTTTCAGGTCACGCACGCACAAGGCAGCATCAGGCAAGGGCGGCAGGGCGCAGCAAACGGAGGCTACGCCCTGCCTCCAGCTCAGGTTTTCAGCTTGTCATAGGCAAGCATTGCGATGGCAACCAGAATGCTGATCGCAGCAATGCCTCCGGGCCCATCAATTTCAGGCGCAGAAAAGCGGCCATGGGCGTGGGCGTGTCCATGGCGCGCCAGCGCTTCTGCTGCTGATGCCAGCAAGAACGCTGAACCAAGTACAAGGCGAAACACGGCAATCTCCCTAGTGATGCCAAGTTGCGCGTGCAGCAATTCACAGGTCTTCGAGGTCAGCAACAACAATAATGCTGACGCTCAGGATGCGGATTTATTTAGGGTTAATTTTACGCCGTTGCGGCATCCCGGCCACGTTCGGTGCGACGGGCAGCAATCCCCGCCCGCCTCGCACTCGTTCTACTCAGGCGACTGGCTGTAACACGTAGCCATTGCCGTCCTTGGCGATCGTGCCGGCGCCAGGCATGCCCCAGTGGTAGCCCGTGACGATGATCCTGTCGGCAACAACGCGGTCGAAGATGCGCCGCCGCGTAGCTTCGGCCATTTGCGGGTCCTGGTCGAAAAAGATGTGCCAGCCAGGGTTCTTCAGATTGACTGCCGGGATGTTGGTAAGGTCACCCAGCACCATCATCTGCTGGTTGCCCGACGACACGAGATAGCTTGTATGTCCTGGAGAGTGGCCGAACGTTGCAACAGCCTTGACGCCCGGCACCGCTTCCGCGTCGCTCGCGATCTGCTTCAGGTTTTTCCATGAGGGCATCGTGGCCTGCACGCGCTTTGCAATGCCAACGCGCGACTCATGCAGCGTTGCAATCACGCCCGCATCCGCCCAGTACTTGTACTCGGCCTCGGGGACAACGATCTGCGTCTCCCCGTAGATCTGTGCATTTTCCTTCGTCATGAGCCCGTAGATGTGGTCCGGGTGGAAGTGCGTGACCACGATGGTGCTGAGCTTGGCTGGGTCGATCCCCGCCGCTTTCATGTTCTCGGCAAGGAAACCAACGTTCGGATTTCCCATTCCGGCACCGTTACCGGAATCGAACATGATGTGGCGGTCGCCGATCTTGACGATCGTTACCGTGTAGACGTTCGGGATCTTCTCGTTCGGGAGGCCGGCTGCCGCCAGCGACGCCTTCAACTCGTCAACGGTGGCGTTGCGGATGAACGTCGGGCTCATATCGCGCACAATGGCGCCGTCGAACACCGTCGTCACCTCGATGTCACCCACCTTGAAGCGATAAAACTTCAGGCCCTTCGGATTGAGCGGACTGGTGCCATTACCCACCTGCGCGTGCGCAGCAGGCAGGATTTCCAACACCTTGTCTGCACCAAAAACCGCGCCGGCAACGGCGGCTGTAAGAACGACCCGACGGCGGGTGAAAAGCATGGTGGAACCTCCCTTGATCGCTGGCCACCGTCACCGAATACCTCACTTGTCGCACATTCCGCACTCACGTCGGCGTGACCGGGGGGGCGCGATGCAGCAGAAACATGAGGGCAAAAATTCAGGAGACGGGCGCCCCGTTACCTGCGGAACAGCGGCAGTCGGGGCTTCGGGCTAGCTTGTCCTCATGAAGCGACACGAACGGCGATGCTTCGGTATCAGCCGCCAAGCCAGAGGAAGCCTGTCATGCGCGACACCACCATCACCCTCGCACAGTTGATCGCCCGCTACGCTGGCAACGGACCCTCGGCTGCCCCAGGCGCTACGCTCGAAGGCCTTGGCCTTGACGCCCTGGACCTGCCGATCCTGGCCCTCGATATCGAGGACGCATTCGGGGTCGAGATGGATGAGGACGCCCTCGACATCGCGATGACGCTCTCGGCGCTGGCGGAATTGGTGAAAGAGGCACGCAAGCCGACCAAGACGCTGGTGCCTGTTTCCTGCCGTCCCTGGATGGAGACGGCTATGGCTGTTGCCGCGTAAGGTGCAATTGAGCCTTCGACCAGGCGGCGCTAGTGTCCTGATCGCGAAGGCCGACCATGGATGAGGTCACGACCGCCTATGAACCGCCGCCAGTTGCTCACGTCCGCCTTGAGCCTTCTTCCGGCGCTCGCCCTGCCGCGAGGCGCATTTGCACAGGCGGGGCCACCCTCGGAAGACGATATCGCCAAGGCACTCAAACCGCGTCGCAAGCGAGGCCCGAAGCCGCCGGAGGAGATCAAGGCGGCGCAAACCATCGAGGACTTGCGCCAGATCCGGCGCAAGCGCGGGCTGAACGCGCAGGAAAGCGCTATGCTGTTCCAGACTTCCCAGGCGTTCCCGTCGCTCGACCTGGAAGTCTTCTTTGCCTTCGACTCCGCTGCCATCGATCCGGAAGCAAAACCTATGCTCGACAATCTCGGGCGTGCCATCAAGCGCGACGACTTTGCCGGGACGACGATCGTCGTCGGAGGCCATACCGATGCCAAGGGCACGGAAGGCTACAACCAGTCCCTGTCTGAAAAGCGCGCCGAGGCGATCGTTAATCACCTCGTATCGAACTTCGGGTTGGCGTCCGACAAGTTCCTGGCGACGGGCTATGGCTTCCGCTACCTCAAGGTTTCGGGACAGCCGCTCGATCCCAAGAACCGGCGCGTGCAGATAACAGCCGTGCCGAACTAGCCCCGATCCTTCGCCTCTCCACCCTTCCCAGGCAGAACAACGGCCCCGGCACGCAGCAGATCCCGGGGCCATTGCCTGTGACGGTCCCTAAAGCTTGGCGCCGCCTTTCGCGCGCGCCTCATCCAGGGCCTTGAGGACCCGCGGAGGCGACATCGGCAGGTCTTGCATGCGCACGCCCGTGGCATTGGCGATGGCGTTCGCCACGGCCGCCATCGGCGGGCAGATCGGCGTCTCGCCGACACCGCGCACACCATAGGGGTGGTTCGGGTTCGGCACCTCTACGATCACCGTGTCGATCATGGGCAGATCCGAGGCCACCGGCACGCGATAGTCGAGGAAGCCAGCGTTCTGCAGCCGGCCATCTGCACCATAGATGTATTCCTCGTTGAGCGCCCAGCCGATGCCTTGCGCGACGCCGCCGTGGTATTGGCCCTCGACATAGCTCGGATGAATGGCGCGGCCTGCATCCTGCAGCGCTGTGTAGCGAATGACTGTCGCCTTGCCGGTTTCCGGGTCGACTTCCACATCGCAGATGTGCGTGGCGAAGCTGGGCGCGGCCCCGTGCGCATTGATGCGGGAATAGCCGACAATCGGTCCGCCGGTCTTTCCGGCGATCGCCGCTACTTGAGCAAGCGTCATCGGCTCGTGCTTGCCAGCGTTGGGACCTGCAGGCCGCACCTTGCCATCGACATACTCGACGGCATCGACGGGCAGTTCCCACATCTTGGCGGCGCGCTTCATCGCCTCTTTCTTCACTTCGCGCGCGGCTTCGACAGTTGCCATGCCACTCGAGAACGTGGAGCGACTGCCGCCGGTGAGGAAGTTGTAGCCGAGTTGGCCGGTGTCGCCGATCTGGGCCCGGATCTTCTCGAGCGGGACACCCAATTCCTCGCCCGCCATCATGCACAGCGAGGCACGAAGACCGCCGATATCAGGCGTGCCCGCCGTGAGCGACAGGGTGCCATCCTCGTTGAGCGAGAGGGAAACGCTGGTCTCGCCACCGATATTGAACCAGAAGCCGGCGGCGACGCCGCGCCCCTGGTTCTTGCCAAGAGGCGTTCGCCAATGTGCGTGCGCCTTGGCACCTTCCAGTGTCTCGACGAAGCCTACCGGGCCAAACTTCGGGCCATAGGCCGCCCGCGTGCCCTGCTTTGCCGCGTTCTTCAGGCGGAAGGCGATGGGGTCCATCCCCACTTTCGCGGCCAGTTCGTCCACGACGCTCTCCACCGCGAATTCGGCGATCGGACCGCCCGGTGCACGGTAGGCCGCCACCTTCGGCCGGTTCGACACGACGTCGTAGCCGACCAGCTTGACGTTCGCGATATCGTAGGGGGCGAAGGCGCACATCGCGGCCGGCTGCACGGGCGAGCCCTGGAAGGCCCCCGCCTGGAACTTCAGCTCGGCCTCCGCAGCCACGATCGTACCGTCCTTCAGGGCGCCCATCTTGACGTGCACATTGGCGCCCGATGTGGGGCCGCTGGCCTTGAGCACCTCCTCGCGCGTCATGACCATTTTCACCGGCCGGCCGCTCTTCTTGGCGAGGGCCAGTGCCACCGGCTCAAGATAAACGACTGTCTTGCCGCCGAAGCCACCGCCGATCTCTGCCGCCGTCACGCGGATCTTCGAGACGTCCCAGCCCAAGAGACGGGCGCAATGGGCACGCACGATCCAGTGCCCCTGCGTCGAAACCCACAGCTCGCCTTGGCCATCCTCTGACACGCTTGCGACGCAGGCGTGCGGCTCGATGTACCCCTGGTGCACCGGCTTGGTGTTGAACGCGCGCTCGATGATGATGTCGGCTTGCGCGAAGCCCGCCGCGACGTCCCCTAGCCCCAGCTCGATCCGCTTGGCGATGTTGGAGGGTTTCGTCGGCGCCGGTGTCACGCCTTGCGTGATCATGTCCTCGTGCAGCAGCGGCGCGTCGGGCTTCATGGCATCGAGCACGTCGATGACGTGCGGCAGAACCTCGTATTCGACCTTGATGAGCTTGAGGGCCTGCTTGGCGATCGCGGCACTCGTGGCCGCGACTGCTGCAACGGGATGGCCTTCGAACAACACCTTCTCGCGGGCCATGACGTTACGCACGACATCGCGATAGTTGATCATCATTTCGCCCGCCGGCACGAACTCGGAGGGCTGATCCTTGAAATCCGCGGCAGTGACGATCGCCTTCACCCCCGACAGCTTGGCTGCCGCCGTGGTGTCGATGCTCTTGATGCGGGCGTGCGCATGGGGGCTGCGCAGGACCTTCGCCACCAGCTGTCCGGGCAGCGACAGGTCGGCGCCGAAGCGCGCGCGGCCCGTCACCTTGTCCACGCCGTCGGGCCGCACGGGCCTGGTGCCGATGTAGGTGAACTCGCCCTGGGGCTCCTTGACCTTCTCTTGCATGGCTCAGGCTCCTCTCATCTCGGCGGCGGCATCCATGACGGCGCGTACGATCTTGTCATAGCCCGTGCAGCGGCACAGGTTTCCGGCCAACCAGTAACGCACTTCGGTCTCTGTGGGATTGGGGTTTTTATCGAGCAGCGCCTTTGCCGCCACCAGGAAGCCCGGCGTGCAGATGCCGCATTGGAGCGCGGCATGGGACAGAAACTTCTCCTGCAGGGGATGCAGTTTTTCGCCCTGGGCCATGCCTTCGATCGTGGAGATCTTCTTGCCGGTGGCTTCCACGCCCAACATCAGACAGGAGCACACCAGCCGCCCGTCGACTGTGACGCTGCATGCGCCGCAATCTCCCGTGGAGCAGCCCTCCTTGGTGCCCGTCAGCCCAAGCTGGTTACGCAGCACATCGAGAAGCGTTTCGTCCGTCTCGCACAGGAACTCGACCTCGTCCCCGTTTACGGTGGCTGTTACGTGATGTTTCGTCATTGTCAGGCCTTCCCCGCCCGCTCGAGCGCGATCTGTGCAACGCGCCTTGCCAGCACGCCTGCAATCTTGATGCGGAATTCCTTGGTACCGCGCTTGTCGTCGATCGGCCGGCAGGCGGCACTTGCCGCGGCAGCGAGCTTCTCCAGCGCAGCGTCATCGATACGCTTGCCAACGAGTGCGGCGGCAGCATCGGGAACGAGAAGCGGGCGCTCCGCGACAGCCCCCAGCGCGACGCGGGCGGCGGTGCAGACACCAACGGCATCAAGAGACAACGAGATGCCACATCCCACGACCGCGATGTCCATCTCCGTGCGCGGAATGAAGCGCAGGTACGCATCCGCTGATCGCGCCGGACGCGGCGGAAGCAGGAAGGATGTTACGAATTCGCCCGGCGCCAGGCTCAGCTTCCGCGGCCCGATCATCACGTCTTCCACCGGGATGTCGCGTCGCCCTTTCGGGCCAATCACGCAGGCCTTCGCGCCCGCAGCGATCAGGCCTGGCACGCTATCGGCCGCTGGTGAACCGTTGCAGAGGTTGCCGCCCATGGTCGCGCGGCCCTGCACCTGGGTCGAGCCGATCAGGTTCGCCGCCTCGACGATCCCGGGCCAGACCTTCGAGAGCTTGGGATGCTCCTTGAGCTCGGCCCCCGTGACTGCTGCACCGACCCGGAAGCCGCCGGCTTCCTCCGTCACCTGGCGCAGCTCGCCGATACCTTTGATATCGACGATCACGGAGGGATCGACCACGTCCGTTCGCATCTGCACAAGGAGATCTGTTCCCCCCGCCATTACGCGTCCGCCTGCACCGGCGGCACTCAACAGCGCGACCGCCTGATCGACGGTCACCGGCGCTTCGTAGCGCATCCTCCACCTCGTTTCGTTGGGCCTCTGCAAGCAAACATGGCACAGGGCCGGTGCACTAGCCAATGCTGTGCAATAAAGTTTTGATCACAAACCGATTGCTGGATAGAAACACCTCTCACGCTTTGCAGACTTTGGGCGGAATGCGCCCCAAGGCACCTTATCCTAGAGTGCCACCGTCAGAATACTGTCCCGACACGGGAGGGAGGCATACATGTCTGTCACACGCCGCACTTTCATAACCGCCTCGGGCGCGGCCGTCGCTGCACCCTGGGTGGCAAGGCCTGCGTTCGCACAAGCCCAATTCACCCTGAAGCTCCACCACTTCCTTCCTTCAGTCTCCAACGGCCACACCAAGATGCTGGCACCGTGGGCCAAGATGGTCGAGGAAGGTTCGGGCGGACGCATCAAGATCGACATCTTCCCGGCCATGCAGCTCGGAGGCACACCGCCCCAGCTCTATGATCAGGCTCGCGACGGCGTTGCCGACATCGTCTGGACCCTGCCTGGCTCCACGCCGGGGCGTTTCGCCTCAACCGAGGTCTGGGAGCTGCCGTTCGTGGCGGCCCGCCGCGGGATTGTGAATGCCCGCGCCTCCCAGGAGTACTCCTCCAAGCACGTGCTGAAGGAGACAGGCGATGTAAAACTCCTGAGCTTCTGGTCGCACGACCATGGCCTCATCCACTGCAACAAGCAGATCAAGACCATGGAGGACCTCAAGGGCCTCAAACTGCGCTCGCCTACCCGCCTGGCCGGCGAAGGCCTCAAGGCACTCGGCGCAACTGCCATCGGCATGCCCGTGCCGCAGGTGCCGGAGAGCTTGGCGCAGAAGGTGATCGATGGCGCCGTGATACCGTGGGAGGTGGTGCCGGCCGTCAAGGTGCATGAACTCGTGAAGTTCCACACCGAGATCCCCGGCACGCCGACCTTCTATACGACAAGCTTCTTCCTCGCCATGAACAAGGCGAAGTTCGAGAGCCTGCCGGCTGACCTTAAGGACGTGATCGAGAAGAACTCCGGCATGAAGTTCGCGGAGCTCGCCGGCAACATGTGGGACACGGCCGGTGCCGCGGTCTCGGAGATGGTCAAGAAGCGCGGCAACACCATCTCCTCCATCTCCGAAGAGGAGAAGCAGCGCTGGATCAAGACCTGCGCACCCGTCAATGACGCCTGGGTGGCTCAGGTGAAGGGCAAGGGTCTCGACGGGAACGCGCTGATCGCGGAAGCCCGGGCTCTCGTCGCCAAGTACGACAAGGCCTGATGCAATAAGCTGCGCCTGAAGAGCGGGACCGATGCTCCCGCTCTTCTTCTTTCAGGGGGAGCGACAGATGGCCGAGGACGGAAGCGCGCGCGAAAGGGCGGCCCAGACCCCATTCATCGTGCGCTTGGCGAGTGTCGTCGCTGTGCTTGGCGGGCTCGTTTCACTCGCGACGGCAGTCGTGGTGGTGGGTAGCGTCTTCGGACGATGGTTCAAAGGCTCGATGTTTGCCCCCTTTGCGCCCTGGATCGGCCCCATCGACGGGGATTTCGAATACGTGAAAATGGGGACTGCCATCGCCGTGTTCGCCTTCCTTCCCTACGCCCAGGCGACGCGCAGCAACATCGTCGTCGATACCTTCACCAACAAGCTGTCGAGCCGCACCGTCGACCGGATGGATGCCTTCTGGGACTTGGTTTATGCCGCAATGATGGGTGTGCTCACGGGATGCATGGTTCTCGGCACCATGGATTTCTTCCGTAGCGGCGAAACCACCATGATGCTCCAGCTGGTGGTGTGGCCGGCCATCGCTGCCTGCACAGTGCTTTCGGCCTTGTTGACGATCGTCGCGATCGCCACAGCCGTACAGGTTGCCAGGGGGCAGGCATGAGTGGAATGACCGTCGCCGTCCTCGGCTTCGTCGCCATGCTGCTGCTCATCGCCGTGCGCATGCCGGTGGGACTGTCGATGCTGGTGGTTGGTGCTGCCGGCTACAGCTATCTCTCCGGCCTGCAGCCGTTCCTTGCCTACATGAAGACGAATCCTTACCAGCAGTTCTCGAACTATACGCTGTCGGTGATCCCCCTCTTCATCCTGATGGGCGCCTTTGCCGAGCAATCGGGCATGGCGCGCGATCTTTTCTCCGCGGCCCGCAGCCTTGTGGGGCACATAAGGGGTGGCCTCGGCATCGCGGTTTTGGCCGCCTGCACAGTGTTCGGCGCGATCAGCGGTTCTTCGGTCGCAACCACGGCCACCTTCGGCCGCGCCGCGCTGCCCGAGTTGCGCCGCTATGGCTACGAGGATGGCTTCTCCACCGCGCTCATTGCCATCGGCGGCGTCGTCGATTTGCTGATTCCGCCGTCGATCATTCTCGTCGTGTATGCGATAGCCACCGAGCAGAACATCGCCAAGCTGTTCATGGCTGCGATGATCCCGGGCCTTATGGCGGTGGTGTTCTACGCCATCGTGATCATGATCGTGGCGCGGCGTAATCCAGACATCGCCCCGACACAGGAGAAGCCACAGCTGTCGAGCGTGCTGCACGCGCTGTGGCTCACGTGGCCCGCCATCCTCGTCCTGGGCCTCGTCATCGGCGGCATCTACGGAGGCGTCTTCACGCCGACGGAAGCCGCCGCCGTGGGCACCATCGTCATGCTGGTGATCGGCGTATTGCAGCGGCGTCTCGGCGTGAAGCAGATCCGCGAGGCCATGGTGCAGACGGCGCAGACGGCCGGAATGATCTTCATCATCCTGCTCGGCGCGGAGGTGTTCGATGCGTTCCTGGCCCTCAGTCAGCTGCCGATGAAGGCTGCGGATCTCGTGCGCCAATCCGGCCTGCCCCCCTACGCCGTGATGGCGCTGCTGATGGTCTTCTACATCCTACTGGGCGCGGTTATGGACGAACTGGCCATGATCCTTCTCACGCTGCCCGTGTTCTTCCCCGTGGTGCAGTCGCTGGACTTTGGCATGCCTCCCGACGAGGTCGGTATCTGGTTCGGCATCCTGGTGCTGATGGTCGTAGGCGTCGGGCTCGTGGCGCCACCCATAGGGCTCAATGTCTTCGTGGTGTCGGCAATCGCCAAGAACGTGCCCATCGAGAAAACCTACCGCGGCGTAATCCCCTTCGTGGGGGCGGACATCATCCGCATCGCCCTCGTCATCATGTTTCCCGGTATCGCACTGTGGCTGGTGCGGCTGTTGAGCTAATAGGAGGCCGTCATGGCGAAGAAGGGCTACTGGATCGCGCATGTCGAGGTCACAAACCCCGAGCGCTACAAGGACTATGTTGCGGCCAATTCCGTGGCATTCAAGAAGTATGGCGCGCGCTTCCTGGTGCGGGGCGGCACGGCGCAAGATGCAAAAACCGGCGCGCCGAGCAACAAGCGCCACGTCGTGATCGAGTTCGACAGCTACGAGACGGCCAAGGCCTGCCTCGCCAGCCCCGAGTATCAGGTGGCCGCCAAGATCCGTGACGAAGCGAGTTCGGCGAGCCTCATAGTGGTGGAGGGCTGGGACGGCTGAGGCGTCTCAGGAATAAGCGCTCCTCCCCGCGTGAGTGGTTGAACCGCCCCCCCGACTTGGGCCATCATGAGGCCTGAGCGGAGCCGCAGAGCGCCGCCTGCAAAGGCCCTCAAGGGCCGTCCACGGGAGGAACATATGCTATCTGGCAAGAGCCGGCGTTTGGCCGCCGGCATCGCAGCGGGAGTGTTGGCACTCACCGCGGCAAGCGCTGCTTACGCGCAAGGCAAGGGAGAGACGCTCAAGATCCAGGACTATCCGGGCGTGGGCAACATGCTCACCCGGGTTGCAGCGTCGAAAGGCTTTTGCCAGGCGCGCGGCATTACCTGCCAGCTGCAATCGATTCCAACCGGTCCACTCGGTGCAACAGCACTTTTGGGGAAGAGCATCGACGTCGGCTTCTTCCCGCCGGAGACACAAATCGCGGCCAACATAAAGGGCGCGAACCTCAAGATGGTGGCGAGCGGCGCCATCCTGAACGTCTATCTCGTCGCGGCGCGCGCTGATCTCGACCTGCCGAACGCGGCCAAGGGCTTCCCCGATTTCGTAGCAGATCTCAAAGGCAAGAAGATCGGCGTAACGGCCCGCGGCTCGGCGGCCGAGATCATGTTCGCCTATCTCGCAAAGAAGGCGGGCTTGAAGGCGGAGGACTTCACCTTCGTCGCGGTCGGCGCGCCCAACACGGCTTATGGCGCGCTCATCTCCAAGCAGGTCGATGCCAACATGACCTTCGAGCCCTCAGGCGCACTGTGCGAAGTGCTCAAGACCTGCAAGGTGCTCTACCGCGCGGCTTTGTCGGAGAAGCCGGCGGAGTTGTTCGCCGTGAACGGCGCCGCCAGCAACATGGTCGTGACGCAGGAAACGCTCGACAAGAGCCCGGGTGCGGTTGAGGCGCTCGTGAACGCGTTGAAGGACGCAGAAGCCTTCATCCAGAAGCCGGAAAACTTCGACGAGGCGGTGAAAATCGCCGAGAGCTACTTCAAGTTCGACTTCCCCAAGGGCGACGAGGTGATGAAAGAGGCGCTGAAGACGGCCATTCCGGCCTACAAGGCCTCGATCAGCCGGGCTGCCGTGAAAGCCATCTCCGATTATCTGGTCGAGACCGGGCAGATCGAAGTGAAGATGGATCCGGGGAAGCTCGTCTGGGACAAGGCTCCGCAGCCATGAACGAGGCAAAACCCGTCAGGAATGCCCTTCGGTCCAGCGTCCCGTGCGTCAACATCACGACGGCGGGCGGGACGGCAATCGGTGTGCGCAACCTGACGGTGCGCTTCGACGTGGCGGGTAAGCCACCCGTGCTGGCGGTGGACAACGTCTCGTTGTCCATCCGCACCGGCGAGTTCGTGTCGCTGGTGGGACCGTCGGGATGCGGCAAGACCACGATCTTGAACCTCCTCACGGGCCTTCTGCCTGTCGCCTACGAAGGCGAGGTGAAGATCCTGGGCAAGGTGCCGCAGCCCGGCAATCCCGATATCGCCTACATGCTTGCCCGCGACAGCCTGCTGCCGTGGCGGACGGCCCTCGGCAATGCCGCCTACGGGCTGGAGATCCGCAACGTCGCCAAGGAAGAACGCGAGGCGCACGCCAAAGAGCTGCTAGCTCGCGTTGGCCTCGGCGCCTTCTGCGACGCCTACCCGAAGGCGCTTTCACACGGCATGCGCCAGCGCTGCGCACTGGCCCGCACCTTCTGCCTTGGCTCGCCCGTGTTTCTGATGGACGAGCCTTTCGGCGCGCTCGATGCCCAGACGAAGCTGCAGCTCGAAGACGTGCTCATGGATCTGTGGTCGGCCGAACAGCGGACGGTGCTGTTCGTTACGCACGACCTGGCCGAAGCGATTGCCCTTTCCGATCGCGTGGTGGTGATGAGCGCGCGGCCTGGCCGCATCATCGCAGATGTGCCAATCACGCTTCCCCGGCCGCGGTCGGTAAAGGCCCTGCAGAAGAATGAGGAGTTCCACAAGCTCTACGCCCAGCTGTGGGGCCTCCTCGAAGAAGGCACGACAGTATGAGCACCGGCAGCGGCAATCCGCTTCTTAATCTCGCCAGCAAGGCGCAATCGGGCACGCTGGGCTCCCCATCGGCTTTGCGGATTGCGGCGCACGCACTGTTCATCGTCGTGTTCCTGGCGGTATGGGAAGCCGCAGCACAAGGCGGCCTGCTCGACCCGACCTTTTTCGGCAGGCCCTCCGGCATCCGCGATTATCTCTGGAAAGGCTTCATTGCCGACGGCAAGCTGTGGAAGGAACTCGGCTACACCGTGGGAGGCGCGGCCATCTCCTTCGTGGCGGGGAGCGTGGCAGCCGTGGCCTTCGGCCTGCTGTTCACTACCTACCCGCTCGTGCACCGCGCGGTCGAGCCGTACCTGACGCTGCTGAACGCGATGCCGCGTATCGCGCTTGCGCCCCTGTTCCTGCTCTGGTTCGGCATAGGAATCGGCTCCAAGATCGCCGTCGGCGTCAGCCTCACCTTCTTTATTGTGCTCTCGGCAACCGTGGCAGGCATAAGGGGAGTGGCGAGCGACCACCTGATCTTGTCGAAAGCGCTGGGGGCCACGCCGCACCAGCTTTTCTTCAAGGTGACACTGCCGTCTGCCGTTCCCGTTATCTTCTCCGGCCTGCGCCTTGGGCTCATCTTCTCGCTGCTTGGCGTCGTGGGCGCCGAGCTTATCGCGGCCGAGCATGGCCTGGGGCAAACGCTCGCCTACCTGCAATCCACGTTCAGTATGGACGGCGTGATGGCGCTGCTCTTCCTGCTGGCGCTGCTGGGCCTTTCAGTCACGGCCATCATGAACCGCATCGAGCGCGCGCTGCTGAGCTGGCAATAATAATAACAGAAGAGAGGGACATGCCATGGGTGAGGAAAAGAAGCGTCCGGAGTACACCAAGCCCAAGGAAGCCTCGCAACACACCTGCTCACACAACAAGGGCGTGCTGTCCCAGCTGCCCTTCGGGGACACGCAGGACTTCAGCGACGCGGCCCGCGGGTTCGTGGCAACGCTGCCGGAGGTGGAGATCAGGGCGGCCGACGGCCGTGTCATCTTCACGCTCAAGGAATACGCCTTCCTCGCCCAGGAGCACGCACCCGAGACGGTGAACCCGAGCCTGTGGCGGCAGGCCCGCCTCAACATGAACAACGGCCTTTTCCAGGTCACCGACCGCATCTACCAGATCCGCGGCTTCGACATCTCGAACATGACGATCATCGAGGGCAACCGCGGCCTCATCATCATCGATCCGCTGATCTCGTGCGAGGTGGCGCGCGCCGGCCTCGAGCTTTATTGGGCCAATCGCGGCCGCAAGCCCGTCACGGCCGTCATCTACACGCACAGCCACACGGACCATTACGGCGGTGTGCGCGGCGTGGTGGACGAGGCGGACGTCGTTGCCGGCAACGTGGCCATCTATGCGCCGGATCGCTTCCTCGAGGAAGTGACGAAGGAGAACGTGCTGGCCGGCAGCCCCATGCTTCGGCGTGCGATGTTCCAGTTCGGGCCGCTCTTGCACAAGGGCCCGCGCGGGCAGGTTGATGCGGGCCTCGGCAAAGGCACCTCGCGCGGCACGGTGAGCCTCATCCCGCCGACGCACATCATACGCCAGCCGATCGAGACACACGTCGTCGACGGGATCGAGATCATCTTCCAGCTGACGCCGGAGACGGAGGCGCCGGCGGAGATGCACATGTTCTATCCGGGCCTCAAGGCGCTGAACCTGGCCGAGAATGCCACGCACAACCTGCACAATATCTACCCCATCCGTGGTGCGCAGGTGCGCGATGCCAACGCCTGGGCCAAGTACCTCAACGAGGCACGTGACAAGTTCGCCGTGAAATCAGATGTGGTGTTTGCCCAACACCATTGGCCCGTGTGGGGCAATTCCCGCCTGATGGACTATCTGGCCAAGCAGCGCGATGCCTACAAATATCTGCACGACCAGACACTGCGGCTGATGAACCATGGCTGGAAGTCGGCCGACATCGCCGAGAAGCTGACCCTGCCGCGCAGCCTGCACGACGAGTGGAGCGTGCGCGGCTACTACGGCACCTTCAGCCACAACGCCAAGTCCGTCTACCAGCGCTATCTCGGCTGGTATGATGCCAATCCCGCCAATCTCAACCCGCTGCCGCCGGTAGAGCGGGCGAAGAAGACGGTGGAGTATATGGGCGGCGCAGCCGCCGCGATCGCCAAGGCGCGCGAGGATTTCGCAAAAGGCGAATACCGGTGGGTGGCAGACGCCATGAGCCAAGTGGTGTTCTCCGACCCCACCAACAAAGAGGCGCGCGAGCTTGGCGCGGACGCCCTGGAGCAACTCGGTTACCAGACCGAGAGCGCGACCTGGCGCAATGCCTATCTCTTCGGCGCACACGAATTGCGCGCAGGAGCGCCCCGCCACATGCCGGCGACGCGGGCCAACGTAGACGTGATACGCAGCCTTACGCTCGATCTCTTCTTCGACTTTCTTGGCGTGCGTCTCAACGGCGACAAGGCCGAGGGAAAGACCATCGTCCTGAACTGGACCTTTCCCGATATCAACGAGCGCTATCTGTTGAACCTCGAGAACTGTGCGCTGACGTATCTCGCCGATCGCCACGCCGAGAAGGCCGACGCGCATGTGACGCTCGACCGGAAGGTGCTCAATCGCGTCATCCAGCGCGAACTGCCCCTTCCAGAAGCCATGGCGCAAGGCCTCGTCAAGATCGACGGCAATCCGATGAAGGTGGCCGAGCTGTTCGGAATGCTGGACGAATTCGCAGTGGGCTTCGAGATCCTGGAACCGCTGCGGCCCCAGGCGTAGCGTCCTGATCGCGAACTAACCGTCGCCCACGACGCTGAAGGCTGCCCAGTAGGTCGGGTGCGAAAGTTCGGGCTTTGCCGATTTCAGGAAGTCGAGCACTGCTGCGCGCAACGCCTCGGCCTTGCTCATGTCGCCCTTGGCCTTCAAGCCCTGGAACATGCGTGTCATCAGGTCGACCGTGGTTTCGGAATCGATGCGCCAATGCGAGACGAGCAGCGCGCGCGCACCTGCCTGGAAGAAGGCGCGTGCCAGCCCGCGCAGCCCATCGGCGCCCGGCTGGTCGCCTGCTGCCGTGTTGCAGGCAGAGAGTACCACCCAATCGGCATTGAGCTTCAGCTCCGACACCTCGGAGGCGGTCAGCAGACCCATGTCGTCAGGACGCAACTGCGCCGGGCGGCTCAAGACCAGCGCCGGCTCGGCAAGGCCCGCCACCTCGCCCGCCACCAGCCCGTGCGTGGCGAAGTAGACTATCCTGAAGCGCTCGAGCGGCAGCGCCTTGATGGCTGCGACGTTGGCTTCCGCACGCAACTTGAGGACCTCCCTGCCGGCGCCGACCGTGGCGCCGACGGCGCGCAGCTCCTTCTCCGTTTCCGGCAACTCGTCGAGTTCGGTAAAGATCTTGTCGATGTCGGCGCTGCCGCCGGCCCAGTATTGGGAAAAGCCGCTGCGCTTCCTGCCGCGCGTGGACGTCTCACGGGCCTGGGGCGCCGATGCAGCAGCCTTGTGCACCGGATTGCCGATGCCGAGGAATGGCACCGCGTCCGCACTGTCGCGCGCTGGAATGCTCCGCAACGCCTGCAGGCTTCCGACCGAAGGCACCACCAGAACGGCATGGCTTTTCACGAGCCAGGGAAGCTTGGCGTAATCGGTCTTGCCTTTCACGGCCGCGGCCGGTTCGGTGAGAAGCGTCTCGAACGGAATGCTCGATAATGGTCCGGTGGGCACCACTACGATCTTGCGCTTGGTCTTGAGGGCCTCGCGGAGTGGGAAAAGCAGCGCCTTGTACAGCCTGTGAGAGGCCTCGACATCGAACGGCACCTCGCGCTCGGCATCGAGCGTGCGGCGCAGCGCCTGGACGTCACGCACGAGGTCTGTCCGCGACATGGATGCGCGGAACCATTGCTGGCGATCGCGCGCGTAGGCGAAGGTGAACACGTCTTCGCCCGTGATGGTGTATTGCACCAGGATCTCGTCATCGCGGACGGTGTCCTTAAGCTTCTCCGCCTCGGCCGGCTTGAAGTTGATGAGCTCGAAGTACGTCGGGAAGGACGTAGCGAGCGTGCGGTCGAGGGCGGCAAGCTGTGCTTCGAGATCGGCCAGCTCTTTGCGAATGCTGGCGGCATACGTCCGCGCGTCGCTCTCGGCGAGGCCGAGCGCAGCCGACAACCGCCGCTCCGCAGCATCGCGATGCGCGAGAATTGAATCGCGCTGCCTGGCAAGCTCGGCAAGCCTCGGATCGGTGGCCGCATGCCGTGCAGCCATGCGCGCGACGACCTTCGCCACGTCGTTCTCAGCCACCCTTTGCGCAACGTCAAAAGCCGTGGCGAATGCGAGCGGTTGCGGCCTGAGGCCTGCATTGGCCGCGACTTCATTGAGGACGAGATAGCGGGAGAAAAGTGCGCGGTTTTGATCGCCGCGCTGCACCGTCTCGGTATAGGCCTCGGCGATGGCCGACAGCCCCTCCTTCGCCTGGCCGGCTTCCGTGGCAATGAGGGAATATTCGTAACGCGCGGCGATCAGCGCGGGATGGCTGCGGGTCAATCCCTCGTTCTGTGTGGTGACGGCCTGCCTGAGATTGAGATGGGCTTCCTTGAGACGTTTCTGCGCGCGTTGCGCGATGGCAAGATTAAGCAGGTTGTTGGCAATCTCGGGATGATGGGGTGGCTGCGACTTGCGCCTGATCGCAAGAGACTGGGCAAAAAGATCCTCAGCTTCCCTGGGCTTGCCAAGGAGATAGGAATTGAGACCGAGGTTGGTGAGAGCACCCGCAATCTCGGGATGGCCAGGCGGCTGCGTGCGCTTGCGGATCGCAACGGCCTTCTCCAGGAGTTCGCGGGCAGGGGCGTATTTGCCTTGCGCATGATAGGCAAGCGCCAGATTCGCGAGCGCGGCGGCAACGAGCGGGCTTTCGTCACCGCCTAACGCTGAGCGTCGCAGTTCGAGGGCCTGGCGCAGCAAGGCCTCCGCCTCCGCTATGCGGCCAAGACCCTGAATGGCCAAAGCCAAGTTGGTCATCGTGCCCGACACGTCGAGCGGCACCGGCGGGCTCTGCGCTTCGCGGATGGCGAGGGCCTGCCGCAGCAATCGTTCTGAGCCCTGCCGATCGCCGATGGCGAGAAGGTGGGCACCCAGGTTGTTCAGCCCGGTTGCGACTTGCGGGTGGCCCGGCGGGAAACGCTTCTCGTAGACCGCCAGGGCCTCTGTGTAGAGCTGCCCTGCTTCCTGATATTTTGCGAGTGCGGAGGAGATGCCGGCCTTGCGGGAGAGTGCGTGCGCATACTCCGTCGCGTCCTTGCCGAGACTGGCGCTGGTCCATGCAACGAGTGCATCAACCTCGCGCTCGGCCGCGAGATATTCCGCGGCCAGCTGCAATGCCCCCACGCGCTCCGCGCGCTGCTCGAACTCCGATTTAGGCTGTGAAAGCGATGGGGAAACACCGCAGGCCAAGAGTGTCAGGACCACGAGCGCCTGAAACGCGCAACGAGCAAGGCACGGCATGACACACACCCTGGAGACGAGCACGGGCAGGCGTAGAAGCAGCGCCTCCGCCCGGCGTCTGCCTCACGCTGTCAGCAACACTACCACTCGTAGCGCAGGCCGACCTTTCCACCAATGCCGAACACGTCCTCGCCACCCCGCACGTCGACCTCGCCAAAGTTGGAGAAGCCGTTGCCGTAGTCGATCTTGCTGCGCAGGATGCCCTGAACCCGCAACTTGCCCTCATCCACCTTGCTGATTGGTGACGCAGGGTTCACGCCCACGGCATAGCCGTTGATGGCCACGTCGCTGTAGAGCAGGCCCGTGAAGGTGGTGGTGAGCAGGCCGTAGCGCGTCATTTCATCCATGCCGTAGCGCAGACCGCCCTGCAGGCGGAAAACCTCGCCATTGCCGAACCCGAACTCGCTCGCGGCAGAACTCATATCCGTATAGGTGTAGCGTAGCCCCACCGTCGGCTCGAGCCAGCGATTGCCCATCTGCCAGATGCGGTGATTCAAGTTGAAGGCATAGTTGGAGTTGACGAGGCCGATCTTGGTGGTGCCGCTGGGCACCGTGATGCCTGGCTCGAAGTCGAAGAAATCGTACTTCGCGGTGAAGTCCATCGACGTGCGGCCGGAGCTGTAGCTGAGGTAGGCGCCGGCCATGGCACCTGCCTGCGTCTGCGAGGCGAGACCATCGGTGAAGCTGGAGCGGCTGTGGTTGTAGCCACCCAGAAGGCCGAAGATGAAAAGGTCGCCGGAGCGGAAGGCGTTGCGGCGCGACCAGTCCATGCCGACCAGGAAGCCGCCCGTGTAACGGTCCCGCGAGGGGTTCACGTTCTGGCCCGGCGCCAGATTCGAGTGATACTCGTAGTCGCCGTAGCCTGTGGCCCATACGCCAACGCCGCGGGTGGTGCGCGAAACCATGCCCGAGGGGACGTCGTCCTTCAGGGAGCCCCCGGTCTGGGGCGTGCCGGCCTGCGGGGCCACGCACTGTCCGTTGCGGCGCACGAGGCCGGGTGGGCAATCACCTGACACCTCCTCCTTGCGCTGCTGGACGATCTTGAGCACTTCTGCGGTCGAGACCGACGAACTCGTCTGCAGCGTGCCGACGGCCGCGGTGGTTGCAGATACGCCGCCGCCCGCAGCGCTGACGCACATGTTCATGGCATTGAGGACGAAGCCCGGTCCGCAGGTCTGTGCTTGCGCTTGATTCGGCGCCAAGAGCCAAAGACCAGCCGCAAAGACGGCAAATTTTGCTATGCGCCAAAATGAGTTAGCCACGTGCGATCCCCCGTGCGTGGGCCGAGTCCGTTAGTGCACGGAAGCATACCAGCGGCATACGACGCGGCTATCGCATTTGCGCAACACAGCCTGTCGATAAGCCATTGTATTCGCAAAGAATCACTCGTCATCCGAGGGAGAATGCGACGTGCGCGTCAAGGGCCGCATGGAGATCTCGCTCTAAGATGCACGGCAATGTTGCGCTCCAGCCACCGCGCCCATGGCGTGGTTCGGATGCTGCCCAATACGGCGAAGCGCAGACGCCTCAGCCGAGTTTGTTCTTGTAGAAGCGCCCGCTCTTCATGATGGCGCTGATGTGGGCGCCTTGTCGGGTGAGAAGGGATAAATCCTTCAGTGGATCACCTTCGACAATGATGATGTCCGCGTGGGCACCGGGCGCGACAATGCCGAGCTTGCCTTCCTGGCGCAGCAACTTTGCCGCCACCACGGTCGCCGACCGTACGACATCGATCGCCGGCAGTGCGCGGGCCCGGATCACGAACTCCTCCGATTGATACTTGTGCATCTCTCCCAAGAGGTCGGAGCCGTAGGCCATGGGCAGGCCTGCATCCTTCATAATTTGTAATGACTCAAGTCCGCTCAATCGCACGCTGTCGATCTTGGCGACAGAGACTGCAGGCAGGCCGAGGCTCTCGCCTTCGGACTTGAGATACTCGTAGGTCACGAGCGTCGGGCAGGCGATTGCTCCGGCGGCACGCGCAAATCGCGCAGTTGCCCCGGTGATGAGGTTGCAGTGTTCGAGCGAATGGACACCGCATTCCACGGCACGACGGATGGCCTCATCGGTGTAAAGGTGCGCCGCGACATACGTGCCGGCATTGCGCGCTTCCTCCACGGCCGCCGCGATTTCCTCACGCGAGAAGCCCAGGAAATGGATCGGATCGTTTGGCGAGGCCACCCCGCCATTCGCCATAATCTTGATGAAATGGGCGCCTTGCTTCAGTTCCTCCCGTGCCGCCTTGCGCACCTCCGACACCCCGTCGCAAAGGCGCCCGAGCGGGCCGATCTTCGAGGTCCAGTAGCTGGCATCGCGATCATCGTAGCGGCTTCGCAGGTCTGCATGTCCACCGGTCTGCGAGAGCGCCTTGCCCGAGGTGAAGAGACGGGGACCTTCAATCAGCCCCTCCTCCACGGCTTCCACCAGCGCGTAGCTCGCCCCGCCCACATCCCGCACGGTCGTGAAGCCGCGCATGAGCATTTCGTTCATGAGGCGCCGGGTTCTCAGCGCGAGAAGCTCGGATGGAACTTGCGCGTTCTGCGCTAGGTTCACCATGGTGGCGACGACATGCACGTGACAGTCGATGAGACCCGGCATGAGCGTGCGGCCGCCAAGGTCGATCACCTGCGCCCGACTGGAGATGGGGCCATCCGAGACCTCTCGGATCAATCCGCCCTCCACGAGCACGCTGTGGCCCGGGAGCGCCCCGTCGCTGCGCCCGTCGAGAACGGTAGCGTTCTTGAAGAGGATGGCGTTGCTCATCAAGTTCTCCTTCGGCGGTGCGAGCAATATGGGCAAATGCCGGCTGTTGGGACTGCAAGTCGCCTGCGTCACGCGCATCACTTCGTTGCGCGGGCGCGGGCTGCAATATTCACCATTACAGACATTATTTCATGGATTTTTTCCCTGGCATACGGGCGCTAGAGTTGGCTACAACATGCCATCGCGTCCAGCACGGCGTCCTGATGCAACTTACCGACGTTTCCACCGGCCAAGCAGATAGAGCTCCGCACACTGCTCACATTCTGCGGCGGTTGCGGCCGGGACGCTTGATACTGCAGGCGGCTGCCTCCCTGGCGATGCTCTACATCCTCCTGCCGATGATCTTTGTCATCTGGCTTGCCTTCTTCCAGCAGGAGATCCCTTCGTTTCCGCCCGATGGCTACTCGTTGCGCTGGTTCGCCTCGCTCATCGACAATGATCGTTTCATCGCGGGCTTCCTTCTCAGCCTGCGCGTCGGGATCATAGCCACCCTGGCAGGCCTCGTCATCGGCGTGCCGGCCGCCTTGGCCGTGGCAAGGCTGCGATTTCCGGGTCGGGAAGCTCTCAACAATCTTCTGCTACTGCCTCTCGTGGTGCCCGGCATCGTACTCGGCATTGCGCTCTATGTGTTCCACGTGGAGGCGGAGATCTTCACACAGTGGCAGATCCTGGGATCCTTGAGCGGGCTGGTGGCGGGCCATATCCTGATCGTGATCCCATGGACTGTTCGTCTCGTCACGGCATCGCTTGCGGGGCTGGACCGCAGCATCGAGGAGGCGGCGCAGAGCCTCGGCGCCGATCGCCTCACCACGTTCCGCCGCGTGACGCTGCCGGCGATCCTCCCCGGTGTGGTGGCCGCGGCGCTGTTCGGCTTCGTTGCATCATTCGGAAACCTGGAGATGAGCCTGTTCCTCGTGGGCCCTGGCCGGACCACTTTGCCCATCGCGATCCTCCAGTACCTGGAATGGAAGATCGATCCCAGCATCGCAGCGGTCTCGGTGGTGCAAATCCTACTCATCGCCACGGCGATGCTGATCACCGACCGCTTCGTCAACCTCAGCCGGGTTGTGTGACATGGCGGGTTTGCAGCTTTTCAACCTGTCGAAACGATACGGCGAGGCGGTGGCCGTCGACAATGCGTCGCTCGACGTCGCGGACGGCGAACTGCTCGTGCTGCTGGGACCGTCCGGCTGCGGCAAGACCACGACGCTGCGCATGGTGGCGGGTTTCGTGGAGGCGACATCCGGCCGGATCGTCCTCGGCGGTGCAGATATCACGCATCTGCCGCCCTGGAAGCGCAACGCGGGATTGGTTTTCCAGAACTACGCGCTGTTCCCGCATCTGAACGTTGCCGAAAACGTCGCCTTCGGTCTCGAGATGCGAAAGATGTCGAAGGCAGACATCGCGCCCAAGGTGGCGGAAGCTTTGCGGCTCGTCCGGCTCGACCATCTCTCCGAACGACTGCCGCGACAGCTTTCAGGCGGCCAGCAACAGCGCGTCGCGCTGGCCCGGGCGCTGGCCTTCCGCCCCGACATCCTCCTGCTCGACGAGCCGCTTTCGAACCTCGATGCCAAGCTGCGCCTGGATGTGCGCATCGAGATCCGCGAGTTGCAGCGCAAGCTGGGCCTTACCACCATCATGGTGACCCACGACCAGGAGGAGGCCCTCACCATGGCGGACCGCCTGGCAGTGATGAGCGAGGGGCACATCCGCCAGATCGGCACACAGCAGGATCTTTACGAGCGTCCCGCGAACCGCTTCGTTGCCGACTTCGTCGGCCGTTCCTCGTTCATCGAAGGCCATCTTGCAGGCCAGGGAGGCTTCGTCTCCGAGGGCGGCCTCGACATCAAGATCACCATGCCTGCAGATGGCAAAGCGGGGCACCGAGGCGCGATCTCGCTGCGGCCAGAGCGTGTCCTTCTGCTGGGCCCCAATGCGCCGCAATCCGACAACGTTTTCGATGGCGAGGTGACCTTCGTGTCGTATCTCGGGGCCGTCATAGAGCTGCGGGTCGCACTGTCGCCGAAGGATGCGGTTGTATTGCAGATGCCCAACCGGCCTGAAGCGCAAATGCCGTCGGTAGGGGAGCGCATCCAGGTTGGATGGGCGCGGTCCACTGCTCACGTTTTCACAAGCTAACTTCGAGCCATTACGGAGAAACAGCATGACACGCAAGACATCCATTTCCCGCCGTACGCTATTGAAGGGAACGGCGGCGGCAGCCGCATCTGCCGCGGTGCTGCCAGGCGCTGCCCGCGCGCAAGCCAAAGGCAAGATCGTGGTGGGGACATGGGGCGGTGACTATGCCAAGCTGCTGAACAAGAATATCGAGGTGCCCTTCCTCATCAAGAACGGCTGGGAGGTGGTGCAGGACCAGGCGTCCGATGCGCCGCGCCGGGCAAAGATGATGGCGGAGCAGCGCCTGCCGCGGGGCACCTCCGACGTGCAGGGCCTCTCGGCCATCAACATGTTTCAGATGTACGACGCAGGCGTGATCCTGGAACTCGACTACTCCAAGCTCAAGAACGCGCCCAACATCAACCCGGCGATGAAATATCCCTACGGCATCGGGCACATCTACTCTGGCAAGACAGGTGTCTATAACCCCAAGATCTTCACCAAGGCGCCGACGTCCTACAAGGACATCTTCAATCCCGCGAACGGCAACAAGCTGGCGCTGATCGACATCCAGTACCAATACACACTGGCGTGTGCCTCGCTTGCGGCAGGCGGCACCGTAAAGGACTTCGAGCCAGGCAAGAAGCTGCTGCTCGAGTGCAAGAAGGCCGGCATGCGCATGTACCCCACGAACGAAGCTTTCGCGCAGGCGCTGAAGACAGAAGAATGCTCGATCGGCGTGATGTGGAAGGCGCGTGTCGTGCAGTGGCAGAACGCAGGCATCAGCGTGGAGGCTATCGCACCGGCCGAGGGCGCCATCGCCTATGTTTCCGGGTTCGTCATTCCGAAGAACGCACCCAACAAAGACGGCGGGTATGCTTATCTCGATGCCATGCTGGAGAAAGCCGCGCAGGAGGCTTTCGCAGTGGACATGGGCTACAACCCGACCGTGACCAACGCAGTGGTGGCGCCCGAACTCAACAAGCGCATCGGCTTTACACCTGAAGAGGCAAAGAAGCTCGTCGATCTCGACTACAACTACCTCAACCGCAAGGACGCGGAGCTGAAGGAGTGGTGGGACAAAGAGCTGAAGAGCTGATCGCAGAGGCGCCTCGCACCACATGGCTGCAGCGGCACACAAAGATCAAGGGAGCGCCACGTCGCTCCTTTCCGCAACGACGCTGATCGGGCCCGCCACGATCTTCGTCGTCGCCGGGCTCGTGCTGCCGCTGCTGATCCTCTTCCGCTACAGCCTGAACCGCTACGATCCGCGGCGGATGATGATCGACGCGTTCACGGCGGACAACTACATCAAATTCTTCAGCGATCCCTACTATCTCTCGGCATTGTGGACGACGTTGCGCGTATCCGCCCTGTGCACCATCGTGTGCCTGGTGTTGGGCCTGCCGCTCGCCTACGTGCTCGCGCGCACCACCTCCCGCTTCAAGAGCGTCGCCGTGATCCTCGTCGTGCTGCCGCTGTTCATCGGCAATGCGGTGCGGGCTGCCGGATGGATGACGCTGTTCGGCGCAAAGGGCTTTCTCAACGTCAGTCTGCAGGGGATTGGGCTGATCTCCGCGCCGCTCGAGATCATGTTCACTGAGACGGCGGTGGTTGCCGGCATCATCGCCGTCAACCTGCCTTATGTCGTGCTGACGCTGCAGAGCGTTATCGAAAATATCCCGCGCAGCGTGGAAGAGGCGGCCTTCAGCCTGGGTGCATCCCCGGCGACGATGTTGCGTCGCGTACTGCTGCCACTGGCGCTGCCGGGCATCATCACGGGTGCGACCCTCTCCTTCATTCTCGGCATGAACGCCTATGCCACACCGGTGCTGCTGGGCGGTCCGAAGTTCAAGATGATGGGCCCGCTCGTCTTCAACCAATTCCAGCTGAACAATTGGCCGTTCGGAGCGGCGATCGCGTTCGTGCTGATGGTCGCGACGCTGGTCCTGACGGTGGCTGCCAATGTCTTCGTGCAGCGTCGCATTCGGGCTTAGGCTGCCCTGACAACCGTACCCAGAGATTTTGTCGCAAGTGAAAGCCGTGCCGACTTGCCTTATGTAGGGCGCATGGATCTCCCTGCTCATCCCGCCCCACGTTCCTGGCCGCTCGCCGTCTGGCGGGGTGCACGACGGTCGTGCCCGTCCTGTGGCAAGGGGCAGCTGTTCAACGGCTTCCTATCCGTGAATCGGACGTGTTCGGCCTGCGGGGAAGAACTTCACCACCAACGTGCCGACGACGCGCCCGCTTATTTCACGATCTTCATCGTCGGCCACGTGGCGGTGGGCGGCGTGTTGTGGATGGAGCGCGCCTACATGCCCTCGCCCTGGGTGCAGGCCGCAATCTGGCTAACGCTTGCCATTGTCATGTCGCTTTGGATGCTGCCGCGCATCAAGGGTATGCTGATCGGCCTGCAATGGGCCTTGCGTATGCACGGCTTCGGCGGCCCGGTGGTGGAAAGCGAATTCGGGCTCGAAGGCAACCCGCCGCGCATTCCCGAGCCGCGCGGATAACTTCGGATTTTTCAAAACTATGCAAACCGTGACTGCCGGTGCAGTCACGGCAATTCGCATTTCGTCCGATGCTCAGTAGGTGGCGCGGCCGCCTGAGATGTCGAAGACCGCACCGGTGGTGAACGAGTTCTCCTCGGACACCATCCATGCGACCATCGCGGCCAGTTCCTCCACCAGCACGAAGCGATTGCGCGGGATCTTCGACAGCATGAAGTCGATATGGGACTGCGTGATCTGGTCGAAAATCGCCGTCTTTGCGGCGGCAGGCGTAACCGCATTCACAGCGATGTTGTAACCCGCAAGCTCCTTGCCGAGCGACTTGGTGAGCGCGATGACGCCCGCCTTCGAAGCGGAGTAATGCGCGGCGTTCGGGTTTCCCTCCTTGCCGGCGATGGAGGCGATGTTGACGATGCGGCCGTAGTTCTGGGCGATCATCGCCGGCACGACAGCGCGCGAGCAGATGAAGGGGCCATCGAGGTTGATGCGCATGACCTTGCGCCACTCCTCGACATCCGTCTCCCACGTCTTGGCGTTTGCACCAGCAATGCCGGCGTTGTTGACAAGGATATCTATGCGGCCCAGCGCCGCCAGCGTTGCCTTTGTAGCAGCGGCCACACTTGCCGGATCGGCGACATCGCAAGCATGCACGGATACGGCGCTGCCCAGCGCCGCCGCCGTTTTCTCGGCGAGTGCCGTGTCGCGATCCCAGATGGCGACCGTGGCACCCGAGGCAATGAAGCGCTCTGTGATGGCGCGCCCGAAACCTTGTGCGCCGCCGGTGACGACAGCCGTCCGGCCCTTGAGATCGATCTGATTGGCCATTGCGCGCTCCCTACCGCCTAGAAATTGATTTTGCCGAACATCATCATAGTGGCCGTAGTGACACAAGGGCCGCTGTCGGGAAGATCTTTATCGATAGGGAAAGGCTTCAGCGCGGTACGCGGCGCCGGCGCGGTTCCTCGGCCGGAGGCTGCGGTGGTTGTGGCGCGCCCGGGTTGGCCGATGTCGAGGGGCGCTGCTGGGGCGCCGGATTGCGCGGGAAGCTGCATTCAGTGAGCCAAACGTCGAAAACCGGATGCTCAACCGCGTTCAACCCAGGGCTCTGTGCAAACATCCAGCCGTTGAAGATCCGCTTCTCCTTGCCGTCGAGCATCATCTCGTCGATCTCGACAAAGGAGGTCGTCTTCGGCTGCTCGGTGGGCGGGCGCGTATAGCATGCGCGCGGCGTCAAGCGCAGCGAGCCGAACGTCGCCGTCTGGTTCAACGGCACCTCGAGGCGGGAGATCTTGGCCGTTACCTTGTCGAGCGCGGCAAATACGGCGACGGAATTGTCAATTCGCTGGGCCTGGGCTGGTGTAGCTCCCAAAACGGCCAGCAATGCCGCCCCCCCCACCAGGTGCAGGTGGGACCGCAACAAGCATAATGACGGGCTCGGGAGTGCGCGCATACGTGCCGGGGTCTCGGATCGGGCCAGCTTTTCGATGCAGATTCGTTGTCCGGCCGGTCTCCAACTGATGCGGGTGAAACAGGGCACCACGGTGGCCGACAGCCAGACCTTCAGCGCGGCTGCCAGGGCGTATAGTCGCCGGTGGCCTTCGGCCGCTTGCCCTGCGCCAGAATGCTGCCCTGGGGGCGATAGGCCTCGCGCGTGCCAGTCATGTTGGGGCGATGCGGCTTCTGCCAGGGTCGATCCTTGTATGTCTCCTGCGTCGGCGGCGTATCGACCGTGTAGTGCATCCAGCCATGCCATTCCGGCGGGATGAGCGACGCTTCGGCCATGTTCTTATATAGAACCCAGCGGCGCGGAACTCCGAGCGGACCCACCCCTTTGGACTGCTGATAGTAGCGGTTGCCCATCGAGTCCGTGCCTACATAGGTGCCGCGTAGCGCCGTATAAATGCGGTTCGACCAGGTGTTGCCGCCCCACCAGCTGAAGATCTCGCTGAAAATGCCCATAACGTGCCTTTGTCTGCGCTGCGCCACGAGCGGCGCTCACCATGCCGATTTGGACCGTGTCCGCTTATGGCACCGCGGCTCTTTCAAGTCCATGCGGCCGGAGTGTGCCGCCACTGGCGGCAGAACTGCAACACGCGGAACGAACTTATAGGGGACCATCCGACCCGGTCGGAATCGACTTATTGTGCGTATGGTGTGGACGAGAGCGAGGTTGAACCTGCAAGGTCTTCCAGCCCCGCGCGTGAAACTCCTGACATTCCAAGCGCTAGTCGCAGCGCCGTCCACACGAACCCCTCCACAGTTGCGCTAGCCACTAGATCTAGTGGCTCCGGTAGCTGCAACCTACCAGACACTGTGTCGACCCCTTCCCCGATCCGATCGAATCGTCATACTTTTGCCTCATCGGGCGGCGGCCGATCGGCCATCACCGCCCAATCATAAATCAGTATTCGCCGTACCTGCCGTTGCAGGGCCGGTAGAGGTTCGTGTGCTGCGGGAACGGTCGTCTCCGCGGCACGAGAGGGTGTGTCCTGATCGCGCCCCCAAGTGTGCGTCGAAGAGGCTCTGAGTGACCCGGCCCCCTGTCAGGGACCGACGTGCGCGCCGGAGTAGCGAAGCCAATCATTCACGGCACGTAGCCGGTTTGTTTCTCGTCGACGCTGCGCGCCCCATAATCCACACGGGGCTACAACAAATGCAGATCAAGCGGCGCTTCACGACGGCCGGCAAGTCTCCTTACGAGAAGATCCCCTTCCGTCGCGCCACCTCCGAAATCCGCAATCCCGACGGCTCCGTGGTGTTCCGCCTGGAGGGCTTCCTGGTGCCAGAGCATTGGAGCCAGGTCGCAGCCGACATCCTGGCGCAGAAGTATTTCCGCAAGGCTGGCGTGCCGGCCTCCCTCCGCCGAATCGAGGAAACGCAGGTTCCCTCCTGGCTGTGGCGTTCCGTGCCTGACGAAAAGGCGCTCGCCGAGAAGCCGGAAGCAGACCGCAAGACGGGCGAAACCGATGCCCGCCAGGTCTTCGACCGCCTCGCCGGAACGTGGACCTACTGGGGCTGGAAGGGCGGCTACTTCACCACCGAAGAGGACGCCCGCGCCTTCTTCGACGAGCATCGCTACATGCTGGCCATGCAGATGGCGGCCCCGAACAGCCCGCAATGGTTCAACACCGGCCTGCATTGGGCCTACGGCATCGACGGACCTGGCCAGGGCCACTTCTATGTCGACCCGTTCACGGGGCAACTCACTGCCTCGTCCTCGGCCTACGAGCATCCGCAGCCCCATGCCTGCTTCATCCAGTCCATCGAGGACGATCTCGTCAACGAGAACGGCATCATGGATCTGTGGGTGCGTGAAGCCCGCCTCTTCAAGTACGGCTCGGGCACCGGCACGAACTTTTCCAAGCTGCGTTCGGAGAACGAGAAGCTTTCGGGCGGCGGCAAGTCGTCAGGCCTCATGAGCTTCCTCAAGATCGGGGACCGCGCTGCCGGCGCCATCAAGTCTGGCGGCACCACGCGGCGCGCCGCAAAGATGGTGGTCGTTGACGTCGATCATCCGGATATCGAGGCCTACATCGACTGGAAGGTGAAGGAAGAGCAGAAGGTGGCGGCGCTCGTCACCGGCTCGAAGATCTGCCAGAAGCGCCTCAAGGCCATCATGAAGGTGTGCGTGAACTGCGAAGCAGAAGGCGATGCCTGCTTCGACCCCGCCAAGAACCCGGCCCTCAAGCGCGCCATCAAGGAAGCCAAGCGCGACCTGGTGCCCGAGAACTACATCCGCCGTGTGATCCAGTTCGCCAAGCAGGGCTACAAGGACATCGACTTCGCCACCTACGACACCGATTGGGACAGCGAGGCGTACCTCACCGTCTCCGGCCAGAACTCCAACAACTCCGTGCGCGTGACGGACGAGTTCCTGAAGGCGGTCGAGCGCGATGCGGACTGGCAGCTTACCGGCCGGACCAACGGCAAAGTGGTGAAGACGCTCAAGGCTCGCGACCTTTGGGAGAAGATCGGGCATGCCGCCTGGGCTTCGGCTGATCCCGGCATCCAGTTCCACACGACCATCAACGACTGGCATACGTGCCCGAAGTCAGGTCCCATCCGCGCGTCGAACCCATGCTCGGAGTACATGTTCCTCGACGACACGGCATGCAACCTCGCCTCGCTGAACCTGATGCTGTTCCGCGACGCGGATAAGAAGTTCGACAGCGCAGCGTTCGAGCACGCCTGCCGCCTGTGGACCATCGCACTCGAGATCTCGGTGATGATGGCGCAGTTCCCGTCGCGGCAGATCGCGGAGCTTTCCTACCGCTATCGCACGCTCGGGCTGGGCTTTGCCAACATCGGCGGCCTGTTGATGGCGTCGGGCATTTCCTATGACAGCGACGAGGGCCGCGCCATCTGCGGTGCCATCTCCTCCGTCATGACCGGCATCGCCTACGCCACATCGGCCGAGATGGCGAAGGAGCTTGGCCCGTTCCCTGGTTTCGCGCCAAACCGCGAGGACATGCTGCGCGTGATCCGCAATCACCGCCGCGCGGCGTATGGCTACGCCGAGGGCTATGAGCGGGTGGCGATTGCACCCGTGCCGCTCGACCATGCCTCATGCCCTGATCAGGACATGATCAGTGCGGCGCGGCGGGCCTGGGACATGGCGATCGCTCTCGGCCAGGAAAACGGTTTCCGCAACGCACAGGCGACCGTCATCGCGCCCACGGGCACCATCGGCCTGGTGATGGACTGCGATACCACGGGCATCGAGCCGGATTTCGCGCTCGTGAAGTTCAAGAAGCTGGCCGGAGGCGGCTACTTCAAGATCATCAACCAGGCGGTGCCGGAAGCACTCCGCACGCTTGGCTATCGCGAGGCCGAGATTGCCGAGATCGAAGCCTATGCGGTGGGCCACGGCTCGCTCGCGCAGGCACCTGCGATCAACCACGGCACGCTCAAGGCCAAAGGCTTCACCGACGACGTGCTCAAGAAGCTCGATGGCTCACTCAAGACGGCCTTCGACATCAAGTTCGCCTTCAACAAGTGGACGATCGGCGAGGACTTCCTGACGGGCACCTTGAACATCCCGGCAGAGAAGCTTGCGGAGCCGGGATTCGACCTGCTCGCGCACCTTGGTTTCTCCAGGAAAGACGTCGAGGCGGCGAACGAGCACGTGTGCGGAGCCATGACCCTGGAAGGCGCGCCGCACATCGCCGAGGAGCACCTTGCGGTGTTCGACTGCGCCAGCCCCTGCGGTCGCAAGGGAAAGCGCTCGCTGTCGGTGGAAAGCCACATCCGCATGATGGCGGCTGCCCAGCCCTTCATCTCGGGTGCGATCTCCAAGACCATCAACATGCCGAACGAGGCGTTGGTGGACGACTGCAAGGACGCCTACATGCTGTCGTGGCGCCTGGCGCTGAAGGCCAACGCGCTCTACCGCGACGGCTCGAAGCTGTCGCAGCCGCTCAACGCGCAGCTGCTGGCTGATGACGAGGATGAGCAGGAAGAGATCGCGGCGGAACTCAGCTCCGACAAGCCGATGGCCGCCCGTGCTGCGGTTGCGGCGGAACGCATCGTCGAGCGGATCGTGGAGCGTGTGCGGGGGCGCGAGAAGCTTCCCAATCGGCGCAAGAGCTATACGCAAAAGGCGACCGTCGGCGGGCACAAGGTCTACCTGCATACGGGCGAGTATGAGGACGGGCGGCTCGGCGAGATCTTCATCGACATGCACAAGGAGGGCGCAGCCTTCCGGTCGCTGATGAACAACTTCGCCATCGCCATCTCGCTGGGCCTGCAGTACGGCGTGCCGCTCGAGGAGTATGTGGAGGCTTTCACTTTCACGCGCTTCGAGCCTGCGGGCCTCGTGCAGGGCAACGACACGATCAAGAACGCGACGTCGATCCTCGACTACATCTTCCGCGAGCTTGCCGTGTCCTACCTCGGCCGAACGGACCTGGCTCATGTCGACTTGAGCGAGGTGGCGAACACGGGGCTGGGGTCGTCCGACGAAGAGTTGGCCGAGCAGGAAGACGTGCCACCGCCGGCCGTGAAGTTCGTGTCGCGCGGCCTGCTGCGCGGACAGGAGAATCGGGTGCTTGCGCTGCGTACCCGCACCAGTGCCGCGGCGGCAGTCGCCGAGGAAACGCTGACCTTGGGCGCCAATGCTGTCGCGCTTCAAGGTGAGACCGCGAAGGCCTTCCCCAAGCCTGCGAAGGAGCGCCTCGAGACGGCCGTCAGTGCGCTGATGACCTTGCAGGAGGAGATGGGGGAGAAGGCCGCCAAGGACGCCTCCGTTACGGCCCTGGCGGCGCAACTTGCCGACCAACTCGCAGCCCGGGCCAAAGCCCGCGTGGCCGACGCCAGCATCGAGGCCGCCGTCTCCAAGACGGTCGCCAAGCAGATGGAGGCCGACCGGCGGGCGGAGGCCAAGGTGAAGGGCTACGAGGGCGAGAGCTGCCGTGAGTGTGGCAACTTCACACTCGTGCGCAACGGAACGTGTCTCAAGTGCGACACCTGCGGCAGCACCAGCGGCTGCAGCTGAGGATTAGCCGACCTTCGTCGGCTGGGAGCGGTGCTGGCCGGCGAAGGAGATGCCTCGGTCGATCAAGCGTGTAGCCACGGCTTGGGCGCCAGGAGACCGAAAAAAGTCGCGTTTTTGCCCGGGTGTCAGAATCTTTTCACATTACGTGTGAGTCCGATTGACTCTGGCAGGCGTGACAATTAAGTGAAGCCGCCATCCGGGCAGGCGTAAGCCAAGCCGGGGGGCGGCACGGCCGGTGAAGCGGCAGCAGTTGGTTCGTGCGGTCAGCGTCAGCGAGTGGTTTTGAGATCTCTTCAGGGGGCGGTCATGGAACTCTCGAACTACGAACTCGTGCGCTATCCTTCAGGTCAATTGATCATCACCAGGATTACGAAAGGCTCTGCCTTCCGTGATGTCGTGGGTGCCTATACCAACGAGGACGATGCGCAGCGTGCGCTCGAGCGCCTCTCGGCAGAGGCCTCCACGTCGGCCCAGCAGGCCCCGGCGATGACGCGCGCAGCCTGACAACAAGAATTTGGCAGCAATGCCTGAAGCGCCGGGTGAAGAGCCCGGCGCTTTTGTATTCAGAGTTCGCGCTCGGCCTCAGCGGGGCGCGATGCGCAGCACCTGGCCATCTTGCTCGTCGGTCAGAAGATAGAGTGCTCCATCGGGCCCCTGGCGCACGTCGCGGATGCGCTTCTTCAGATCGACGAGGAGGCGCTCCTCGCCGGTGATCCGCTCGCCATCGAGTGTCAGACGGTGCAGCGCCTGGCCGGCGAGCGCGCCGACGAACAGACTGCCCTTCCACTCCGGGATCATGTCGGCGTTGTAGAATGCGGCTCCCGACGGCGCGATGGATGGATCCCAGTAGTATATCGGCTGCTCCATTCCGGCTTTCGCGGTGCCCTCACCGATCCTGGCGCCTGAATACTCCCGGCCATAGCTTATGACAGGCCAGCCATAATTTTTGCCCGCCTCGGGCACGTTGATCTCGTCGCCTCCGCGCGCGCCGTGCTCGATGGTCCAGAGCTTTCCGCTGACGGGATTGAGCGCTGCTCCCTGCACATTGCGGTGACCCATCGACCAGATCTCCGGACGCCATCCGGGCAGCTTCGGATTGCCGCCGTAGGGCTTGCCGTCCGGCAGAACTCGGATGAGCTTGCCGAGATAGCTGGCGGGGTTCTGCGCCTCTTTCGATGCCAGTCCGCGCTCGCCCAACGTGAGGAAGAGCGAGCCATCCTGCGTGAACACGATGCGGGAGCCGAAATGATAGTCGGAAGCATAGGATGGCTGCTGCCGGAAAATCACTTCGACACCCTCAAGATGCCCGCTGTCCGCCTCCTCAACCAGGCGGGCGCGAGCGAGCGTGGTGCCGTTGCGCTTTTCCTCGCGCGCTTCGGCATACGAGAAATAGACGAGCCGTGAACTTGCAAAATCCGGGGCGAGCGCGATGTCCAGTAGCCCCCCCTGCCCTTCCGCATGGACAGCGGGCACACCGGCAATGGGTGCGGAGACCTTGCCCGCCAGCGTGACGATGCGAATGCGCCCCGGACGCTCTGTGACAAGGATACGGTCGGGCGAGAGAAACTGCATTCCCCATGGATGCTCGATCTTGCTGGCCACCACCTCGACCTTCACGGCCGCGCGCGTCTTCACTGCGGGCGCCCGCGTAATCTCCGCGCGTGCGCTCACAGCCGGAAGCAGCACCGCCAGGAAAGCCAGGAAGGGGGCCCACGGCCTCATCATCAGGCTCCTTTGGCTCACCGCTTGAACTGATAGTCGAAGTTCGAGCTGTGCCGCTTGATGTGCCCGACGGTGGGATTGGGGAAGTGCACGGGCAGCACCATCGTCGGCGTATCAGCGACCTGTTCCAGGAACGCCTTGCGTGAGCGGATGCCCTGCTCCTTGTCGTAGTCGAAGATCGTGTAGAGGTCGGGATTGCGACACTGCAGGGCGTGGTGCATGAGGTCGCCGATGACGACTGCATGTTGGCCCTTGGAGCGAATGTTCACACAGCAATGGTGCGGACTGTGACCCGGCGTCGGCGTGAGAGTGAAGGTTTCGTCGAGTTGATAGGCGTCGTCGACGAGCAGCGCCTGGCCGGCCTCCACGATCGGCAGACAGTTGTAGGTCCAGACGTTGCCGGGCGGGTTTTTCCCTTCCTTGGTCGCCTGCGCCCAGAAGGCATACTCGTCCTTGTGGAAGATGTACTTGGCGTTGGGGAAGGTGGGCACCCAGCGGCCATCCCGAAGCACAGTATTCCAGCCGCAATGGTCGATGTGGAGATGCGTGCAGAAGACGTGCGTGATGTCCTCGAAGCGCAATCCAGCAGCGGCGAAGTTGTCGAGCCAGGGCTGCTTGGGGAAATCCATGGGGGCGGGATAGCCCTTGTCCTCCCCCGTGCACGTGTCGATGAGGACCGTGAGGCGAGGCGTGCGGACAACAAAGGTCTGATAGGTGATGATCATGCGGCCGGAGACGGGATCGATGATCTCGGGCGGCAGCGTCGGGAGGTGCTCGCGGCCGAATTCGGGCTTGTAGGCCGGGAACATTTCCTCGGGTTTGCGCCAGGGTCCGTCTCGCTCGATGATGCTGGTTATGGTGACGTCGCCGACGGTTAGGCTGCGCATCGCTTCCCCCTTTTCCTTGATCGGATTTCACTAGGAAGCCTAGCGGATTGCTGCCAGCTTGGCGACAGTGGCTGGCCGATGCCATCTTCCCCCGGATTGCTGAGCCAGGAGGCGCCCATGCCGCAACATCGCGGGAGCTGCCATTGCGGGGCTAACCAGGTGCTGCTCGATACGCCGCGGCTGCCACAGGACCAGATCATCGGCGCCTGTCAGTGCAGCTTCTGCCGCAAGCATAATGTGCGTGCCTTCAGCGATCCCAAGAGCAGCGTTACCTTCAGCCTGAGCGAGCCCGGAAACATCGTGCGCTATCGCTTTGCCTTGAATACGGCAGACGTTCTGCTTTGCGGGACGTGCGGGGTTTACGTGGCGATGCTGCTTGAGCACGAGGGTGAGCGCTATTGCACCTTCAACATCGACTTACTCGACGAGCGGCAGATTTTCACGCAGCCCGCCGTGCCGAGGTTCTACGACAATGAAACCCGGCATGATCGCATCAAGCGTCGGGCAAAGAACTGGTGCAAAGCGGTGATCACGGAGCCGGATGCAGTGCTCAAAACCGAAGGCTGACGCGGCCGATGCCGGACACATCGCCGTCCACGACGCAGCCGGCGGACGCAAACAGCATGCCGGTGCAAGACCCGGTGGTCACGACGTCGCCGGCCTTGGGCCTCGCCGGCATCGCCTGCGTCTGGAGCGCCAGGGAGCGTAGAAGGCGGGCGATGCTGCCGGCCCGGTTGCCACCCGTGTTGTCAGCGACAGGCCGGCCATCGAATTCCAGGCGTGTGTGAAGGCTCGCCAGATCGGGCAGCGCTGCGGCGCGGACGGGAGCCCCGAGGATCAGCGCGCCGTTAGTCTGCAAATCCGCCTGCTTCACGGTGGCTGGCGCCTGCCCCCACTCTGCCAGCCGGGTTTCGACCACCTCGATGGCAGGGATGAAGCTGTCGATGGCCGCGAGGAGATCGGCGTCGCTGGCTTGAGCATCCTTGGACGACAGATCCCGGCCGAGCCGGAGGGCGAGCTCCAGCTCAACCCCGCGCAATCGCCAGTCCGGCCCCGTGAGTTCAGACCCCGACGCGAGAATGACAGCAGCCGGTAGCGGAGCGAAGATCGGCACGACATCGGGGTTGGCGGCGCCAATCTTCCAGCCGCCGACGGGGCCAAGCTGCGCCAGTGTTTCCCACTGCACATCGTAAGCCGCCGCGACGCTGGGAGGAACGACGTCACGCCATTCGGCATACGTGTTGCTGCGACGTGCCTCGAGAAGCCGTCGGGCGAGAATTCCGGTTCCGGACATGCAACGATATGCCTATTCCGCTGCCGCTACACGCTGGTCCCACCGGGCCACGTCAAGGTAGGTGCTCTGATATGTAGCGCCCGCGCCTATGTCGGTCAGGCGATCGGAACAGAGGTTGTTCACAGTGCCATGCACTGCCTCTGCTTCGGGGCGCTGCCCTGGAACGAGCGCGACACCTTCCCGGGTCTCATCGCTGATCCGCAGGACGAGGCCCACTTCTCCACGATCATTGAAAAGCCGGACCCGCTCGCCGTCCTTAAGGCCACGCTTGGCGGCATCTTGGGGATGCAGCACGCAGACGGGCTCGCCCTCGCGCTTGCGCAGGAACTCGTTGGCCGAGAAGGCTGTGTGCGACTGGAAATAGCCCGGCGTGGTGAGAAGCCGCAGAGGCCAGCGCGCGGCCTCCTGCTCCTCCTGCGGATCGGGCTCCCAGACCGGCATCGGCGGCAGGCCCTGGGCGGCGAGATCGGCCGAGTAGATCTCAAGCTTGCCCGACTTGGTACGGAACTCCTGCCCCTCGCCCTCGGGCGCCGCCTTCACCGCGCGATGATCGAGAAGGCTCTTGGGATCAATCTTTGCAACCGCGCCTTTCGCACCTTCGAAGAACTTCGGCATGACCTCGTGCGGTGCCAGACGGAAGATCTCGTCCTTCAATCCCATGCGCTGCGCGAGGTCCTGCGCGACACGCATGTTCGACCTCGCTTCCGCCTGGGGTGTAATGGCCGCAGGGGCGAACTGCACGTAGTAGCTGCCGTAGCCGCGATAGAAGTCCGACGTCTCGAGGTATGTGGTGGCCGGCAACACGATATCGGCGTACTTCGCCGTGTCGGTCAGCATCGGATCGTGCACGACGGTGAAAAGGTCCTCCCGCGACAGCCCCCGCTTCACTTTCTGCACGTCAGGATTGGTGACGGCTGGATTGTTGGAGGCTATGAAGAGGGCCTTGATGGGCGGCTCATTCAGCGTCAACAGTGCCTCGCCGAGAAGGCTGTGATTGACCTGACGCGCGGACGCCGGACCCGATGGCTTGCGCACGGGTGCGAAGTTGAAGTCGAGCGAACCGGCCGTGACCGACATTGCTCCGCCGCCCCGAACGCCATAGGCGCCAGTCACTGCAGGAAGCGTGGCGACCGCCCGCATCGCCTGGCCGCCGCGGGCAACGCGCGTCATGCCCCAGCCGATACGAAGGAACGACTTCTTGGTGGCGCCATACATGGCCGCGAGGCGCTCCACGTCGTCGACCGTGAGCCCTGTCGTCGTGGCGACATACTGTGGCGTGAAGCGCGGCACGACCTCCCGCTTCCACTGCTCCCAGCCGACGGTGTTGGCGGCGAGATAGGCTTCGTCGCACTTACCGTCGCGCACCAGAACGTGCACGATGCCGAGCGCAAGCGCGGCGTCGGTGCCGACCTTGATCGGGAGGTGCCAATCGGCGCCCTGTGCGGTGCGATTGCGATGCGGGTCGATGACGATGATCTTCACGCCCTGGCGCTGGCGCTGTTCGGCCTTCTGCCAAAGGTGCACGTTCACCGCCTTGACGTCGCAGCCCCAAATGACGATGAGCTCGGAATGAGCGATCATGTCGGGGTCGATGCAGCCGACGGGGCCCAGCGTCGTCTCCCAACCCACATCCGCGCAGCTGTCGCAGACGGTGCCGGCAATGAGGCGGCTCGAACCAAGCGCATGGAAGAGCCCGTTCGGCATGTGTCTGTTCATCTGCCCCTGATGGGAGCTGTAGGAATATCCGAGCAGGGCAAGTGGCCCATGTTCCGCGATGATGGCCTTCCAGCGCGTTTCGATTTCAGCCATCGCCTCGTCCCAGGTGATGGGCGCGAAACGGCCCTCGCCCTTGGCGCCGATGCGCCGCAGCGGCGTCTTCAGGCGCAGAGGGGAGTGCACCACCTCGGCGTCGCGATTGACCTTGGCGCAGGCAAAGCCCGCGGTGAAAGGCTGCTCAGGATCGCCTTGGATCTTCACAATGCGGTCGTTATCAACCTCGACCAGCAGGGAGCACATGCAGGGGCAATCGTGGGCGCACGTGGCACGGACGGTCTTCATTGGCAATCTTCCTGGCAATGATCTGGCCTCGCCGCCGGCTTCCCGCGCTCTGGACGGCGCAGGCTCAGCGACCTTGCCCTAAGTCCTCGCACAGGTGGGCCGCCGTCGTCGAGAGCAACGACGGCGCCAGGGCGCGAAGGTGGCGATCCCCCGTATGCGCCGTTTGAATTGGCACGAAGGTCGCAAACGGCCGCCGCGCTTCCAGGCGAAGGTCTACTGCTGCCTTCGGCCGGTGCGTGCGCGGCGGTCTCGTTCCGAACGTTACCGGGCGCGCCTTACAGAGGTTGCTTCGACAGGTCGAAGCGGACGGGCATCATCTGCGCCATCTCCGCACGGCTCACGGTTTTCTTCACGTGCAGCTCATTGTTCTCGATGCGGCTGATGTAGCAGTCGATGATGCCGCTGTGATCCTCCTTGCGCAACAACTTGGCGCCTTGGGCGTGGCCGAGGGAATTCGGCATCTCGAGCCCCTCGAGCGCCTCGATGACGCCCTGGTCGTCTTTCTTGGTCTTCCAGCCCGACTTCTCGATCGCGGCCTTCAGGGCGAACAGGTTCTCCCAGCTCTGCCAGGAGTGGCTCTTGGCGTTGACCTTGTCGGAGCCCACCTCGCGGCCATGCACGTCGTCCGTTGCGATCGCCTTGAGGTAGTCGCGGTGGAAGGCGTCATCCTTGTATTTGAGCATGCGCGGGAAGTTCTCGACGATGTAGACGCCCTCGGCCGCGCCCTTGAGGTCGGCGGGCGCGATCGCCTCGATGGTGCCCGACACCGAGTACATCTTCATCGTCTTTTCCAGGCCCATGGATTTCGCCTGCGTATAGAAGGCGATGGAAAGGGCGCCGAAGAACACCGAGAACAGAACCTCGGTATCCGAAGCGATCTTCGTAAGATAGGGCACGAGATCCTTCGCATCCAACGGCACGAAGATCGGGTCGTACACCTTGCCGCCCAGCTTCTCGATGATTGCCTTGTGCTCCTTGTAGTGGCTATGGCCCCAGGCGTAGTCGGGCGAGATGATCGTCCATTTCTTGCCGAGGTTCTGGTAGGCCCAAGGCGCGCCGGCGGCTGCGAGGCCGTATGTGTCGGTGCCGGTGCGGAAGCTATAGCGGGTTCCCTTCTCGCCCGTGGCCTCGGTCGCCTCGCCGGAGGAGAAGTAGACGGTCTTGAGCTCGGTTGCGACAGGGATCGAGGCCAGCATCACACCGGAGTGGACCGAGCCGACGATGAAGCTGGCGTTGTTGCGCTGGACGAGTGAACGCAGCTTGCGCGTGCCCGTTGCCGGATTGGATTCGGTATCTTCCGTGATCAGTTCCACCTTGCGGCCCGCAATGCCACCGGCGTCGTTGATTGCCTTCACAGCCGCCAGCGCGCACTTGTTGTGCCAGTAGCCCCATGAGGAGAAGCCACCCGTAAGCTCGCAGTGGTGGCCGATCACGATGGGTCCGCCGGCTTGTGCGAACGCCGACATGTCGCGAGCGAGAGACACGTACGCGGCGCCGCCGGCGAGGGCCGTTTGCAGGAAGCTTCTGCGGCTGAGGCTCGACCTTTTTGCGGCCATTGGCTTCTTGGTCGTCATGACGGGTTTCCTTTCGGGGCTAGATTGAGACGCCGAGGTATCGGTGTACGATATCGGGATTGGCCTTGAGCTCATCAGGTGTTGCCTGGTGGACGATCTGACCGCGCTCCATGAGATAGACATACGTTGCTAGCTTCAGAGCGGTGCGCAGGTTCTGCTCCACCAGCAGCACCGCGATCCCACTCTTTGCCACCTCTGCGATCTCGTGACGGATTTGCGCCACGAGTTTCGGCATGATGCCTTCCGTCGGCTCGTCGAGCATGATGGTGGTGGGCTGCATCACGAGGCAGCGGGCGAGTGCCAGCATCTGCTGCTCGCCACCCGACAGCGTACCTGCCGCCTGACGTCTACGCTCGGCAATGCGCGGGAAACGCATGTAAAGGCTATCGAGAAGCTCGGACGGCGGTGGCTTGTCGAGACCGAGGAAGAGGTTCTCCTCGACGCTGAGCAGGGGAAAAATTCCCCGCCCCTGCGGCACGTATCCGAGGCCGCGCCCAGCCAGCCTGTGCGCGGGGACGCGGGACAGATCCTCGCCGTTGTAGGACACGCTTCCACCGGTGCGCCGCAGGAGGCCGAGGATGGCCCGCAGCGTGGATGTCTTGCCGACGCCATTGCGGCCGAGCAGCGCCACGGTCTGCCCCGGTGCCACCTTGAGCGACACGCCGCGCAGCACGGGCACGCGACCGATATCGGCTGTGAGGTTTTCGACGACAAGCATACCGTCAATCCTCGTCCTCGGGAGAGCCGAGGTAGGTTTCCTGAACCTTCGTGTTACGGCTGATCTCGGCCGGCGTGCCCTCTGCGAGAATAGCCCCCTGGGCCATCACCAAGATGTGGTCTGCAATCGAGAAGACCACCTCCATGTCGTGCTCGATGATGACGACATCGACCTGCTGCGCGATGTCCTTGATCTTGGCGACAGCGCGTTCGGTTTCCTGCGGGCCCATTCCGCAGACGGGCTCGTCGAGCAGAAGAAGCCTCGGCTCGTTTGCGAGGGCCAGGGCCAGCTCCAGCAGGGCGACATCGCCATAGGACAGCGTCTGGGCCTTGGAATTCTTGTATTGCTCGAGGCCCACCTGCGCCAGGAGGTCATCGACGCGGCGGGCGACGGCCGGAAACGACGACGCGGAACGGAAGGGCGAAACGATCCGCTCGTGCGTCATGACAGCGGCCCGTATGTTGTCTGCCACGGAGAGCCCGCCGAACACGCTCTTGATCTGCAGCGTGCGCGAGACGCCAGCCCGCACGATGCGGTGCGGCGGCAGCCCCGTCAGCGCGACGCCATGGGCAAAGACGGTGCCCGCATCCGCCTTGAGTTCCCCGGTGACGAGGTTGAAGAAGGTGGTCTTGCCGGCGCCGTTGGGACCGATGATGGCGTTGAGGCGTCCGGATGCCAGCGTCATGCTGACATTATCGACGGCGGTGAGCCCGCCGAAACGGCGCGTCAGATTGCGCGTCTCGAGGGCGGGCGCCGGCATCATGGCCTGGCCTTGTCTGATTTGTCGGAGCGCGTCCGGGCGAGCGCTGCGACTGCATCGTTCCAGGCACCGCCCAAGCCGCGGGGCGCGAACATGACGACGAGAACGGTGAGGGCACCGACGGCGAACAGGTAGTTTTCCCACACCGTAGATACCAGCTCCCGGAACACGATGAGGAGCGCCGTGCCGAAGAGCGGCCCTAAGAGCGTGCCGACGCCGCCAACGATGGCCCACACCGTGGCCTCACCCGAGACGTGATAGAACATGTAGGAAGCGGATGCATATCTGCCGAAGAAAGCGAAGAGCGCGCCGGCAAGGCCCGCGACGGCACCGGCGAGGATGAAGGCCGCGAGCCGGCACAGATACACGTTGATGCCGATGAGGCGCGCACGCCGGTCATTCTCGCGAACGGCCTCGAAACGCAAGCCGAGCGGACTTCGGATGACAAGCCACAAGATGCCATAGCAGGCGGCCGTCAAGCCGAGCACCACGTAATACTGCGTGGTCTGGTCGGCGAGGGAAAGCTTGAGCCCGAAAGCATCGAATACGGGAGGCACCGAGAACGACAGCCCGTCATCGCCGCCCGTGATCGGCTTGGCGCTCATCGCGGCGAAGTAGAAGATCAAGGAAAAGACGACGGTGATGATTGCGAAGTAGTGCCACGTGAGGCGCACGGCCAGCACACCTGCAACGACCGACATGGCGGTTGCGGCGAATACGCCGAATGCCAGTGCACCCCAGAAGCCGGCGCCGAAATGGATGACGGCGAGGGCGGCCCCGTACATGCCGAAGCCGAAGTAAAGCGCCTGTCCGAACGAGAGAAGACCAACGTAGCCGAACAGCAGGTTCACGCTGGTGGCAAGCAGCGACCAGATCAGGATCTCGGTGACGACGTTGACCCAGAAGCCGGCGTTGAGCGCGGCAAGGAGCACGGGAGTGGCAAGGAGGGCCGCCACAAGGAGGGCCAGCCCAACGCGATTGACGAAGGCCGTCATCGCGTTGCTCCTGCGAACAACCCGTGCGGACGGAACAGCAACACCCCGCTCATGATGGCCAGCGAAACGATGCGTGCGATCGTGGGGTTGGTGAAGCTGGTCACGAGCCCCTCGAGCACAGCAAGAAGGACGGCAGCCGCGACCGTACCCTGCAAGTTGCCGAGACCGCCAATGACCACGGCCATGAAGCAGAACGGCAGGATGTCCACGCCCGTGCGGAACTCCACCGTGGTGATGGGCGCGGCGATGACGCCACCGAGTGCGGCCATGGCCGTGCCCAGCGCGAATGTGATGCCGCAAATGCGGGCGACGGGTATGCCAAGGGCGGTCGCCGTTTCAGGGTCATGGCGGACGGCGCGGATGCGCGTGCCGAGCTTGGTACGGCTGAGAAAGAGGAAGAATGCGCCAAGCGCGAGAGCGGCAAACAGAGCCGCGAAGATGCGGTAGACGTCGTAGTCGATGCCGAAGAGGTGCACGGTGCCGCCGATGGGTGGCGACATGCGGCGGGGCTGCGGACCATAGGTGGCGCGCACACCCTCCTGCAGCATCATGGAAAGACCGAAGGTGGTGACGATCGTCAATGCGGCGTGACGAATGGTGGGACGAATGACGACACGCTCGAGCAGCAGGCCAAGCGCAAAGGCCAGGAGCGGCACCAAGACCATCGCGACCCAGAACGAACCGGTGATCGTGGCGATGACGAGCCCACCCACGGTGCCGATCATGAACAGGTCGCCATGGGCGACGTTGATGATATCGAGCAGCCCGAAGATGATCGACAGGCCGAGAGCGATCAATGCGATGATGAGCCCCCAGACAAGGCCGTTGATGGCGAGCGCGAGAACGACGTCCGACACGGTGGAGGACCTTGGGGTGCAGCTGCGATGGCGCGATCTTCTGGAGCACGGCAAGCAATGTCAAGTCGGATCGTCCCGACACAAGACGTCTTTCCGGATTGCCCAATATCGCGGCGTTATTTGCATCGATTGGTGCTGCGCACGGCATGCCTTGTCGACGACCGTCAACACATTGGATTATGATGCCTGCAATAACGAAGATTGCAGGATCATCGATGTTGGAACGCACGCTTGTCGAACTCGGATTGCACGACACGGAGGCGCGATTCTATCTCGCAGCGCTCGAACTCGGCGCGGCCCCCATCCGCGAGGTGGCCGCAAAGGCCGGAATCAGCCGCACGAATGCCTATGATGTGCTGTCCCGGCTCGAAGCGCAGGGGCTTGTGGCCAGCGAAGAAGGCGGGGCGCGCAACATGCGTGTGATCGCGGCTAGTCCGGACCGCCTTGCGGAGGTATTCGAGAACCGTCGCAGGCGCCTGGAAGGCATCCTGCCGGACCTGCGCTCGCTGCATGTCGGGGGCACCGGACGGCCGCGCGTGCGCTATTACGAGGGGCTGGCCGGAATTCAAAGCGTGCTTGAGGACACGCTTCTGAGCCGCAGCAAGGAATTGATGGGCATTCTCTCGATGCGCGACCTCTACGAGGTGCCCGGGCGGGCATGGATGGACCAGCTCGTGCGCCGCCGCATCGAGGCCGGCGTGTTCCTGAGGGTGGTGCGCTCCCGGTCGAGCGACATCCACGGACACTGGAGAGACAGCGCCAAGGATCTGCGCGAACTGCGATTTGCGCCCGGTGGCTTCGATACCACCATGACCACCTACATCTATGATGACACCGTCGCAATCATCTCCTCGCGCCGGGAGAACTTCGCCATGACCATCGAGAGTGCCGAGTTCGCCGCCCTTCAGAGGCAGCTTTTCGAAGCACTGTGGCGTGCGAGCCTGGCCTCGGTGCCGCGAAAGGGGCGCTCGGCCCGCTTGAGCAGAGTGGAATGACAGGCAGCCGGCGAGCGCCCTCCCCATCGGGCAAACACTCTTGTTCCCTCGACGTCTTGCCCTTGTATTGACTAACTGGTTAGTATGCCTCCAGCTGAAATCCTTCGGGGAGTTGAGATGACGGGTGCACGCGCAGCAGCGGCCCTGGGCTCGGCATCAATCGCATCCGCAGGCGCGGCCGCGGTGCGCGTGGCCGTCGACATCGGTGGCACATTCACCGACATCGCCCTGCTGGCGGCGGACGGGCGGATCCACGAGAGCAAGCTCTCCTCCACGCCAGACGATCCGGCGCGTGCCGTGGTGGAAGGCGTTGGGCAGCTGCTCTCGGAACTGGCGATTGCACCCTCATCGATCGCGGAGATCCTGCACGGCACGACCGTCGGCTCAAACACGATCCTGCAACGCAAAGGGGCCCGCACCGGCCTCATCACCACGCGCGGGTTTCGGGACGTGCTGGAGATCGGGCGCATCCGCATGCCCGACATGTTCGATCTGACCTGGGACAAGCCCAAGCCCCTGGTGCCCCGGCGTCATCGCCTCGAGGTGACGGAGAGAATGGCCGCCGACGGATCGGTCGTCACGGCGTTGAGCGAAGGCGAGGTAGTTGCGGCTGGCAAAGCGCTCATCGAGCACGGTATCGAGACGGTGGCCATCGCCTTCATCAACAGCTATCGCAACCCTGCGCACGAGTTGCAGGCCGAGGCCGTACTGAAGCGGCACTTCCCGAAGCTTCTGGTGACGACGTCGTGCGCCGTTTTGCCGGAAATGAAGGAATACGAGCGCACCTCGACCACGGTGGTGAATGCGTATCTGCTGGCGGCCATGCGCAGCTATCTGCAGCGGCTGGAAGAGGGTTTGCGCGGCATCGGCATCACAGCGCCGGTGCTGGTGATGACGTCGAACGGCGGCATGCTCGCTGCGAACGTCACCTGCGAGAAACCGGTGCTGGTGGTGGCGTCGGGGCCTGCCGGCGGCGTGATCGGCTCAGCGCGGCTCGGCAGCGCCCGCGGTGAAAGCGACCTTATCGTCTTCGATATGGGCGGCACCACGGCCAAGGCCGTCATCATCGAAGATGGCCGCCCCAGCATGACGTCCGAATATGAATTCCGCGACGGCATCTCGACCTCGAGCCGCTTCATCAAGGCGGGCGGGTACATGCTGAAAGTCCCCGCCATCGATATCGCGGAGGTGGGCGCGGGCGGCGGCTCCATCGCGGGGATCGACAAGGGCGGATTGCTGGTGGTGGGGCCTGCTTCCGCCGGCGCCGTCCCTGGGCCAGCCTGCTATGGGCTTGGCAACGACCGACCGACCGTGACGGACGCCAACGTCGTACTTGGCTTCGTGAACGACACGTCGCTTGCTGGCGGTCGGCTGCCGATCGACCGGGCGCTGAGTGAGAGCGCCATTCTTCACCATGTGGCGGAACCACTGGGGCTGACGATCGCGGAAGCCGCGCATGGCATCCGGGCGGTGGCCAATGCCGCCATGGCCCGCGCCGTTCGCGCGGTGACGGTTGAGCGCGGGCGCGACCCGCGCGACTTCTCGCTCGTGGCGTTTGGGGGGAACGGCGGCGTGCACGCCCCCGATCTTGCCCGGCAGCTTGGCATTCCACGCGTGATCGTGCCGCCGCTGTCGGGCGTGTTCTGCGCCGTGGGCATGCTGGCTTCGGACGTGGAGCACACGGCGCTGGCAACGGTGACGCGCCCCCTGGACGGCTTCTCCGGCCGGCAACTGGCAGAGATCAGGAAGCGACTGGAGGCCGATACCGCAGCGCGCCTTGCCGCGGATGGCTATCCCGCAGAGCGGCGCCAATTCCTGTGGGAGGCAGACCTGCGGCACGAGGGACAGGCGACAGAGCTCAGCGTGCCCTTCGAGGGCGAGGACATCGAACAGATCCGGACGCGGTTCGTCGCCGAGTATCGCAAGATGTACGGCTACACCGACGCGACCCCCATCGAGCTGATGAAAGTGCGGGTGACAGGGCGCGGCTTGCGCGAAAGCCGACTGGACTTCAAGAACATGCTGATCGCGCATCGGGCGGGGGCAGCACGCGCCGGCACCCGCCCGGTCTCGTTCGCACGCGGAGAGGCGGCACGGCCCGTGGCGATCATCGATCGCAGCGCGCTCGATGGCACTGCGCGCAACGGCCCGCTCATCATCGAGGAATTCGACGCCACGATCGTGGTGCCGCCGGACACCACGGTTCATCGCGATGGCATGGGCTGCGTCATTATTGATCTGCGGGAGGAGGTGCGGTGATGAAGGTCGACCCGATCACCTTCGCCGTCATCAAGAGCGGCCTCGATTCCATTGCCGACGACATGGCCTACACGGTCGTGCGGATCGCGCGCTCCGAGATCGTCAAGGACGTGATGGACTTCTCGGCAGCGATTTGCGCAGGTGACGGGCAGATGGTGGCACAGGCCAAGACCATCGCGCAGCACCTCGGTGCCATTCCCGAGGCCATGGATGCGGTTCTGTCGAAGTTCGGCAGTGATCTCCACGACGGCGACGTGGTGATCATGAACGATCCTTACCATGGTGGCATGCACCTGCCGGACATCTTCATGTTCGTGCCGATCTTCGAAGGCGGCAAGCGGCGCGCCTTTGCCGTGGTGATCTGCCATCACACGGATGTGGGTGGCCGGGTGCCCGGCTCGAATGCATCGGATTCGACGGAGATCTACCAGGAAGGCCTGCGCATCCCGCCGCTGAAGCTCTACGACAAGGGCGTGCTGAATACGACGCTCGAGACGCTGATCAAGATCAACGTGCGCGTGCCCGACCGCGTATGGGGCGATCTCAGCGCGCAGTTCGCAGCGGCGCAGGTGGGAAAACGCGGTCTCGAGAAGCTGATGCAGCGCTATGGTGCCGACGAGGTCGATGCCTACATGCAGGAGCTGCTCGACTATGCCGAGCGCCTGACGCGGGCGGAGATCAAGACGTGGCCGGCCGGCACCTACACCTTCATCGACTACATCGACGACGATGGCTTTTCCGACAAACCCATTCCGCTCAATGTCGCAATCACCGTGCGACCGGATGGATCGCTGTTCGTGGACTACACCGGGTCCTCGCCGCAGGTGAAGGGTGCGCTGAATTCCACGCTCTCCTTTACACATTCCCTCACATATCTCTCGGTGCGCTGCGTGCTGGCCAAGGACGTGCCGAACAACGTCGGCATGTTCCGTTGCGTGAAGGTGAAGGCGCCGGAAGCCTCGATCCTCAACCCTGTCATGCCCGCGCCATGTGCTGCGCGCGCGCTGACGGGCTATCGCGTCTTCGACGTGATGCTCGGCGCGCTCGCCAAGATCGTGCCGGACAAGGTGCCGGCGGCGGGCGAGGGCGGCAACAGCGTTATTTGCATCTCGGGGCTGCGGCCCAATCGGCAGCCCTTCATCATCGTCGACATGATCTGCGGCGCCTGGGGCGGAAGGCCCGACAAGGACGGACTGGAGGCGGTGACCAACGCCTCGCAGAACCTTTCCAACATGCCCGTCGAGGTGATGGAGGCGGAGCATCCGGTGCGCATCGAGGATTACGCCTTCGTGCCGGATAGCTGCGGAGCGGGGCAGTTCCGCGGCGGCATCGGCATCCGGCGGAGCTATCGCATCCTGGCGCAGGAGGCCCTGCTGCAGATGCGGACGGATCGGGTGCGCTTCCAGCCCTACGGCCTTGCAGGGGGTGAGCCGGGCGGTCACTCGCGCAACTTCATGCAGATCGGCAACGAACTGAAGGCACTGCCCGGCAAGATCACGACCAGTGTCGCGCGGGATACGTTGATCATTCACGAGCAGGCCGGCGCGGGCGGTTTCGGCAATCCGATGCTGCGCAAGCCCGTCGATGTCGCCGAGGACGTCGCCGATGGCAAGATTACGCCCGCGTTCGCCGAGCGCCATTATGGCGTGCTGTGCGACGATGCCGGCAGGATCGACGAGCCAGCGACCGCGAAGGCGCGAGCGGCCAGAGGCGCAGCCGATGGAGCTTGATCTGCCAGCGACCAAGACACGGGCGACGCGCGACCCTGAGGCGAGCCGGGCGCGCATCCTCGATCAGGCGCGGATAGAGTTCGTGACGCACGGGCTCAATGGCGCCCGCATGGATCGCATCGCGGAAGATGCGAAGGTCAACAAGAACCTGATCTATCACTACTTCGGCTCGAAGGATGGGCTGTATCTCGAAGTCCTGGAGCGCATCTATGCTGGCCTGCGCGAAAGCCAGGAGGACGCTCGTCTGCGGGGGCTTCCGCCGCTCGAGGGCATGGAGAAGCTGATCGAAAGCACATTCGATCATTTCGTGGCGACGCCGGACCTTATTCGCCTCATGAGCGTGGAGAACATCCACTACGCGCAGCACCTGAAGAATTCGGCGAAGGTGAAGCCGCTCTACCGTGGCCTTCTCGATACGATCCGGGTACTGTTGGAGAAAGGCCAGCGCGAGGGCGTGTTCCGTGACAATGTCGATGCCGTCGATCTCTATCTGTCGATATCCGGGCTCGCCTACTTCTTCCTGTCCAACCAGCACACGCTATCGTGGCTTCTCGACCGGAATTTCGTGTCACGGCCCCGCATCCGGCACCGACGCGTGCATGTGGTGGATATGGTGCTGAGCTACCTGACGTCGGGGGCGCCCGTGTCGAAGCCTGATTTTTCAGCCAAGGATCAAAGGGAGGTCCGCAAATGAAGAGAATTGTGGCAAGCCTTGCAGCGGCGGCGCTTCTCGCGCTTTCCGTGCCGGCGTACGCTCAGGACAAGCTCACTGTACGGTTAGACTTCTCGCCGTGGGGCGTGCAGGCGGCGATGCACCTCGCCAAGAACAAGGGCTGGTTCAAGGATGCGAACCTCGACGTGGACGTGCAGGACGGACGGGGCTCGGGCAACACGGTGCAGCTGGTCAATGCAGGCCAGGTGGACGTCGGCCAGGTTCAGGTGGGACTTGTGGGCTCCGCGCGCGCGCAGGGCGCCACGATCAAGTCGATCGCCACATTCCAGCGCAAGACGGACCTGTGCATCCTGGTCGACCGCGACAGCCCGATGAAGTCGGTCGCTGACCTGAAGGGCAAGACGGTGGTGGTCTTCGCTGCCAGCCCCTGGGCACCGTTTATCGACCTCTATCTGAAATCGGGCGGCATGACGCGGGAAACCGTGAAGGTGGACTTCGTCGATCCCGCTGCGCTGTGGGGAACGTACACGGCGAAAAGGGCCGATGGGCTGATGTCGACGGTTGGCTCGGCGCTGCCGGTGGCCGAGGGACCGCGGCCGTCCAAGTGCCTGCTGGCATCCGACGCCGGGATCTCCTTCCCGAGCTATGGACTTGTCGCGCGTGAGGATACGATCGCGAGCAAAGGGGCCGCGCTCAAGCGCCTCATCCAGGTGCAGCAGAAAGCCTGGGCCCACCTCAAGAGCAATATCGACGACGGCGTGAAAGCGATGATCGCAGAACGCCCGGATGCCAAGCTCAATCCGGACGTGCTTCGCGGCCAGATCAAGCTGACCATCGAATACTTCGATACGCCGGCCTCTGTCGGCAAGCCGATCGGCTGGCAGGCGAAAGAGGATTGGGAAGCCGCGCTGAAGTCGATGGAAGCGGCGGGTGTCGTGAAGCCCGGTTGGAAGGCCGAGGACTTCTACACCAACAACCTGGTGGAATAAGCGGCGCATGCCGGACGGAACCGCGATGGACACGACACGCGTGCCCTACGTCTCCATCGTCCGCGTCGGGAAGATCTATGCTTCCCCGCGCGGGGCGGTTCCTGCCCTGGTGGACGTGAGCCTCGACATCGCGCCGGGAGAGTTCATCTCCGTTGTTGGCCCCTCAGGCTGCGGGAAGAGCACGCTTCTCAAGCTCGTTGCGGGCCTCGAGGAGGCGACGAGCGGCACACTGCAGGTGGCGGGCAAGCCGCTCAAGGGCCCACCTGACCATCTCGGCGTGGTGTTCCAGCGGGACGTGCTGCTCGACTGGCGGACGATCCTGGACAATGTGCTGTTGTCCATCGAGTTCCTGGGGCTGCCGCGCGCGCGCTACAAGGACAAGGCCGTCGCGCTGCTTCAACGTTTCGGCCTCGGCGGCTTCGAGCACCGCTTTCCGTGGGAGCTGTCGGGAGGCATGCGCCAGCGCGCCTCCATCTGCCGCGCACTCCTTGCCGACCCGGAACTGCTGCTCATGGACGAACCGTTCGGCGCGCTCGATGCCATGACGCGCGACGATCTCAATATCGAGCTTGCGCGGATCTGGCAGGAGACGCGCAAGACACTGCTCTTCATCACGCACTCGATAGCGGAGGCCGTGTTCCTCTCGGACCGGGTGGTGATGATGGGCAAGGCGCCCGGCATGATCGTGGACGTGATCACGATCGAGCTGCCGCGGCCGCGATCACTGGCGAGCCGCGAGACGCCGCAGTTCGTGCAGTATGTCGCCCGCATCCGTCATCACTTCGCCGAGCTCGGCATCGTCAAGGAGTAGCCCATGCTGCGCCGGCTGTTTGCGGGTGACAACGAAGTGCGCGACATTGCCATCGTGATCGTGGCATCGCTGGCGCTGTGGGAATTGGCGGTGCGCATCTTCCAGCCGACACCGCTGATCTTGCCGTCACCTTCAGCCATCGCGCTCGCCTTCTGGGAGACGCCATGGGTGTTCATGCGGCACCTGGGCTTCACGATCCTCACGACTTGCGCAGGCTTCATGGCGGCTGTCGTGCTGGGGGTGCTGCTGGCCGTCGGCATCGTCTACTCGCGCTTTCTCGAGCGCACGGTCTACACGCTTCTGGTGGCGCTGAACTCAATTCCGAAGGTGGCGCTGGCGCCGCTGTTCGTGATCTGGATGGGCACGGGAACGGAGCCGAAAATTGCCATCGCGCTGATGCTGGCGCTGTTTCCCATCGTGATCGACATGGTGCTGGGGCTGCGATCGGTCGAGCCCGACATGCTGCATCTGGCGCGCGTCTCGAAGGCCTCCCCCCTCGCGATCCTCTTCAAGATCCGCTTTCCATGCGCCCTGCCAAGTCTCTTTGCAGGCATGAAGGTGGCGATTTCGTTTGCGCTCGTCGGTGCGATCGTTGGCGAGTTCGTGGCGGGAAGCCAGGGTCTCGGCTTCCAGATCCTGATTGCGCAAGGCCAGTTCGACACGATCCGCGTGTTCGTGTCGCTGGTCCTGCTCGGCATCGTCGGGACGCTGCTGTTCTTCCTCGTCGATTACGCCGAGCGCGTGGTGCTGCCATGGCATGTCTCGCAGCGCGGCCGCAGTGGGGCGGCGCATGGCGCCTGACCGCGGCAGGGCACGCCGCAGGTTCTAATCGATGACGTACTCCTGCCGGAGGCCGCGGCAGTCCATCTCGTATTCGAGTTCCTGCACCGGCGGACGGTTGAAGTGCCAGGCGAGGCCACCCGCAGCCGCACCGCGCTTCACGATCTCCTCGGCCAGGAAGGGATGGAGATCGTGGACGGTGTAGACCTGCACACCCGTGGCGTCGCGCCAGGAGAAGCCGAGCGCACCCATGCGCCGTTCCATTTCACCCAGGACGAACTGCGCCTTGCGGCGGAGGCCTGCGGGCGTTGTGTCGCCGCGGGCAACGATATGGTCACGATAGGTGGCAAAGCCCTCGGGCGCCTCGCCTGAACCGGCCACGACGAAGCTGGGTTTCGCGCCGGGAAACTCTCTCGTGAAGGAGAAAGCATAGAAGCTCGGCGCACCGGGCGGGGCAATCTCGGGACAGACGTTGCTGCGGGCGATGGGATTGACCCCGTCACGCATGAGGCCCCACTCTTCGAGCGTGCGCGTGTAGATGGCGTTGAAGGCTGCGAAGCCTGCTTCCGTGAACGGCGCCGGCGAGCGCAACTCGCAGGCTGCGAAGGCCGTGAGCGGGCGACCCGCCGCCTTGATCACTTCCGCGATCCTTCCGAAACCTTCCGCGAGTGGCACCGGCTGCACGAAGCGATAACGCACAAGCTCGAACCCAGACAGTGCGGCGACCCCTGCCGAATACTGCGAAACGCCCTTCAGGAACCTGTATCCGCCCGGGGTGAAAGTGATGACGTCCGACATTCCATCCTCCTGCTGTTGCCAGGGAAGATAGGCGAAGCTGCGCAGCCCCACAAACGCGATCGGCGGAGGCTTGGGGCGCCTTTCGCAGATCAGCGCGGTTGACAAAGCGTCGGGGCTGTCCGCACATTCCAGGAAACAAAAAAGCAATACCACAAAGTCCAGGGAGGAAATCGATGCGTCTATTCAGGCATGCCGCTGTTGCGGCTGCTGCCACGCTATTCATGACGGCAGCCAGCCCATCCCACGCACAGAAGGAATTCAAGGTCGGTGTCATCTACGACATGACCGGCGCATTCGCGGGTGGCGGGTCTCTCCCCGGCCAGATCGCAACCAAGATCGCGATCGATCTCGTCAACGAGCGGGGCGGCGTCGAGGGCTACAAGATCGTGCCGACCTATGCGGACGCGCAATCGAAGACCGACGTGGCGATCAACGAAGCCGAGCGCATGCTGAACGACGTCAAAGTCGACATGCTGATGGGCCTCTTCTCTTCCGCGCAGTGCGTGCCGCTGGCTGCAAAAGTGGATGCGGCAAAGAAATTCTTCTGGGCCAACATCTGCGTCGCCTCTGCCGTGTTCAAGGGCAAGAACCTGCAATACGTGTTCCGCGCGCAGGTGCATTCCGATCAGTTCGGTGAGGCCTCCTGTTCGTTCGTTGCCGAGAACGCGAAGGACAAGCTCAAGAAAGAAGTGAAGGACGTCAAGGTCGCCATCATCCACGAGGATGGCCCCTATGGCGCCGGCGTTGCGGCGGGGAACGAGGCCAAGTGCAAGTCTCTTGGCATGCAGATCGTGCATAAGGAGGGCTACGCGGCCACCTCGACCGATCTTTCGGCACTCGTCACGAAGCTGCGGCGGGCCCAGGCCGATGTGATCCTGCACACGGGCTACAACCCGGACATCACGCTGTTCCTGCGTCAGGCGAAGGAAGCCGGCCTCAAGTGGGGCGCCCTCATCGGCCATGGCGCCGGCCATGCGCAGATCGACAAGCTGACGGAGACCTTCGGCAAGGACGTGAACTATCTCTACAACGTCGACCCCGTTGCCGCGCAGTTGCTCGATCCAAAGACGCTCGCACCCGGCCTCGGTGATCTCACGCAGGAGATGGTGAAGCGCTACAAGGCCGCGACCGGTGCCAAGGAAGTGCCGTCGCACGTTTCCATGGGCTTCAACCAGGCGTGGATCTTCTTCAACGACGTGATGCCGCGCGCCATCAAGAAATATGGTGGCGTCGACCCCGAGGCGCTGCGCAAGGCGGCACTCGAGACTGACATTCCCGCGGGTGGCACCATCCAGGGCTACGGCGTGAAATTCTTCCCGCCGGGCCACGAAATGGCGGGCCAGAACGAGCGGTCGAACCCCGTGGTCATGCAGTTCGTTGACGGCGCCACCAAGATTGCCTGGCCCAGCAACCTGCGCACGGGAGACCCGGTGTTTCCGCTTCCGAGCGGGCACGCCTACGCCCGTTGAAGGTTTCGGTCGGCGCTGGGCCCTGTGCCCAGCGCCACCCCTGCTCGCTCGAACCGGCTTGGCGCCTGATGTCCCTACTGTCCGTCTCTGGCCTGACCAAGAAGTTCGGCGGCTTCACCGCCGTCAACAACGTCTCTTTCGAGGTTGAAGAGGGCGAAATCCTCGGGCTGATCGGCCCCAATGGCTCGGGCAAGAGCACAACATTCAACTGTATTGCGGGCATGTACCAGCCAACCGCTGGCAGCATACGGTTCGCGGGCGAGGAGATCGGCGGGCTCGTCGCGCATGCCGTGTGTCACAAGGGCATTGGACGCACCTACCAGATCCCGCGGCCGTTCCGGAACCTGTCGCTGCTCGAGAACGTGGCGCTTTCGGCCTGGTTCGGCCAGCAGGGCAAGACCTCGCGCAGTGCATGCTGGGCACAGGCCGAGGAGGCGCTGGCGCTGGTGGGGCTGCCGACCGACCCGAGGGCGCGCACCGATGGGCTTGGCGCGGGCGCCCTCAAGCAGCTCGAGCTTGCGCGCGCCCTTGCCACGCAGCCCAAGCTGCTGCTGGCAGATGAAAGCCTGAACGGCCTCGACCACTCGGAAATGGACGAGGCCGCGGACATGCTGAGCCGCATCCGCAAAGAAAAAGCCATCACGATCATATGGGTCGAGCACATCATGGGCGTGCTGATGCGCGTGGTCGACCGGGTGGTCGTGCTCGACCACGGCGAAAAGATCTTCGACGGGGCGCCGCGCGGGGCGCAATCGGACCCGCGGGTGATCGAGGTGTATCTCGGCCCGGAGGCTGCCTGAGATGGCGATGCTCGAACTCGCCGGGGTGAACGCGGGGTACGGCGCCTTCCAGGCCCTTTTCGATTTGTCCATGACAGTCGAGGCCGGCGAGGCGGTCGCGGTGATCGGCGCCAACGGCGCCGGCAAGACCACGCTGTTGCGGGTGATATCGGGGCTGCTGCCGGCCACCAGCGGGCGAATGAGCATGGAAGGGCAGGACCTGCGCAAGACGGCCTCGCACCGGATCATCGAGGCTGGTATTGCGCACGTGCCTGAAAGCAGGCGCCTGTTTCCGCGCCTCTCGGTAGAAGACAACCTCAAGATGGGCGCGTTCATCCCCCAGGCGCGCGCTCGCAGCGCCGAGCGCCTCGACTACGTGTTCGGGCTCTTTCCGCGCCTGAAGGAGCGCCGGCATCAGCTCGCGGGCACGATGTCGGGCGGCGAGCAGCAGATGTGCGCAATCGGGCGCGCCCTGATGAGCGGGCCCAAGCTGGTTCTTCTCGACGAGCCTTCGATGGGGCTCGCACCCGTGGTGGTGGCGCAGGTGTTCGAACTCGTGCGCCGCATCCGCTCGGAGGGCTACACCGTGCTGATCGTCGAGCAGAACGTCGCGCAGGTGCTGAAGATCGTCGATCGGGCGTATCTCATCGAGGTCGGCAAGATCGAGCGCAGCGGAAGTGCTGCCGAGCTTGCGGCGAGTGACGACATCCGCAAAGCCTATCTCGGCATCTGAACGGAAGGGACGAGGATGGACTGCCAGCTCGACATCTTCTTCCTGGAGGCGCTGCTCAACGGCATCCTGCTGGCGGGCCTTCTTGCTCTACTCGCCCTCGGCCTCAACCTCGTATTCGGCGTGATCGACGTGGTTTGGATCTGCTACGCCGAGCTCGTCATGGTGGGGATGTACGGCATCCACTTTTCCTACAAGGCCGGGTTGCCATTCCTCGTCGCGGCGGCCATCGGCATTGCGCTGGTGGCGATGGCAGGCGCGCTGCTGCACGTGCTGGTGATCCGCCCCGTTCTCGACAGCGAGCCCATCAACCAGCTGCTGGTGACCGGCGGAGTGCTGTTCTTCCTGCAGGCCGTGGCGACGATGGCGTTCGGCATCGAATTCCGCAACATCGGCATTTCGCTTGGGTCCGTGAACGCTGCCGACATGAGCTTCTCGCGCGCCCGCATCATCTCGTTCGTGGTGGCGCTCGTGAGCATGCTGGTGCTGTGGCTGTTCCTGCGCAAGAGCTACATCGGCACCGCAATCCGGGCCATCGCGCAGGACCGGCAGATCATGCCGCTGATGGGCGTGGACAGCCGCAGGATCTACGTCATCACGTCGGCCATCGGTGGTGGCCTTGCGGGCCTCGCCGCCACGCTGATGGTGCTCAACTACGACATCTATCCCCAGATCGGCCTGCAGTTCGGCCCGCTGGTGTTCATGATCTGCGTGCTGGGCGGCCTCGGCAACATGATCGGCGGGTTCCTCGCGGCCTTCGTCATCAGCCAGTTCATCGCCGTCGGTTCGAGCTGTTTCCACACCGAGTGGGGTTACGCCGTCGCGTTCCTGTTCTTCATGATCGCGATATTCATCCGGCCGCAGGGACTGTTCGGGGGCAAGTCGTGATTGCGCGAGAGGAGAGTGCGTGGCCGAGACTGACCCCTGCAGCAATTGCGGGACTGCTGGCCGTTGCCGCGCTGCCCCTGCTCGTGCGCCTGACGCTCGGCGGATCGGAAAAGTATTACCTCCACATCCTGATCCAGATCCTCATTTGGTCGTTCATCTATACGGGATGGGCGCTGATGGGCCGCTTCGGGCTGACGTCGCTCGGTCATGGCGCCTTCACCGGGATCGGCGCCTACGTCACCGTGCTCCTGTGGAATTATGCCGGCATAACGCCCTGGCTCGGCATTCCGGTCGCCATCGTCGCCGCCGTGATCGTGGGGATGCTCGTGGGCTATCCCTGCTTCTCCCTGCGCATTACCGGCCACTACTTCGGATTGCTGACGCTGGCCCTCACCGAGTTTGTCCGGCTCTGCATCGTAGGGCTCAGGGACTATACGGGAGGATCGCTCGGCACCCAGCCCAAGCGCTACGGCGACGGCATCTCGCTCTATGCGATGCAGTTCGAGCCGGACCGGATGCTCGCCTATTACATCGCCTTCGCGCTCTGGCTGTTCGGCCTCTATGTCTGGTGGCGGATGGACAAGAGCATGGACCGCTACGCACTCGATGCGGCGAGCCAGGACGAAGATGCCGCTTCCTCCGTCGGTATCAATGTCACGCGGGAGAAGTTGAAGATCACGGCCTTGTCTTCTGGCATGTGCGCAGTGGGCGGGGCGGTGTTTGCGCAATACCAGATGTACATCGGGCCTGACACGATCGCGGGTCTGGGCACCTCGCTCAACATGGTGTTTGCCGTCGTGGCAGGCGGTGTGTGGGTAATGCTGGGGCCGACCGTGGGGGCCGTCTTCACGCAGCTTCTTTCGGAAATCTTGCGGGTGGTGATCCAGAACTCGGCGTTCCTGAAGTCCACGCTGGGCTCGGCAGCACTCGCACTCGACAGCGCCATCTACGGCCTGCTGCTGATCCTGTTCATCATCTACATGCCCAAGGGGATCCTGGGCACCATCCTCGCGCGGCGTGGCGCCAAGCCGCGCGCAGGAGCCTGACGCCGACGGGCGGCTCCATGTTCATCCCGGGGTGACAGA
>JBDHTJ010000003.1:0-64754 GCA_039808585.1 Hyphomicrobiaceae bacterium | reverse complement strand
CGACCCGACCAGACGACGAAAGCGCTAAGCGCCAGCCAGAACAGTCCACCCCAGAGTTCTGCGCTTCTGACCAACATCAGTCCCTGTCGCTCCTGCCGATGGCCGCCTTCATTTCTTGGCCATGCCGAGTTCTGTAAGGGCCTTCGTTTCCTGCGCGACGTGCGCCTTCATGGACTCCAGATAGGCAGCGCTATCGAGATAGCGCGGGAACATGTCGTAACGCTGCAGCACTTCGATCACGGCCGGATCTTCCATCGCCGCCTTGAACGCCGCATCCAGCTTCTTGACGATAGCCGGGTCCATGCCCTTGGGGCCCGCGACGCCGAACGGGCTGTCGAACACGAAGGGATACCCAAGTTCCTTCAGCGTCGGCGCGTCAGGCCACACCTTGCTGCGGTCGGCGGTCCAGATGTTGAGCAGCTTGAGCTGTCCGGAATCGACCAATGGCTTCCAGCCCGTGGAATCCGCCTGTAGCATCGTGTGCCCGCCCAGCACCGCCGCGTTCGTTTCGGCGGCACCCTTGAACGGCACCTGCGTGAACTTCACACCCTCCCTCGCCGCGATCATCTCCATGGCGATGTGCAGCGACGTGCCGGTTCCGGGCGTGCCATAGGTGACTTTGCCCGGGTTCTCCTTCGCATACTTGACCACGTCGGCCCAGGTCTTGAACGGCCCGTCGGCCTTCGCGGTAACGCCGAACGTGTAGCCCGTGAGTTGCGAGACATAGGTGAAATCCCGCAGCGTCTCGAACGTCGTCTTTTGGATGATGGGAATGCGTACGACGGTGATGGGCATTTGCGACAGCGTATAGCCGTCCGGCTTCGCCGTGGCTGCCATCGTTGCTGGTCCGAGGGTGCCTCCAGCGCCCGGCTTGTTGTCGACGACGAAGGGCTGCCCAAGCCGCTTTCCCGCCACCTCCGCGATCGCCCGCATCGCAACGTCGGAAGAACCACCGGCGGGCCAGGGAACGATCAGCGTAATGGGCTTCGTCGGATACTCCTGCGCCGAGGCCTTCGGCACCGACAGCACCACAGCTGCCGCAATGAGACAAGCCACCGCAAAAAGCGCGCGTGGCAAAGCCACCCTGATCATCATGCAACCCTCCCCTAGCAAGGCAGGCCCTGTTGCGGGCCTTATTCGTTGGCATGAGCCTGCCGGAGGCCACGGCAAATGTCCAGCGCCGCCATCGCTTAAGGCACCGGCAAAGGTCGGAAGCGGGAACCAGGCCCACGATTGCGCCGTTCGGCGCTTATGAAGATTCCCGCCAGACACCCCATCGCCCGTTACCTTGTCGCCCAGGCGATCATCGCGCTGCTGGTGCCGATCGGGATCGTCGAGGTGATGATACTGGCGGATGTTGGCCGCTTGGCGTCCCTCATTGCTGAGACCCCGAACCCGCGTGCGGCGGCCATTGGCGTGTTCGCAGGCGCTGTAACAACGCTTTCGCCCATGGTCTTTGCCACGGCCGTTGCGTTGCTGCGAGAATGAGCTTCATCGCCCCCGACGCGGCTTGCGCGCCACAGCGTCGTCGTTTGAGGGCGTGAGCCTTGCACTGGCCCGCAACATCTCCTTCAGGCCCACGGGCCGATGATGCTTCTTGAGCAGATCACGGAAGGCTTCGTCCGCAAGCTCCTGCAGGCTCGCCGCCCGGTCGAGCGTCAGCTGATGTAGCGCCTGGTAAGTTTCCGCATCGAACGAAATCAGCCGCCGCACATCGCTCCCGTCCTTGCGGGCGTTCCGGCCCATGACGTCAGCCCCGTGCCTTGCGTTTCAACGGGGCTTTCGCCTTGGCCTTGGTCCGGTCCTTCTCGCGCTCGCCACCGCCGGCACGCGACGCACCCTCCACACTGCGCCGCAATGCGTCCATCAGGTTCACGACGTTGGCCGGACGCGCCGCCGGCTTCTCCGCCTTCACCGGCACGCCCGCCTGCTTCGACCGGATCAACGCGATCATCGCCTGCTCGTAGCGATCCTCGAACTCCGACGGCACGAACGAACCCGTCATCTTGTCGATGATGTCCTCTGCCAGGCCCACCATCTGATCCGGCAGCTTCAGCTCGGGAATATCCTCGAAGGCACTTTCCTCCCCCCGCAACTCGTAGGGATAGTGCAAGGTCGTTCCCATCAGGCCCTTGCCGAAGGGCTCGAGCATCATGACCCGCTCCCGTCGCGCGATCACGAGCCGCGCAATCCCCACCATCTTCTTCCGCCGCATGGCATCGCGGATCACCGCGAAAGCTTCCTGCCCCACCTGGTCCTCCGGCGCGATGTAGTAGGGCGTGTCCCGGTAGCGGTCGTCGATTGACGCCTTCGGCACGAACTTCTCGATGTCGATGGTGCGCGTACTTTCGAGAGCAATATTCTCGAGTTCCTCGTCCTCGATGATGACGTACGTGTCCTTGCCGATGGCAAAGCCTCGCACCTGATCCTCGCTTTCGACCACGTCCCCGGTCACGGAATCGACCATCTGCCGCCGCAGCCGGTTTCCCGTCTCACGGTTGAGGGTGTTGAAGCGAACCTTCTCCGAATAGGAGATTGCGGGATAAAGGGCGATCGAAGCCGAGACCAGGCTCAGCTTGAGGTAGCCCTTCCAGTTGGAGCGAGGTGCCATCGGGCCTGCCAGAGAACGCAAGAAACTTCCGATGCAACGCCGCAAGCGCTGTTAAGTTTCGGCTTGCTTCGGCAGATCTTGCGCGAATGAGCCATTTACCGGACGTCAGCGCACCGAAAAAGCTTCAGAGGCCACCGCCGGCAAGCCAGGCGCGCCCACGCTCGTAGAGCGCTTCCACCGCTTTGCCCTTGAGGCCCGGCATGTCGGGCTTGACGGTAAATCCGTTCTGGGTTTGCAGATACGCAAGGTGCCGGTAACCCTCTGGGAAGCGCGCCAGCAGCCCGCCGTCGAGCACAAGTCGCGCCGCAGGATCGACTGCATCCATCCGGTCCTTCTCATAGATCGGCTGGCGAAGCACGACGCCCCATCGCCCCTCGCGCTTCTCCATGAAGTCATAGAAGCGGCCGGTGCACACCACATCCACCAGAACCTCGTGCACCTTGGCGCGCTGGTTGATTGTCATCTTCGTCTGAGCAATGGCCCGCGAGCCAGAAATGTCGGCACTGTGCCCGCCGAGGAAATGCAGGATATTAACGCCCTTTTCGAACCCCTCGCGGCTCACCTTGATGAAGTCCTCGAAGGAACCTTGGAACCACGTAGCCATCATGCGTCCGCCCGGGTGCCACACGGTGCTGAAGCGCTCCCAATCACCCGCATCGCGCCACACGGCCCAGTCTTCCACCACCTTGCGGATGGCAAGCGCATCGGCGAAATCCGCGCTCATCAGGATTGCTCCAGTCGGGAAGTCGCGCTCACGGCCTCGCGCGATCAGTGAAAGTCTTCGGGCTTGAGTTCGATCGGCGTCCCGTGAGGTGTGCGGCCGGCAGCCTTGTGCCAGGCCGTCTTCGTGCGCGACAGCGCATCTTCCGCCGCCACGCCTTTCTCCGCCACCAGCTGTTCCAGAGTTGCAAGCCAGTGCTGGTAATAGGTCGCGCCCGTATCGGCATCGCCCGCCGCCTGCGCCTCGCGGATCTGTTCACCCAGGCGCACGGCCCATTCGCCCCACGTGAATACACCCTTCTGCTGCAGGGTCACGGCGATGGCGAACGCCTGTGCCTCCCAGGGCTCCTTGAAGACCGGACCTTCCGCCTCGCAAGGAATGCCGGGCACCGTGAGCGTGGCCTCCGCGATGGAGGCTTGCGCGTCGCGATCCTCGCTCACGACACCGCCTCGAGGTAGGGCTCGAAGGCATCGACTGACACCTGCACGGTCGGGTCCGCGTCCGGGCCCCACAAGTCACGGTTGTCGAACGCTACGGTATAAAGCCACTCCGGCACCTCACGCTGCTCCGACACGGCAAGGTCCGGGAACACGTGCGCGCCGTGCACGCGCTCGATCACGCCCACGTGCCCGCGCACGAAGCGGGGTAGCCGCGTGTGCGACTTCGGATGCATGTTGCGCGCGCGAACGCGGTCACCAATCTTGAATTTGGCAGGCCCGGTCGCCGGGCGCTCGAACGAGCCGCGCTTGTATGTCTTGGCCACGTTTTGCGGCGTCAGCAGTGGGCCCTTCAAGGGGCGCCCCTTGCCGTGCGCGTGCCCGTGCGCGATTTCCTCGCGCGTCACGAGCCCGGCCTCCACGCACATGTTCTCAAGGCGCAGGAACCAGCGCTCGTAATAGCTGGTCATGAGGTAGATATGTGCGGGCAGGACTTCGATCCCGAACCGCCCCTCGTCGATGTTCCATTCGCCCGAGGCGATCATCGCCCGGTTCATGGCCATCACGCGGCCTTCCCAGGGTTCGTGAAATGCCGGCTCCGCGGGTGGCGCATCCACCTTCCCGAAGCCGTCCATCCCACCCATGTCATGTATGCCGTCCATCGCGCGTCCCGTCCCGGCGCCAACCATCCTGCGTTGCGCTGGCAGTGTATTTGCGGCGCGGGAAAACTGCCAGCCTAAACAGCGGCTGCGGCCAGGGGCTGTGGCAGCGGCTCGGTCTCAGGGCGCGTCTGCGCTTCGAGCGCCGTCATCACCGACAGTATCGACTGCGGCCTGCCCAGGAGGAAGCCCTGCCCTTCCGTACAGCCGAGCCTTTGCACCAGCTCCAGCTGCTCCTTGGTCTCGATGCCCTCGGCCGTCGTGGTCATGCCCAGGCGCTCCGCCAGTTGCACGACTGACTGCACGATGGCCTCGCAGTCCGGGCGCGACGTCGCCTCGATCACGAACACCTTGTCGATCTTGATTTTGTCGAAGGGGAAAGCACGCAGATAATTCAGCGACGAGAACCCCGTGCCGAAGTCGTCGAGCACGATGCGCACGCCCAGCGCGTGTAGAAGGTGCAGGCGCGCAACGATCTGCTCGCTGTCCTCCAGCAGGGCCGATTCCGTGATTTCGAGCTCGAGGCGGGCAGGCGTCAGGCCCGAGGCGGCCAGCGCATCGCGCACGATGTCGACAATGTCGTCGTTGCGCAGTTGTACGGGAGAGAGGTTCACGGCGATCTTTGCGTCCCCCTGCCAAGCGCTCATGTCGCGACAGGCGCGTTGGAGGCACCATGCCCCGATCTCTTTGATCAGATCCAGTTCCTCCGCCAGCGGGATGAACTCGGCGGGAGAGATGATCCCGCGGCCGGCACATTCCCAGCGCAGCAGCGCCTCGTACCCGATGATGCACTCGTTCTCGAGATCCACCAGCGGCTGATAGACGACACGGAACTCGTCATTGGCGAGCGCGGTCTTGATATCGTGCTCGATCTTCAGCCGCGTCCTCAGTTGCTCCTCCATCTCCGGCATGAAGATGCAGTAGCGTCCCCGCCCCTCGTCCTTGGCCGCATAAAGCGCCATGTCCGCGCACTTGAGAACCGTATCGACGTTGACATCAGCATCATCGGCGGTGGCAATGCCCACGCTCGCACCCACCGTCACCGTCTGGCCCTCGAGGCCATAGGGCTTCGACAACTGCTCGATTATCCGCTGGGCGAGGTTGGCCGCAGCCAATTCGGCATCGTGCCCCTCTTGCGACACGAAGGCGATTGCGAACTCATCACCGCCCAGGCGCGCCACCACGTCGCTCTCGCGCAGGCAGTGCCGCAGCCGCTGGCCCACGGCTTCCAGCAGCGCGTCGCCGATCTGGTGGCCAAGCGTATCGTTCACATCCTTGAAGCGATCGAGATCGAGATAGAGAAGCGCCAGCTTCCGCCCGCCGGCCTTCAGTTGCTGCACCATGCCTTCCAGGCTTCCCCGGAATGTCACGCGGTTGGGCAAATTGGTCAGCGCGTCGTGATGCGCGAGAAAGCGGATACGGCTTTCTGCCCGCTTCTGCTCGGTGACATCCTCGTAGATCGCCACGAAGCCGCCGTCGTGCATGGGGCGCTGCGTGATGGCGATCGCGTGCCCGTTTTCCATGTAGACCACGAACGTGCCGGCAGAGCGATAGAGTGCCAGCTCTTGCTGGCGATCGCGGATCTCCGCCACCCTCGCCTCATAGTCGAAGTCGTCATGCGGAGGCCGCATGAACACTTCGCGCAGGCTGAGCCCGTGCACCGGGCTGCTGGGCTTGACGTGGAAAATGTCGCGGAAGCGGCTGTTGCACACGATCACCCGCTGCTCGGAATCTACCATCAGCAGCCCGTGCGACATGTTGTTCAGCGCGGTGTCGAACAGCACATACTGGGCCCGCAGCGACAGGTCGCGGTCGCGCAGGGCGTCGTTCTGCGTCTGCAGCGTCGTCATGGTCTCCCTGACGCGCGCATTCGCCTCGGCCAGTTCATTGAGAGCCTGCTTCAGCCGCGTGATGTCCGTCCGGATACCGACGGTTCCGCCACCGGCCGTACGCCGCTCGGTCACCAGCAGCCAGCGGCCATCCGGCAGCAGCCGCTCGAACGAGCCCTGCCCCGCCCGGTGCCACTCCACGATACCCTTGACGAACCCGTCGAGGTCCTTGCCCGCCTGCGGATATTGGCCCGCCTCGGCGCCACGGCGCACCACGTCCTCGAAGCTGACGCCAGGCCGGATGAATTGCGCACTCTCCGAATAGAGATCGCGATAGACCTGATTGCACGTGACGAGCCGGTCATCCCGGTCCCACATCACAAAGCCGTCGGACATCGCCTCGATTGCCTCCTCGAGCGTCGACAACGCCTCCTTCTGCGCCGCCTCCAGCCGCGCCTTCCGCAGCAATGCGCTGAGAAGCGTCGCGGCCAGTGCCAGCACCAGTGTGGCCGCCAGCGCCACCACCACCAGCAGGCGGTCGCGGTCGCGCATCCAGTCTGCGAGAGCGGCTTCCCACTCCACCTGCATCACGACGCTCAGGTCGGAATAAAGCGTCCTGCGCCGTGCCTCGATGGACGCGACAGAGCCGTCCGGCCTCGGCACTTCTACCGAACGGCCATTGGCAGTGAGATCCGCGCCGCGACGTGTAGCCCCCACCAGCATCTCGTCATGGGGAATACTCCCGACAACATGCCCGCCTTCGCGCTCTATGAAAAGGCGAGACCCCGGCATGTTGGCGATGTCGGCCAGTGGCGTCATGATTGCCGAAACCGTCACCTCGGCCACGGCTTCCATCTTTCCTGCGCCCGGCACGGTGACGGTCCGCGCCAGGAAGATCGCCCATTCGCCCGTTGCAGGATTGCGGGTCGGGCCGATCACGCGCGTTGCAGCGCCCGCGGCCTTTCCGGGCGTCACGTCGACGGGCAAAGGCCGCTTGCGCGGCCGGGGACGGGCAGCTGCCCACACCTCGCCATCGGGTGCCACGAGAACGAGGTCGCGAAACGCAAAGGTCTGGAAATTGAGTCCGAACAGCAACTGCGTCGCTTTCTCCGGCGAGATCGGACCGTCGGCAGCGCGCGCGGCGTTGCTCAGCAGCGTTGGCATGCTTGCCAGCGCGCCATCGACCTGCAGTAGCTGTCTGTTGAAGATGTTTTCGGCCACCCGCACATTGCGCTCGAGTTCCGCCTTGGCATTGCGCACGGCCGTCGAGCGTGACTGTTCGAGGAACACGAGGACGCCGCCGAGCAGCGTGAGTAGGACGAGCCCCGTTCCCAATCCCACGGCTGCCTTGAGATTGCCGCGGGCATCGGGTCGGCCGGGCACGCGGCCGCTGAGTCCGGCGAGCCGGCCCAGCACTCCAAGTCCTCTACTCGTGCCCCACATGACGCCCCGCCATCACGCTCTATCGCGAAGCCTCTGGCACAAGACCACTTGCCGACTGCGCGGCAAGCTCGGCGGTGGCGGTGTTTGCGGGCGCGAGCGTATCGTTCCAGGCGCGTTCGCACGCAACCCCACACCGCTCGAACCATTGCGGCAGCACGAAGTGCTCGAGCAGGTCCTGGCGATGCTTCTCGTCTCCCGCCGATATCGGCACGACCGTCATCTTGCCGCGGCGCGTGGAAGCGCAGCTCTGCGCCCCCGCATTGCACGACAGCCCATAAGAGGTGTCGCGGTCGGCCGAGTCCCAGATGCGGCGCTCCAGCGCGCCGATCGCATCGCGAATGACATTGCGATCATCCGTCGGAATTGCATTCCACGCCGCCAGGTTGGCCCCGAACATGGATATGCCCCAGCTCAACGCCATGGCGTGCACATGGGTCGTCACCTCCGACAGCCCGATTTCGAACCCCGACAGAGTGCCCGTGACGGCGCAATCGACGACCCCCTTCTCGACCGAGGACACCGTCTCCGCGAACGGGATGATGATCGGGATCGCACCCAGCGCCGACATCATCTCGGATTGGCCGACAGAAGACGTCCGCACGCGCCGGCCGGCGAGATCCTTCAGGTTCGCAAACGGCTTCGCGCAAAACAGCACCTGCGCAGGATATGTGTAGATTGCCAGCAGTTCGACGTCGTAACGCTCGCGCAGCAGCGCCGCCATCGTCGGCCTGAAGCGCGCCACGTTGGTCTTGAGCGCGTTGAAATCGGGGCTGAGGCCCGGAAGATCGACCGCATTCAGCAGCGGCTCGTCACCGGCCACCAATGAAAGGATCGCGGTGCCGAACGGCACCACACCCAGCCGCATGAGCTGGAGCATGTCCTGCCCGCGCAGCCCGCTGCGGTCGAACGGATGGATGATCGCCGTGATGCGCCCGCCCGAAATTTCGGGCAATTCCTTCGCCCAGAACGGCTCCTCCAGGGCGGCATATTGTTTGATGCCGCCAAGGCCACCCACGATGTTGAGTGACAGCGGCTCCTGTTCTGCCGCCTCGATCGGCGCGCCTGTGCAGACACCGACGAGTGCGCATGCACCCCACAGGAAAGCTCGTATACGCTTCTGATACATGACCTGCTCGCAGATACGGTACGGCACCGCCTACGGCTAATCTGTATCATGAGGGAGTTAACGAACTTCAGTCGCAAACCGCATTTCGGGCCGAAATGCGGCTTCTGTGCATTTAAAAACCTGTGATTTTGAAGTTTTAAAGGACAGCCCTCACGGGCTCTACGGTCCGGAACGTGAGATAATGGAAATCACCGCGAAACAATTTATTCCGGTAAAACCGCCAGCCCCGTCCCTACCATCGCGTCCCGCGTCACCAGGTGCTGCAGCCGTTCCTCGTCCCAGTTATCGGTGCCCGCCGGTTGCATCGGCAGCACCATGAACCGGGTTTCCGCGGTGGAATCCCACACCCGGATGCGCGTCGCCTCGGGAAGCGTGACGCCGAAGTCTGCGAGAACCTTGCGCGGCTCCTTGACGGTGCGCGAGCGATACGGGGCCGACTTGTACCACACAGGCGGCAGGCCCAGCACGTCCCACGGGTAGCAGGAGCACAAAGTGCAGACGACCATGTTGTGAAGCTCGGGCGTATTCTCCACCACCACGAGATGGTCCCCAACCTTCTGCGACAGGCCAAGGCTCTCGATGGCCGAATTCGCATCCTCTAGCAGCGCCTTCTTGAAGGCGGGGTCTTTCCACGCCTTCGCCACCAGCTTGGCGCCGATATGCGGCCCGATCTTCGTCTCGTAGAACTCCACGATCATGTCGAGCGCTTTCGGATCGACATAGCCCTTCTGCGCAAGCACGGTCTCGAGCGCCTTGACGCGAGCCTGCAGGTCCGACAGTTCCGACACCTGCCCATCATGATGGTGGTGATGGCCGTGATGCCCGTCGTGATCATGATCGTGGTCGTGGTCGTGGTCGTCGTGCGCTGCCATGGCTCCGCCCCGAGCTTGCTGTTTCAACTGCTTATAGCGGCAAAACTGTTGCGCTGCCAGCCGCAGCATTGCCGCCCATAAACCGCATTGCCGCTACCCCCTCGATCCCCTAACGCCTCCGTACGCGCTCGGGCACGCACCGGCATTTGCTCACTCGTCGAGCGGCAATCCCAGCAGCAGGTAGCTGAACGACTTGCCGTGTGAATCAAGGTTGAGAGAGCGGTTCACTCCGCCCTCCAGAGCCTCTTCCAGCACGAAGTTGAGGCCGCCGAGATGCTCCAGCTCATAGCGCGTAACGCGGCCCTTCACGAGGTGCGGAAAGGTCCGCTTGATGCGCTCCGGCGTGAGCACGCGCTTCAGCAGCGCGAAGTCGGCCGCATCATACGCCCAGACGCTGATGTTCGACGTATTGCCCTTGTCCCCCGCGCGCGCATGCGCAATGTCGCGTATAAGGCGCCTGTCGTTGCGGCCATGCTGGTTCATGCCACCATGATCTCCAGGGACGGTTTCACCTGCTCGCGCGGAACGAGAACCGACTTCGTCATCACGCAGGGTGTGATCGAGCCGCGGTATCCACCTCCGCCTGCCGGTCCGCAGCACAAAAGTGATTCCACTTCCCACAGCAGCGTCTCGGCATCCTCGCGGTTCTCCGAACGCAGCGCGGCATGAAGCCGGACATCCTCTGCAGCGTCGCTGCGCAACCCTGCGGTGGCAAACAGCGACGTCGACCCGATGAGATCGACCCGCATGTCCGCCCGAATCCCGTGTGCCGAGCGCATGCGTTCCTCCACGATGCGCGCTGCGAGTTCCCCACGCGCCTGCGCCGACGGCCCGGCATAGCTGACACCGGCCTCTGCCTGGAAGCCGCCATCGAACCCGACGGTGACCTTCAGGGTCTGCGGCCGCTCTCGACCGCCCGCACCGCAGATGCGCACCCTGTCGGGCCCAATCTGCTCTACGCGCGCACCACTGAAATCGGCCGTGACGTCGGGTGTGAGATAGCGCACGGGATCGTGCACCTCATAGAGGAGTTGCTCCTTCACGGTTGCCGTCGTCACACAGCCGCCCGCCGTCTCGAGCTTCGTGATCACCGCAGCCCCATCCGCTGAGACTTCGGCGATCGGATATCCGCATTCGGCAAGGCGCGGCACCTCCTTCATGCCCGGATCGGCGAAATAACCGCCCGTGATCTGCATCCCGCATTCCATCAGATGCCCCACGAGGGTGCCTGCGCCGAGACGCGCCCAGTCGTTGGCCTTCCAGCCGAAGTGATGCATGAGCGGCGCGAGGAACATGGCGGGATCCGCCAGCCGGCCGCCGATGATCACGTCCGCCCCTGCCTCGAGCGCAGGAAGAATCGCGTCTGCACCGAGATAGGCGTTCATGCCGACGAGGGGCATCGCGACATCCACCAGGGTGCCCGGCTCGTCCATCATCGGCGTTGAGCGAGGCACCACGGCCGTGACGTCGTCGCCTTCGATACAGGCGACCTTGAGACCTGCAAGACCCAGCTCGCGCGCCAGCGCTACCGCCTTCAGCGCCGCGCTGCGCGGGTTGGCAGCGCCCATGTTGGTGATGATCGTCGTGCCGGTCGCCTTGCACACGGGCAACAGCTGGCGCAGGCGTTTCTCCAGATGCGCGTTGTAGCCTTTCGAGGGATCAGCCCGGCGATCGCGATGCGCGAAAGCGACTGTCCGCTCACCCAGGCACTCCAGCACCAGGCAATCGAGCCGCCCGTGCTGCGCCAGGTCGAGCGCAGGCCCGAGCCTATCCGCCGAAAAGCCCGCACCTGTCCCGATGCGATAGGCTGGCGATGCCGCTTGTGATGCCGATTGTGATGCCGATGAGGCCACGTTCTTCCTCCCCGCGGTCGCGCCTCACCTCAATGAGGACGCTGGCTGAAGGAGGATTGGCAGCTTTGGCGCAGGCTGTCACGCGACGTCGTTTTACGCGCGCGAAAGACTGCGCGTCGTCATGCGCCCGGCATCAACCACTCAAGCCGAAGTCAGTACATCCCCCGCCGGGCCATCTCGGCGCCCTGGCGCTCGCTTTCTTCCCGGGTCAATCCCTCGACCTGGTCCGCCAGCATGTCGCCGTAGCTTGGCAGCGTCGACCGATCGATGTGGGCAGCCGGGTCCCAAAGCCGCGCGCGATTCACCGCCTTTGCGCAGTGCAAGTAGGCTTCCCTCACCTCCACCAGCAGCCCCACTTTGGGCGCGCGGCCCTGCATCGCCGAAGGCGCCAGCAGGCCCGCATCGTCGGTGATGCGCGCAGTGCCATTGACGCGCAGGATCTCGGCCATGCCCGGGATCAGGAACAGCATGCCGATAGCGGGGTTGGTGAACAGGTTGCCCATGGTATCGAACCGGTTGTTGCCGATCCGGTCCGGCACGAGCAGATGACGATCATCGAGGACGCGCACGAAACCCGCCGGGTCGCCCCGGGGCGACACGTCGGCGCCACCCGGACCGAAGGTGGAGATCACGCAGAAAGTTGAGCGCTCGATCATCGCTTTGCAATGTCGGTCGAGCTGCTTCAAAACCTTGCCCGTTGCCCGCGTCATCGGCTGCGGATGCCGCGCCTGGACATCCGCAAACGAACTCACGTAGCTGATTTTGGAAGGATCGAACGCGCTTCCCCCACCCATGCCTGTCTCCTCGCGCTGTCTCAAGTCCTGCGCTTGAGCTGTGCCATCATCAGATCGTACTGCAGATCCGCCGCCTGGTGATAGACAAGCGTCTTGTCACGAAACTCTTTCTGCGCGGTATAAATCTTGGCGAAGGCTGGGTTTGTATCGATGATCGATTTGTAGAGCTCTTCAGAGGCACGGTACATCGTGCTGATCACATCCTGCGGGAAAACTGAAACCGTCACGCCCGAACCCACGAGCCGCACAAGCGCATCGGGGTTCTTGGCATCGTAGTGCGCCAGCATGTGCGTGGTGGTGGCCTGCGCCGCGATCTCGATGGCGCGCTTGTAAAACGGCGGCAGGCCGTTCCACTTCTCGATATTGAAGATCGCGTGGAAGACTGTGCCGCCTTCCTGCCAGCCTGGCGTATAATAGTACTTGGCCACCTTGTTGAAGCCGAGCTTCTCGTCATCATAGGGGCCGATGTACTCTACTGCGTCGATGGCGCCACGCTCCAGGGCCGGATAGATGTCACCGGGCGCGATCTGCTGCGTGACAATGCCAGCCTTCGCCGCCACGCTGCCGGCGAGCCCGGCGATGCGCATTTTCAACCCCTGCAGGTCTGCGGCACTCTTGATTTCCTTGCGGAACCAGCCACCCCACTGCATGCCGGTGTTGCCGCACGGCAAGCCATAGACATTGTACTTCGCCAGGAACTCGTTGAGCATCTCGTTGCCGCCGGCATGATAGAGCCATGCGTGCTGCTGCCGCGGGTTCATCATGAAAGGCACCGCGGCGCCGAGTGCGAACGTGGGGTCCTTGCCGACGTAGAATAGAAGCCCGGTGTAGGCGCCATCCACGTTGCCGCCCTGTACGGCATCGAGCGCCTGCAGGCCTGGCACGATCTCACCGGCAGCGAACTGCTGGATCTGGAACTTGCCTTCCGTGAGATCCGACACGTACTTCGCGAACGTTTCGCCCGCGCCGTAAGTGATATCGAGGCTCTTGGTGAAGCTTGACGTCATGCGCCACTTGATGCTCGGCATAGATTGCGCAATGGCAGGTGCAGCCAGAGACGCGGCCGCGGCGGATGCGCCGGTGCCCAAGGCAAGGAATTTGCGGCGATGCATGGGAGGCTCCCTCAACGGATGACTGCGGCTCTGGTTGCAACCCGTGTGCCAGGACAAAAGCCGTCAATAGGTGCCGCACGCGCGGCAAGACAGCCCATAACTGAGGCGAGTGCACTTTGAGATGCCCAATCGGATGGCGCGCGAAACAACATGTCGCGATAAGAAATTCTATCGCCTTGTGCCGCCGCCGCCTCTCCGCCATCCTCACCCCAATTCAGTTCAGCGAGAGAGGGCTGCATGCGCGACCGAGCTTCCAAGGCGCTGTTCGGCGTTGTGATCTATGAAGGCGTCGAGCCGATAGATATTGGCGGCACAGTCGGCGTCGTCTCGATGGCGAGCCGCATCCTTCCTGGCATTGCGAGCATCACCATTGCAGAGCGAGCAGGCCCGGTCACGCTTGCCGGCGGACTGCAGGTGATCGCGCAGGCATCGTTCGTCGATGCGCCGCGCTGCGACAGGCTGATCGTTTGCGGCGGGCCCGGCTGGCGCACCCAGGCCGGCAACAGGACGATGCTCGACTTCTTGCGCGCAGCACCTTGCGATCACATTGCTTCCGTTTGCACCGGTGCCATGATCCTCGGCGCCGCCGGAGTTCTGGAAGGCAAGACGGTGACGACACGGCGCAAGTCGGTGGGTGCGGAGCCGCTCGCGCCACTCGAGGCACTCGCCGGGCTGTCACCCAAAGCGGTCACCACGCCAGCAGCCGTCGTTGCGGATGGCGCCCTAATCACAGGCGGCGGCGTATCTCTGGCGATCGACGCAACGCTCTATCTCATCGGGCAGGTCTATGGGCTGGATGCGGCCGACGAAGTGGCCGCTGTGATCGAGTATGACAGGGCCTACGCTGCCAACAAGGCGGCCCTGGGCCACCTCGTCGTTCCCCGCTAGAGCCTGATCGGTTGAGATGGACGCGTCTTCGCGTCCATCGAAAGCGTGAATCAGACTCTCAATCAAGAACTTAGAGCATGTTCGAACTGCCAATTCCGATTCCAGCCAAGTCGGACATGCTCTAGCCGGCCGCCGACGCAGCCGAAGGGGAGGCGGCAGCGCGCGGCTTGCGCTGAGGCGCATAGCGCCTCACCAGGAACGCCACCGCAATACCCACGGCGATGATGCCTACCGACAGCATAGGCCGATACCAGAACCAAGCGATCGCGATCACGGTCGGTCCCACCACCGCCGTCATCACCAGACCGAGGAACAGCGCGCCAACGCCCAGCAGGTTGCCGATGAAGGGCACGATATCTCCGAGCGCCACGATCGGCGACGCAAGCAGCGTGAAGCCGATGAGCATCGCGAACATCCCCACCACGCGCAGGATCCACGTGAGCACGCGATTGTCCTTAAGAGCATCGGCAAAGACCTGCGCCGCGTCGACCGTGCCATTCTTCACGAACAGCAATGCATCCCCAGCCCGCGTTTGAAAGGCTGAAAAATCCGCACCCGTCTGCCGGCCGACGATGCTGATCGTCGACGGGTTGGCGACGTGGTAGCTCACGCGGATGTCACCGACTGCTGGATTGGCGGGATCAGCACCGAGGTAGATTTCGCCATCGGCGAAATGCACCTTTCCCACACCAAGCCGCACCTTGAGGCCGTCCACGACATCTTGTGCAACGGGCAGCTTTTCGCTGGTCGCAAGCCGACGCAATACGTTTTCGCTGGGCGCAAAAGCACCCACAGTCGCATCCTTCGCCGCAACCCTCGCATCGTGGTAGCGCATCGCCGGGTTGGTATGGCCGCGCGATTGCTTGAACGAGCGCGAATTGATCTCAGACGAAGACCACACCTTGTGGTAGTGATACGTTGTCACCCGCTCTTCCGATCCGCCGAAATTCTTCTTCGTCTCGGTCTCTTTCTTTTCCTCCCACTGGTACATCTGCACGTGCCTGGCCAGCACGAGCCCCGTGGCGGAGACCTGGAATTCCTGGTCGACGAGAGGCGCCTTGGTCGCCACCTTGCCGGTGATGTGCACCAGCTTGCCTTCGTTCTCGGGCGCAATCCGCTCCACGGGCACGCTCACGACTTGGGCCGCCCCTTCGTAGAGCGAGCGCTGCGTAGTGACGGACCGCCCCTCGTTCCAGAACAGCCCCCAGCACGACCCTGCGATCAGGAGTATGCCGAACAGGAACCCGATCAACGAGTTCATCAGCTTCTGGAAGAAGCCGACATGGGTCGTCTCGGTCACGGTGTCAGAGACTGCATCGGAAACCACATCGCCTACGACATCCGAAACCGCTTCGGTTACCGCTTCGATCGGCATTGCTCCCTCCATAGCTGGCGCGGGGCTGTTCTTGCCTCTACCTGCGCCTGCATACGGCACATGGCTTGCGGGAAGGTGTTCCCCTTGGAACAGGTGTTTGCACCAAGCCCTTGCAAAATCGCGAAGCTCGCGCCGGCCACCCGGCCATTTTCTGGGCTAAGGTGAACGAAACGCTTCGCAATAGAAGATTTTCGGGAGGATATCCGTGAGCGAGGTTGTGCCCACTTGGCTCGGCCCCGTGCCTGCCATTCGCCACGAGCTTCATTACGGCAACCGCATCGTACGCTGTTTCGCGGATAGGCCACGCAATGCCTATGATCTCCTGGTTCAGGCCTGCCAGCGCAATCCGCACGGGGAAGCACTCGTCACGGGCGCGGAGCGGCTCACCTACCGCCAATTCGAAAGCCTCGTCGCGCGCTGTGCCAGCGGCCTGGCGGCCATGGGCGTGCGCCCGGGGGAACGGGTGGCCATGGTGCTGGGAAACGGCATCGCCTTCCCGCTCGTGATGTTCGCTGCCCTACGCCTCGGCGCCATCGCCGTCCCATTGAGCATAAGAGAGCAGGCGGACGGCCTCGCCTACATGCTCAATCAGTGCAGCGCCTCGGTTCTGATTTACGATCGCGACCTGGAGCCGCGTCTTCCAAGCCCCGAGGACGTGCCCAGCATCCGGCAGCGCATCCCTGTCGATCCGGCTGCTCCAATCAACACATGGTCACTGCTGCAGGCAGCACAGGAGCATGCCCCGGCGCAGGTGAACGAAGAGGATACCGCGATCATCCTCTACACCTCCGGCACGACCGGCCGACCTAAGGGCGCCATGCTCGCGCACCTCGGCATCGTGCATTCCGTGATGCATTTCGAAAGCTGCATGGCTCTTACCCAGGCCGATCGCGCCATCGTCGCCGTCCCCATGAGCCACGTGACCGGCGTAATCGCACTGATCGGCGCCATGGTGCGCGCCGCCGCCACGCTGATCATCATGCCCGCCTTCAAGGCCTCGGAGTTTCTCGAACTTGCCGCTGCCGAACGCATGACGCATTCGCTGATGGTGCCTGCGATGTATAATCTCTGCCTGCTGGACCCGGGCTTCGACGCTAGCCGCTTCCCGCATTGGCGTGTGGGTGGCTATGGCGGCGCACCGATGGCACCAGCAACCATCGCGCGCTTCGCGGAGACGCTACCGGGCCTGCAACTCATGAACGCCTACGGCTCGACGGAGACCACCTCGCCGGTCACGATGATGCCTCCGTCCGAAACAGCCAGCCATCCCGACAGCGTTGGACAGCCCCTGCCTTGCGCCGACATTCTCGTGATGGACGACAGCGGCGTGGAGGTTGCGCCGGGCGCGGAGGGAGAACTTTGGCTCGGCGGGCCCATGGTCGTGAAGGGCTATTGGGACAATCCACAAGCCACTGCCGATAGCTTCGTCGGCGGCTTCTGGCGCTCGGGTGACATCGGCTCCAAGGATAGCCAGGGCTATGTCCGCGTCTTCGACCGCAAGAAGGACATGATCAACCGCGGTGGCTACAAGATCTTCTCCGTGGAGGTCGAGAATGTGCTGATGGGCGCTGCAAGCGTCGTGGAAGCCGCAGTGGTGGCGCGGCCCTGCCCCGTCCTGGGAGAGCGGGTGCATGCCTTCGTCGTCACGAACAGCGACAAGGTGAGCGAGATCAACCTCAAAGCGCACTGCGCCCGCCTGCTCGCCGATTACAAGGTTCCCGAAACCATGACGCTACGGCGCGAGCCGTTGCCTCGCAACGCCAACGGCAAGCTTCTGAAGCGCGAGCTTCGCTAGCCGCGGGAGTACAAGCAGAGCCTGATCGGTTGAGATGGACGCGTCCTCGCGTCCATCGAAAGCGTTAGTCAGGCTCTCAATCGAAAACTTGGAGCATGTCCGAACCGTCAATTCCAAGTCCAGCGAAGTCGGACATGCTCTAAACCTCGCGCGCGTCCAAGGCCCGGTAATAGGGCAGCGCGAAGGGCGCGATGCGCCGGATGATCTCCTGCATGGGCTGCGGCTTCGGCTCGGAGAATGCCAGCCCCAGCTCGTTGACGGGCGCACCCTTGATTGCCTTGGCCAGTTCCCGCCCGATGGAGATGGAAAGGGCCACGGCGCGCCCGTTGCAGCCGACCCAGGTATAGGCATTGGGCCCCAGCATGTGGAAGCGCGGGAACCCGGGCACCTCGGGACGCAGCAGGCTATCTGGCGTCATGCCGACATAGCCCGACCACACGTAATCGAATTGCACCTCGCCCAGCTGCGGCCACAGCTTGACGAGCCTGTCGCCGATCGGCTTCGGCAACGAGGAACCGGCCGGGCCCGGGAACATGGCGGCACCACCGGTAACCAGCCGGTTTCGCGCATCCCAGCGGGCAAAATAGAGTTCGCGATGCGTATCGGACATCGCCTGCCTGCCGGGAATGATGGTCTTGGCGATGTTGTCGGTGATGGGCTTCGTCGCCATCTGCCACGACAGCACGGGGATGACCTGCCGGCCGATCTCCGGCGCCAGCTGCTTCTCGAATTCGCCCGTATAGGCATTCGTTGCGAGCACCAGGGCCTTGCCCGTCACCGAGCCCCTTTCCGTCGTGACGCGCCAATGACCGTTCCGATTGACGAAAGACTTGGCCGGCGAGCGTGCATAGATCACAGCGCCGAGCTTCGTCGCAACGTTGGCTAGTCCACGCGCCAGCGCCAGCGGATTGATGTGCCCGCCGGTCCGGTTCCAGAATCCACCGTACCAGGCGTTGGAGCCCAGCATCGACGCGACCGCCTGACGATCCAGCAGCTCCACGGGCGCACCGAGCGCGCCCCATTCCTTCACGCGCTTTTCCGCAATCTTCATGCGCCCCGGAGAGTGCACGGGCTGCACCCAGCCCGCCTGCTCGGCTTCCGCAGCAATACCATACCTGTTGACGATGTCGAAGAGGTAGGTCGCGCTGTCCCGCAGCACGGCGTTGAAGCGCTCGCCGGCCTCTCCGTGTCGCGCCACCATGTTCGAGGGGTCGTGCCCCGACAGCGTCGGGATGACCTGGCCGTTGTTGCGCCCCGAGGCGCCCCATCCCGGCTCCGCCGCCTCCACGATCGTGACAGGGATGCCCATCTCCCTGAGGTGAATGGCCGTTGACAGCCCCGTGAACCCGGCACCGACGACGACCACATCGGCGATATGATCCCCGACGAGTTCAGGCAGCGAAGGTTGCGGGGGAGCTGTGGCCGCCCAAAGGGATGGCGGCCAGGTCACGGGGGTCGATGCCATTTGCGTCTCGCTTTTCTGGACGACGGGTCGAGATCCATAAAAGCCCGCCACCAACGCCGCCGCAAGCCGTGTGGGCCCCGGGAAGCACAGTTCCTTTTCGGCCGGCGACCGGCAAACACATGCCCGGGTCTGCTCCGATCACGAAAATCGATGGCGCTGCTTCTAGATTGCGCAATGACGTCTTTGCGTGCCGCACATTTGGCCACCAACCACAAGCAATTGCAGGATTGTATGAGCCGGGGGCGAGGCTGTATGTTGGCCGCGGTTCACTCCGCTACCAAAGGAAAAGCCTGGATGCCCCTGAAGCACATCTTCGGCGCCGACCACGTTGTGGTAACCGTGCGTGACCTCGATGCATCGGCAGCCGCCTGGCGCCGCCTCGGGTTCACGGTTTCACCGCGGGGCACGCACTCGCCGCTCCTCGGCACCGGCAACTACACCATCATGTTCCAGCAGGATTACCTGGAACTGCTGGGCGTGCTCACGGAGACGGAGCAGAACGTCCCCACGCGCGAGTTCCTGAAGGCTCGCGAGGGCATCGAGCGCACCGCCTTCACCACGGACGATGCCGCAGCCGGCGCGGCAGACCTCAAGGCGCGCGGCCTCGAACCGCTCGGCCCCGTTCATTTCGGCCGTCCTGTCGACCTGCCGAACGGTGGCAAGGGCGAGGCCAAGTTCAATGTGTTCCGTTGGCCCCTGACGGAGAAACCCGGCGGCATGCGCATATTCGCCTGCCAGCACCTGACCCGCGACACGGTGTGGATCCCCGAGTTGATGCAGCACGCCAATGGCGCCACCCGCATCTCCCGCATCGAGATCCTCGCCCCGGACGCAAAAGCCGCCGCTGAACACATGAGCCGTCTCATCGAGGAGCCTGTTCTCCGCGACGGTGATGCCTGGCGCGTGCCCTCGGGCGGCAAGAGGGCGGACTTCCTCTTCCTCGAGCACGCGACTTTCGCGGCGAAATATCCGGCCGCCGTACGCGAAGGCGCCGCCACTGAAAGCGCCGTCGTCATCGCCATCGGCTGCAAGGACGTAACCACGGCGGCCAAGGCGCTCGGCTCGTCCGGCGTCGTTCACGATGGCGTCGTGAGTGTGCCTGCCAAATTGGCCAACGGCGTCGTATTGACGTTCGTCTCCAACTGATCGGCCCTCGTCGGCCTCTTCACCTCCAACCCTGAACTCAACGAAAGAGCTCTGAAATGGACGCTACACGCCGCGCAATTCTCAAGACCAGCGCCGCCATCGCATCGAGCGTGATGTTCCCCGAGTTGTCGTTTGCGCAGGCCACACCTCGACGCGGCGGCGTATTCACCGTCCATTACGGCGCCGAGCAGCGACAACTCAACCCGAGCCTGCAGGCCTCGACTGGCGTCTACATCATCGGCGGCAAGATCCAGGAGGCCCTGGTCGATCTCGACGCGTCCGGCAAGCCCGTTGGCGTACTCGCTGAAAGCTGGGAATCGACGCCCGATGGCAAGACCATCACCTTCAAGCTGCGCAAGGGCGTCACCTGGCACGACGGCAAGCCGTTCACCTCGGCCGACGTGGCCTTCACTGCCATGGAGATGTGGAAGAAGTATCTCAACTACGGCTCTACGCTTCAGCTGTTCCTGACGGCCGTCGATACGCCGGACGCACATACGGCCATCTTCCGCTACGAGCGGCCGATGCCGCTCAATCTGTTGCTTCGTGCGCTGCCCGATCTTGGCTACATTTCCGCCAAGCACATCTACGAAACCGGCGATGTGCGCCAGAACGCGGCAAACCTTGCACCCGTCGGCACTGGCCCCTTCAAGTTCGTTCAGTACGAGCGCGGCCAGTTCATCATCGCCGAGCGCAATCCGAACTACTGGCGCTCCGAGCTTCCCTATCTCGACCGCATTGTCTGGCGTGTCGTGAATGACCGCGCCGCTGCTGCAGCCCAGCTCGAGGCCGGGCAGATCATGTACTGCCCCTTCTCCAGCCTATCCATCTCGGACATGGCGCGTCTCGCCAAGGACAAGCGTTTCGTCGTCACAACCAAGGGCAACGAAGGCAACGCGCGCACCAACACGCTCGAGTTCAATCACCGTCGCAAGGAGCTGGCCGACATCCGCGTTCGGCGCGCCATCGCGCATGCCTTGAACATCCCCTTCTTCATCGAGAACTTCCTGGGCGAGTTCGCCAAGCCCGGTACTGGCCCCATTCCGTCCGTCTCGACCGATTTTTATCCCGCCGACAACGGCCCGCAGTACCCCTACGACAAGGCGCTCGCACAGAAGCTCCTGGACGAGGCGGGCTACAAGGCCGGCGCCGATGGTTCGCGCATGTCACTGCGCCTGCTGCCGGCCCCCTGGGGCGAGGACATCGCCCTGTTCGTCACCTTCATCCAGCAGAGCCTGGCTGAAGTCGGCATCAAGGTTGAAATCGTGCGTAACGACGGTGCGGGCTTCCTCAAGCAGGTTTACGCCGAACACAACTTCGACCTCGCTTCCGGCTGGCATCAGTATCGCAACGACCCGGCCGTCTCCACCACCGTTTGGTATCGCTCCGGGCAGCCGGCGGGTGCGCCGTGGACCAACCAGTGGGGCTGGAAAGACGACGCGGTCGACAAGGTCATCGACGACGCTGCCACCGAAGTGGACCCGGTCAAGCGCAAAGCGCTCTACGGCGAGTTCGTGCGCAAGGTGAACACGGAGCTGCCCATCTGGACACCGATCGAGCAGATTTTCGTCACCGTGATCAACGCCAAGGCGCGTAACCATTCCAACACGCCGCGCTGGGGCTCATCGACTTGGCATGATTTGTGGTTGGCCGAGTAACGGGCCCAGCCCGACACTGCGAACGATCAGGGTTAAACGATGCGGATCATCAGCCTTGCGGGGCGCCGTCTTGCGGCCTCCATACCCACACTGCTGCTGATCCTCGTCGGCCTCTTCTTCCTGTTGCAGTTTGCGCCGGGCGACACGGTCGATGCCATGCTGGCCCAGATGGGCGGCGGTGACGCAGAAACGGCGCGCGAACTGCGCCGCTTCTACGGCCTCGACCTGTCGCTGGCGGCTCAGCTTGGCAATTACCTGTGGCGCCTCGCCCGGCTCGATCTCGGCTTCTCGGCCATCTACGGCAAGCCCGTGGCAACCGTCATTGCCGAGCGCCTGCCGGCGACGCTGCTGCTGATGGCGGCGGCCCTGTCCTTCGCGTTCTTTTTCGGCATCGTGCTCGGCGTGGTGGCTGCGCGCCGCGTCAACAAGTGGCCCGACACCTTGATCTCCACTGTTGGCCTCATCTTCTACGCCATGCCCTCGTTCTGGTTCGGCCTCATGGCCATCGTGGTGTTTTCCATCTATCTGCAGTGGCTGCCCGCCGGCGGTTTCGAGGATATCACGCTCAACATGAGCGGCATCTGGCGCGTACTCGATATCGCGCGACACCTGCTGCTGCCGACGCTGACGCTGGGGTTGATCTTCCTGGCCATCTACCTGCGCATCATGCGCGCCTCCATGCTCGAGGTGCTCACGCTCGACTTCGTGCGCACGGCGCGGGCCAAGGGCCTCGACGAAACGACCGTCATATCCCGCCACGTGCTGCGCAACGCCCTATTGCCCATGGTCACCCTGATCGGGTTGCAGGCTGGCACCATGCTCGGCGGATCGGTGGTGGTGGAAAGCGTTTTCTCGCTGCCCGGCCTCGGGCGGCTCGCCTATGAATCCGTGATCCAGCGCGATCTCAACACCTTGCTCGGCATCGTCTTCGTATCAGCGATGCTCGTCATCTTCGTCAATTTCGTCGTTGATCTTGCCTACGCGAGGCTCGATCCGCGCATCAAGGCGGGGGCGTGAAGAATGTCTCCACTCCGCACCTTCTTCCGCAGCCCAGCCGCCCTGATCGGCCTCGTGCTCTTCACCACCATCCTGGTCATGGCCGCGAGCGCCGGCTGGCTTTTCCCGAAAGATCCTCTGAGCCTTGCCGGCCGCCCGTTGATCTGGCCCTTCCAGAACCCGCGCTTCCCCCTCGGCACCGACAATTCCGGCCGTGATATCGCCGCGCAGATATTCCACGGCGCCCGCTACTCGCTGCTGATCGGCCTCGTCGCAACCGTGATCGCCATCAACATCGGCATCCTGATCGGGTCCATCGCCGGCTACTACGGCGGCTGGACCGACAACATCCTCATGCGCATTACGGAAGCCTTCCAGACGCTGCCGAACTTCCTGCTCCTGCTGGTGCTCGTCGCCGTCTTCGGGTCCACCATAACCACCGTGACGATAGCCATCGGCATCGTCTCCTGGCCTGCACCAGCACGCCTGACGCGGGCCGAGTTCCTGTCATTGCGCGAACGCGAGTTCGTGCAGGCGGGGCGCACCCTCGGCCTCAAGGATGCGCGGCTCATCTTCGGCGAGATCCTGCCGAATGCCCTGCCGCCCGTGATCGTCTATGCCAGCATCGTCATGGCGGTTGCGATCCTGCTCGAGAGCGCGCTTGCCTTCCTGAAGCTGTCCGACCCCAACATCGCCTCCTGGGGCAACCTCATCGGCCTCGGCCGCGATGTGCTGCGCGTGCAATGGTACGTATCCGCGATCCCCGGCATCGCAATCCTGGTCACGGTGCTGGCCGTATCGCTGGTTGGACAGGGCCTGAACGACGCACTCAACCCGAGGCTGAAGGGCCGATGACCGCGCTTCTCGCCCTCAACGCCCTGAGCGTGCGGCTTCCGCCCAATGCTGACCGCCCGCATGCGTTGAAAGACGTGACGCTGGCCCTGAAGCGCAACGAGATCCTGTGCGTCGTCGGCGAATCCGGCTCCGGCAAATCCATGACGGCAAGCGCTATCATGCACTTGCTTCCGGGCAACGTGAAGATCGATGCGGGCGAGATCCTGCTGGACGGCCGCGACCTGTGCCGCCTCGGCGAAGCCGAGATGCGCAAGGTGCGCGGGGCCCAGATCGCGATGATCTTCCAGGAGCCGATGACGTCGCTCAACCCGCTTCTCACCATCGGCGCGCAAATCGGCGAGATGTTTCGCATCCACACCAGCCTCAGATCGGAAGAGATCGAGGGCCGTGTGCTGGGCCTGCTGGAGGAAGTGCGCATTCCCGATCCACGGCGGGCACTGGCCGCCTATCCGCATGAGTTGTCGGGCGGACAGCGCCAGCGCGCAATGATCGCCATGGCCCTGGCACTCGACCCCGCGGTCCTGATCGCCGACGAGCCCACCACCGCCCTCGACGTGACGACCCAAGCCCAGATCCTAGCCCTCATCCGCGACCTGCAGAAGCGCAAGGGAACCGCCGTCCTCTTCATCACGCATGACTTCGGCGTGGTTGCCGAGATTGCAGACCGCGTGGCGGTGATGCAGCACGGCCGCGTGGTGGAGCAAGGCACGTCGGACGAAATCCTGAAATCGCCACAGCACGCCTATACGAGGCAATTGATCGCCGCGGTGCCACCACTGAAAGCACCGCCGGCCCGCCCCATCTCCGCCGAACCCATCCTTGAAATCGACAACGTTTCGAAGACCTACGCGGACGGCGGCATCCTGGGCCGCAGTCGCCGCGTCACCAGGGCCGTGCAACGTGTCTCACTCGCTCTGCCCAAAGGCGCGACGCTGGGCATCGTGGGCGAATCCGGTTCCGGCAAGTCCACGCTCGCGCGCTGCATCGTCCGGCTGGTCGAGCCGGATGAAGGAGCGATCCGGCTGAAGGGACGCGACCTGCTGCCGCTTTCTCCCGAAGAGATGCGGGTCGAACGTCGGCATATCCAAATGGTCTTCCAGGACCCGTTCGCCTCGCTCAATCCGCGCCGCAAGGCGGGAGACCTCGTGGCTCAGGGCCTCGTGGTGCAAGGCACATCGCGACAGGAAGCCATGCGCAGAGCCAAGGCGCTGTTCGAGATGGTGGGCCTCGACCCCGCCGCCACGGAGCGCTACCCGCATGAATTCTCGGGCGGACAAAGACAACGCATCGGCTTGGCCCGGGCCCTGGCATTGGAGCCCGATGTGCTGGTCGCGGACGAGCCCGTTTCGGCGCTCGACGTTTCTGTTCAGGCGCAAGTTCTGAAGCTGCTGGCGGATTTGCGCGAGCGCCTCGGCCTGTCGCTCGTCTTCATCACCCACGACCTGCGCGTGGCGGCACAAGTGTGCGATCTCGTCGCCGTGATGAAGGATGGCGCCGTCGTCGAGCACGGTGCCGTGGGCGAGGTCTTCGGCAATCCGCAACACAGTTACACGCAGGCGCTGATCGCTTCCATCCCCGGGCGCGATTTCTCGCTGTCTGCGCTTCCTGCGCCCTGAGGCTCAGCCCTCCAGCGATTTGCCGGCCCACTCCTCCGCGCGCTTGCCCGTCGCGTCAGTGATGTGCGCAAGCCCGTTCGCTTCCGCATATTGCACCATCGTACTTTTCATCCGCGGCAACAGACCGGGCCCGCCGTACACGAGGCCTGTGTAGAGCTGAAGCAGCGTGGCCCCTGCTTCTATCTTTGCGATCGCCGTCTCCGGACTGGTGATGCCGCCAATGCCGATCAGCGGAACGCGCCCTTCCGTCAGCTTGTGCAACCGCGCCAGGAACACGGTCGAGCGATGAAAGAGTGGTCGGCCGGAGAGCCCGCCAGCCTCGCTGCCCTGGCGCGATTGGGAAATCCCTGCCCGCGACAACGTCGTGTTGCTCATGGCGATGCCGTCAACCTTGTGAGAGACGAGCACCGAGGCCACGGGCGCAAGATCTTCCTCGGCGATATCGGGCGCAAGCTTCACCACGATCGGTCGACGAACCCCTTTTTCCGCTGCGATCCTGTCCCGCTCGGCAAATACGCGCGCCAGAAGGTCGTCCAGTGCGGCAGGTGCTTGCAGATCGCGCAGGCCTGGCGTGTTGGGCGACGACACGTTGACGGTGAAATACGTCGCGACTTCCGCGAACGTCCGGATGCCAGAGATGTAGTCGGCCGCACGATCAGGCGTATCCTTGTTTGCCCCGACGTTCACGCCGACGATGCCGCCGCCTGCACGTGCCCGAAGTCGGGCAAGTGCCGCCGCATGTCCTTCGTTGTTGAACCCTAGCCGGTTGATCATCGCCTGGTCGTCGACCAGGCGGAACACGCGCGGCTTGGGGTTGCCCGATTGAGGGCGCGGCGTGACCGACCCGATTTCCGCATAGCCGAAACCCATGCCGAGAACTGCGTCGGGCACGCGCGCATCCTTGTCGAAGCCCGCAGCAATGCCGAACGGATTGGAGAACCGAAGCCCCCATGCCGAGACGGCGAGGCGCGGATCGTCAGACACCGTCGGTCGCGGATAGATCCCCGCCTCGAGCGAACGCAGCGTCAGCTCATGGGCCTGCTCCGGATCGAGTGCAAACAGAAGCGGGCGCGTAACATCGAACAGCGTGGAGAGCATGCGTAGCGAAGCTCCAGATCGTGGACGTCGACAACGTTCTAGCATCGCGTTCGGGCGGTGCCACGCGCAGCCTGACGCGGGAGAAATGCGTCGACGGCGCGAAGCACAACTCGCGTTGTGTTGCAAGCAAGATGATCAGTTGCGCATGCGCTTCTGTTGATGTTCACAGGTCGTCCCGCACTTCGTCGCGCGGGTGCACCGATGCACGCCAGAGTTTGGAAATGCACGCTCACTTCGCTGCCCACTCAATCCCGCTCGGACAGCTTCTCGCACCGCCCTTCCTGGTGGAGACGCCCGCGTATCAGCGCTCCTACGCCTGGACCGACACGGAGGCCGGCCGCCTTCTCGACGATCTCATTGCCGGTGCGGAAACGGACAATTCGTCTGGCGCAGATGCTGCGCGGGAAGATTACTTCCTCGGGGCCATCCTGCTGGTCGATCGCAAGGCGGAAACCGGCACTCTTCCGGGGTGGCCGTTCTCGGGCGGCTTGCGCTCTTTCGAGGTCGTGGACGGCTTGCAGCGCCTCACCACGCTGGCGATGCTCTTCTGCGTTCTCAGAAGCATTGCGCGCGACAACGGCGAGCCGGTCGATCTCGCAGTAGAAGCCGCCATCGCTGCAGGCCCTGAGGGTCCTTTCTGGCTCTCGCTGCGCGGCTCCGACGAGGCATTTTTCGACCGCTGCGTGCGCGGCAGCAGCAATCGCCTTGTCCAGAACGGTGACGACGCTCATCCCGGCGAAGAGCGCATTCTCGCGGTGCGGGACATGCTCTACACAAGGCTTGCCACCCTCGATGCCGCGCATCGAACGCGACTTGCACGCTTCGTTTTGGCCAACTGCTACGTCGTCCTCATTGCCACCACGGGCATCGACCGCGCCCACCGCATGTTCATGGTGCTCAACGAGCGCGGTAAGCCGCTCGCACGCCACGACATCCTGAAAGCCGATTGCCTCGGCCGTGCGGGGCCTGCCGCCACTGCAGATTTGGCACGCCTGTGGGACGATATGGAAGCGCGTCTCGGACACGATTTCGAAGCACTGTTCGGCTACGTGCGCGCCATGCACGGCAGGCCGAATGGTCCCATTATTTCCTCGATCCGTGCAATCGCGGATCAGGCCGGCGGGGCCCAGAGGTTCGTCGCCGATATCCTCAAGCCGGCCGCGGATGCGCTCGACGACATTCGTCATGCGCGCGCAAGCAAGTGGCCGGAGAGCACCGAGATCGCGCAGATCCTGCGCTATCTGCACTGGCTACCCGCAACCGATTGGCTTCCTCCCGCCCTGCAATTCTGGATCTCGGGCGCCGGCTCCGGCCTTTCCCCCATCGCCTACTTCAAGGCGCTCGATAAGCTCGCCTACGGCTTCAAGATCATGGGGCTCGGCGCAGGAAAGCGTGCAACCCGTTTTGCTGCCGTTACGGCAGCCCTGCGCCACGGCGAGAACGTCCTGGCGCCCGGTGGACCGCTCTCGCTGACAGGTCAGGAAGAACGCACCGTCCGCTACAACCTGCGCGACCTCCATGCCCGAGCACCCGTGGCCGCCAAGCTCTTGCTCCTGCGCCTCAACGATTGCGTTGCCGGCTCTCCCCAGAATCTTGATCCAGAGACACTCACCGTCGAGCACGTGCTCCCACGCAAGCACAACGTCGGCAGCCAATGGCGGCAGTGGTTTCAGGACCCGCAGGAGCGCAGCGCCTGCACCGAGTCCCTCGGCAATCTGCTGCTCGTGACGAGAGCGCAAAACGACAAGGCCGGTAACTTGGAGCTGGAGCGCAAACAGGCAATCTATTTCCAGTCGGGCATCCCCGTCCCGCACATCAACCAGGATTTGCACGGCCTGCGCGCATGGCAACCTCAGAACGTGCTCGCGCGGGAGGCGGAATTCTTCCGTCACCTCGATCGGCTCTGGAACTTTGGCCTTGCCAAGGCTCGTGCCGAGGCCGAACCCGAGACGCCTCCCTGGCCTGAGCAACCGCGCCGCGCCCGCGCCTAGCAGTCCACCTCCGCCTCAGGCGTCGCGCCACCACGACGCCTGCGTAGCCTGGGTTGCGCAGCTTGCGCTGCTAACCCCGCGTACAACTACTACCCAGGGCAATCCGCGCCAGCCTGCGCTCGACATGAAACCTCAGGCCTCACGCCGTCTCCGCGAAGTACTCCATCGCGGCGCGAACGCCTCCGGGCTGATGCGGCACCTTGGCGATAGCAAGCGCCATTTCCACCCCCGCCAACGTCGCGACGATGGTGAGATCGTTCGTGTCTCCCAAATGGCCGATGCGGAAGATCTTGCCGGCCACCTTGCTCAAGCCGGTGCCCAGCGACACATCGAACCGGTCGAGCGCCACCTTGCGCAGGTTGTCCGCATTGTGACCCTCGGGCATGACGACGGCCGTCAGCACCGGCGAATAGTGCCGGGGCTCCTTGCACAGGATCTCGAGACCCCAGGCGCGCACCGCGCGCCGCACGCCTTCCGCGTGGCGGAGGTGTCGTGCGAACACGCGGTCGAGGCCTTCCTCGTGCAGCATGTCGATCGCTTCGGAAAGGCCATAGAGAAGGCTCGTCGCGGGCGTCGATGGAAAGAAGCCGTCCTTGTTGGCCACGAGCATCTCGTCCCAGGCAAAGAACGCCTTGGCGCACCGAGCAGTCTTGCTGGCGGCCACCGCCTTGTCGCTCACCGCGTTGAAGCCCAGGCCCGGCGGAAGCATCAAGCCTTTCTGTGAGCCGCCCACCGTTACGTCCACACCCCACTCCTCGTGGCGGTAGTCGATCGAGGCCAGCGACGAGATGGTGTCGACCATCAACAGCGCAGGGTGCCCAGCAGTGTCGATGGCGCGCCGGATTTCCGGAATCTGCGTAACGGCACCGGTCGAGGTCTCGTTGTGCACGACACAGACGGCCTTGATGCTGTGCTGCCTGTCCTCCAGAAGGCGCGCCTCGATGGCCTTGGGGTCTGCCCCCGAGCGCCAGTCGGACGCGATGAACTCCGGTTCCAATCCCAGCTTGAGCGCCATGTTCTTCCACAGCGTAGCGAAGTGGCCCGTCTCGCACATCAGCACCTTGTCGCCCGGCGAGAGCGTGTTGACCAGTGCGCCTTCCCAGGCGCCCGTGCCCGATGAGGCATAGATGATCACCGGCTTCGACGTCTTGAAGATAGTTCGTATGCCTGACAGCACTTTCAGCCCGAATTTCTTGAACTCGGGGCCACGGTGGTCGATGACCGGCATGCCGATGGCTTTCAGGATGCGGTCCGGCACCGGCGTCGGGCCCGGGATCTGAAGGAAGTGCCGGCCTGCGCGCCTGGGTTCATTGGACATCGTCTGATCTCTCCCTTTTGAGCAGGTGCAGCATCACCGCGCCACGAGGAGCGCGCTGCCTTTGCTTTTGTCGGCCCGCATGGCTTTCCAATTCCAGGCTGCAGTCAAGCGCAAATTGGTCCGCGCCCTCCAAACTCTCTGTGCCCCGCCAACGTGCTTAACGGATGGACTGGACAGACCGCAAAGCGGACGCAGAGCAACACAACCATAGTTTCAATTTTCATGGTGTGGACGGCCACAAGCTTGATATGTAGCTTGAAATCAGTCTCAAGCTGCACCACCGGAAACGGCACGGCCGGTGACAATAAGGTTCTAGGGGAGATAACGGGATGGCAGACGCAGCCGAAAGCGCTGTTGAGGAAAGGCCGCCGGGGATCATCAAGTCCCCCCTCGACTTCGGAGGAGGCCTGTTTCTCCTCGCTATAGCCGTGGTCGGCTATATCGGCGCCTTCAACCTGCCGTTCGGGCACATGAACAGCATCGGCTCGGGCCTGTTGCCGAAGTCGGTGGCGGTCCTCGTCGGCGTGTTCGGGCTGGCCATTGCCTTGCAAGGGCTTTTTGTTCAGGGCGACAAGCTGGAAGCCTGGGGCATCCGCGGCTTGGTTTTCGTGCTTGGCGCCGTGCTGGTCTTCGCGTTGTGCATCCGGACCTTTGGGTTGGCGGTGGCTGGCCCCCTGTGCGTGATTGTCGCCGGCATGGCCGACCGCGATACGCGCCCCCTGGAACTCGTGATTTTCTCCTTGATCATGACCGCGCTGTGCATCGGCCTGTTCAAGTTCCTGCTGCGCCTGCCAATCCCCATCTTCCCCCCTGGCTACGGCCCGTTCTGAGGGATACCCCGTGTACGATCTCGTCTCGAACCTTTCTCTCGGGCTGCAAGTCGCACTGTCCCTCAAGAACCTAGGGCTTTGCTTCCTCGGCTGTCTCATCGGCACGCTGATCGGCGTACTGCCGGGCGTCGGCCCCATCGCCACCATCACGATGCTGCTGCCGATCACCTTCGGCCTCGATCCTGTCGGCGCACTCATCATGCTCGCCGGCATCTACTACGGTGCCCAGTATGGTGGCTCGACGACGGCCATCCTCGTCAACATTCCAGGCGAGGCAACCTCCGTCGTAACCACGCTCGACGGTCATCAGATGGCAAAGCAAGGCCGTGCCGGCGTCGCCCTCGGGATCGCCGCTATCGGATCCTTCATCGCTGGTTGTGTTGCCACCGTGGTCATTGCAGCCATGGCCGCGCCGCTCACGAAGATGGCGTTGCTGTTCGGCCCTGCCGATTATTTCTCGCTCATGGTCCTCGGCCTGATGTTCGCCGTCGTGCTGGCGCGCGGCTCGGTGGTCAAGGCCATTGGCGTCATCCTCGTAGGCATTCTGCTCTCCACCGTCGGGACCGATCTCGAGAGCGGCGAGGAACGGCTTACGTTCGGCTGGAGTGAAATCTCCGACGGTCTCGATGTCGCCGTTGTCGCCATGGGCATGTTCGGCTTTGCCGAAATCCTGCGCAATCTCGAGTCGAGCCAGACCCGCGATGTGGTGCATGCCGCCATCGGCAACCTGCTGCCCAACCGCAAGGACTTCAGGCAGGCAGCGGCGCCGATCGCCCGAGGCACGGTGCTCGGCTCCATCCTGGGCTTGTTGCCGGGCAATGGCGCCGTGCTGGGTCCGTTCGCCTCCTATACGCTGGAGAAGAAACTCGCCAAGGATAGCTCCCGCTTCGGCAAGGGCGCCATCGAGGGCGTCGCGGGCCCTGAATCGGCCAACAACTCCGGCGCTCAAACAGCCTTCATTCCCCTCCTGACGCTCGGCATCCCGCCGAACGCGGTGATGGCGCTCATGGTGGGCGCCATGACCATCCATGGCATCGTTCCCGGCCCGCAGATCATGACCAAGCAGCCACAGCTGTTCTGGGGCATGATTGCCTCAATGTGGATCGGCAATCTGATGCTGCTCATCATCAATCTGCCGCTGATCGGTCTGTGGGTGCGTCTCCTCAAGGTGCCCTACCGCCTCATGTTCCCCTCGATCGTGCTGCTCTGCTGCATCGGCATCTACTCGATCAACAACTCGCCGACTGAAGTGATTATGACGGCGGGTTTCGGCATCTTCGGCTACGCGCTTTTGAAGTTCGGCCTGGAGCCTGCGCCCCTCCTGCTGGGCTTCGTTCTGGGCAAGCTGATGGAAGAGAAGCTGCGCCAAGCCCTTGTGATCTCGCGTGGCAGCTTCAAGACCTTCGTCGACTGCCAGCTCTGGAATGGGACCTGCGCCCGTCCGCTCAGCTCGGGCCTGTTGGTGCTCTCGTTGATCCTGGTGATCATCGCGGTGCTGCCATCCATCCGCCAGAGCCGCGACAAAGTCTTCGTCGAGGACTAGGCGCGTTTCTGCTAACGGGTGGCCGGGGGTTCACGCCCTCGTCAGCCTTAAGGCTGACTTGATGTTGATCCCCAACCATCACATCTACAGCCTATGAGCCTTCGGCCCCGGATCGAAACCTCCGGGGCCAGTTTCTTGAGGAGCCCTGAATGCTGAAACGTTTCGCATCGGCCCTGGCCGGAATTGCAGCCCTTCTGGCCACCGGCTTCCCGGCAGCGGCGCAATACCCGGACAAGCCGATTACGATGGTCGTACCGTTCGCGGCTGGCGGCCCGACAGACATCATCGCCCGCATCGTCGGCGAGCACATGGGCAAGACGCTAGGTCAGTCAGTGGTCGTGGAGAACGTCGCTGGCGCTGGCGGCACCACGGGCATCACCCGCGCGTCGCAAGCCAAGCCCGACGGTTACACCATCATGATGGGGCACATGGGCACGCACGCGGCGGCCGTCGCTCTTTATCCCAACCTCAAGTATGACCCGGCCAAGGACTTCGCCAACATCGGCCTTGTCGCCGGCACCCCGATCCTAATCGTGGCGAAGAAGGACTTTCCGGCCAAAGACCTCAAGGAATTCGTCGAATACGTGAAGAAGAACCAGGACAAGGTCAACGAGGCCCACGCCGGCGTCGGCTCAGTCTCCTTCACCACCTGCACCCTGCTCCAGTCGCTGATGGGAACGAAGACTGCCCGCGTCGCCTATCGCGGCACAGGCCCCGTTCTGAACGATCTTGTTTCCGGCCAGGTAGACTTCGCCTGCGATCAGATCGTCAATCTCGTCTCCCAGATTCAGTCTGGCTCCATCAAGGCCTACGGTATCGCGACCGATAGCCGTTCCAACGCCTTGAAGGACGTGCCGACAACCAAGGAAGCCGGCCTCCCGGAATTCCAGGTCTCGGCATGGAACGCGATCTTCGCGCCGAAGGGGACCTCGCCCGAGATCGTCGCGAAGCTCAACGCCGCCATGGTAAAGGCGCTCGACGACGAAACAGTGCGCAAGCGCCTCATCGAGCTCGGCAGCGTCATTCCCGATACCGCTGGGCGCACGCCTGAGGCCTTGCAGAAGCTGGTTGAAAGCGAGGTTGCACGCTGGACCCCGGTCTTGAAGGCCGCAGGCGTCACCGCTAACTGAGCACGCTTACTATCTGGAGTTTCCATTGGCCGGCGGCTTCTCCGCCGGCCATTTTCTTTGTTTCGGCGCCGGAGATACCTCCGCTCTGGAAAATCGGCCGCTGTCGAGGCATTGTGCGCGTCCGCTTGCATGCCGTCGCCCGCCAGGACCTGCCCCATAAGGACCATTCATGACCAACGCCGCCCTGATTTCCCTTTCTGCCTGCGAAGCCGCGCGGCGCATTGCCAAAGGCGAGCTGACGTCGGTCGAACTGACAACGGCTTGCCTCGACCAGATCGCCGCAAAGGACGCCGACATCGGCGCCTTCCAGTTCCTCGATCGAGAGCACGCGCTGGCCCAGGCGCGGGACCGCGACGCGCAGATGCGAACGGGCCGCGGCATCGGCCGCCTGCACGGCGTGCCCGTGGCGGTGAAAGACATCATCGATACCGAAGACATGCCCACTGAGCACGGATGCCGCATCTTCGCCGGCCGTCAGCCGAAGCGGGACGCCGCGTGTGTGGCGTCACTCAAGGAGGCCGGCGCCGTCATTCTGGGCAAGACCGTCACGACAGAGCTTGCGACGCTCGAACCGCCGCGCACCAGAAACCCCTACAATCCCGAGCACACACCCGGCGGATCATCTTCAGGCTCGGCCGCAGCGATCGCAGCCGGCATGGCGCCGCTGGCACTCGGCTCCCAGACCATCGGCTCCGTGGTGCGGCCGGCAGCCTTCTGTGGCGTCGTGGGCTATAAGCCATCGTTCGGTCTGATCCCGCGCACGGGCGTCCTCGAGCAATCGCGATCACTCGATACGTTGGGCGTCCTCACGCGTACCGTCGATGACGCGGCCCTCGCGGTGGAGATCATGCAGGCACACGACACGGGGGACGATGCCACCCGCGCCACCGCGCGGCCGCCCCTGCTGGCAACGGCGCAACAGCACTGGCCCCTGCCGCCGATGTTCGCCTTCGTCAAGACGCATGCCTGGAGCATGGCCGATCCCGTGACGCATGAGGCTTTCGGCGAACTCGTCGAGCAGCTGGGCTCGCAGGTCATGGAGATCTCCATCGATCATACCACCGAGGCCGGGGTCGAAGCCGCTCGCATCGTCAACCGGGTCGAACTCGCGGTCACGTTTGGTCCCCTTCTCGATAAGACGCCGGACCTTTTGAGCAAGACAGTCGCCGGCATGATCGAGGACGGCCGCCGCATCTCCGCCACGCAATACTTCGCAGCCCTCAACGCGCGGGCGAAGTTCCACGAGACGATCGAGGAGATCGTCACCAACCACGGTGCGATCCTCACGCCATCAGCTCTCGGAGTCGCGCCGAAAGGCCATGGCAGCACCGGCAATCCAATCTTCTGCGCCTTCTGGACCTACCTCGGGCTTCCGGCGATCAACCTGCCGCTTTTGGACGTGGACGGCATGCCCATGGGCGTGCAACTCGTCGGCGGCTACCGCGACGACGGGCGTCTGTTGCGAACAGCCAACGCCCTTACCCGGCAGGTCGAAGCCCTCGGCGCCTGCGCTTCCGGCACCTGCGGCCAGGACCATCATCACTGAGGCAGCCTTCCGGCTGCCCTTTCCATGGGCTAGAACTAGCGCTTCAAGCGGCCCCCCTGGCGAAGGCTGCGGTAACGACCCTGGAGGATTGACGATGTCGGCGCAGCCACCAGTCCCGACCAAGCGCATCACGGCACCGGAGATCACGGCACGGAAGGGCCACGACCCGATCGTGTCCCTCACGTCCTACCACGCCCACACCGCTGCGATCGCCGACCCCTTCGTGGACTTCCTTCTCGTGGGCGACAGCCTGGGCATGGTGATGCACGGCTACGAGAGCACCGTGCCCGTGCCGCTAGAGCTCATGATCATGCATGGCAGGGCCGTGGCAAGAGGGGCAAAGCGCGCCCTCGTCGTGGTGGACATGCCGTTCGGCTCCTATGAGGAGAGCCCCGCCGTCGCCTTCCGCAATGCCGCCCGTATCATGAAGGAAACGGGCTGTGGCGCCGTGAAGCTCGAAGGCGGCCGCCGCATGGCCGAGACCATCCGCTTCCTGGTGGAACGCGGCATTCCTGTCATGGCCCACATCGGGCTCACGCCGCAATCGATCAACGTGCTGGGCGGCTTCAAGACGCAAGGCCGCGTCAAGGATGAGTGGGCCGCCATTGAAGAGGACGCCCGCCTCGTCTCGGAGGCCGGCGCGTTCGCCATCGTGCTCGAAGCCATGGCCGAGGAGCTTGCGCGCAAGATCACCGCTGCCATCCCCATCCCCACCATCGGCATTGGCGCTTCCGCCGGCTGTGACGGACAGATCCTCGTCATGGAGGACATGCTCGGCCTGTCGCCACGCGTGCCGAAATTCGTAAAGGAATTCGGCCGCGTCGGCGAGGTCATCCGGGATGCGATCGCAGCTTACGCCTCTGAGGTGCGCGCCCGCACCTTCCCGGCGCCGGAACACACCTACGGCATGCGCGACGAAGGCAAGGCGAAGCCCAAGACAAAAGCATGAAACATTCTCTCGCCCGGAGCGCGAGAGAGCCACGTTGGGGGAAACTGCAATGTTGAAACTGGTGCCAAACTTGGCCCGCCTCGGAACGGAAACCGCGTTCGAGGTGCTGGCGCGCGCCGACGCGCTCAAGCGCGAAGGGCGCGACATCATCAACCTCGGCATCGGCCAGCCGGACTTCAAGACGCCGCAACACATCGTCGAGGCGGCGATCAAGGCGCTGCGGGACGGCCAGCATGGCTATACGCCTGCCCAGGGCATCCTGCCGCTGCGCGAGGCCGTGTGCGCCGATCTCAAGCGCCGCCACGGCGTCGAGGTGCATCCCGATACGGTGGTGATCATGCCCGGCGGCAAGCCCACCATGTTCTTTGCCGTTCTGATGTTCGGCGAGCCGGGCGCGGAGATCATGTATCCCGATCCGGGTTTTCCGATCTATCGGTCGATGATCCAGTATACGGGCGCCACCCCCGTTCCCATCGCACTCAAGGAAGAGAACGGCTTTGCCTTCACGGCCGAGCAAGTGCTGTCCCAGATCACGCCAAAGACGCGTCTCATCATCATCAACAGCCCGAACAATCCTTGCGGCGGCGCCGTGTCCGAGGCCGAGGTGAAGAAGCTTGTTGCAGGCCTTGTGAAGCACCCGAGCGTCGCACTGATGTCCGACGAGATCTACTCGCAGATGCTCTACGGCGGGCGCAAGCACGAAAGCCTGCTGAAGTATCCCGAGATCCGGGATCAGCTCATCATCCTCGATGGTTGGTCGAAGACCTACGCCATGACTGGCTGGCGGCTGGGCTTCTCCGTCTGGCCAAAGCAGCTCGTCGAGCACGTCGTGCGCCTCTGCGTGAACTCGCACAGCTGCGTCAACGCCCCAACGCAGTTCGCAGGCATTGCCGCGCTCGAGGGCCCGCAGGACGAGGCAATGAAGATGGTGGCCGCATTCGACGAACGCCGCCGCGCAATCGTGCCGCTTCTCAATGCGCTGCCGGGTTTCCGTTGTCTCGACCCGGCTGGCGCCTTCTATGCCTTCCCTAATATTTCCGGCACTGGTTTCACCGCACGCGAGCTGCAGAACAAGATGCTGGAGGAGGCCGGCGTCGCAACGGTGGCCGGCACCAGCTTCGGCATTCACGGCGAAGGCTACATTCGCTTCTCATACGCGAATTCCATCGACAATATTCGCGAAGCTGTCAGCCGCATCGGGAAGCTGCTCGCCAATTAACCTAGGAGTGGGACCATGGCCTTCGAGGACCGGTACGGCTTGGAGTTATCAACCAACTCGCATCGGGCTGCGGAGGCCTACCGGCGCGGACATGACTTGATGCTCGCCGCATGGCCGGGCGCGGCAGAGTGCTTCGACGAGGCCTTGCAGCACGACCCCTCGTTCGCTCTTGCGCTGATCGCCCGCGCGCGCATGCACTTCGCCTACGCGGAGGCGCCACTCGCCCGCCAGAAGGCCGCCCTGGCACGGCAGCTTGGCGCAAGCAACGGCACCGACCGCGAGAGGTCGCACATCGAGGCGATTGCAGTCGGCATCGAAGGGCAGCCTGCAAAGTCGCTCGAAGCGTCGCTCGCCCACCTGGAAAACTGGCCGCGCGATGCCGTGATCCTGTCCCTCCCGCTGGGCGCGTTCGGGCTGTACGCCTTCTCCGGCATTGCGAACCACGACCAGGCCCGCGTCGACCTGTGCGAGCGGCACGCGCGGCACTACGGTGAGGACTGGTGGTTCCTCACCTATCTGGGCTGGTCGCACACGGAGAACGGTGCCGTTGGCGCCGGCCGCCATCTCACGCAGAAAGGCCTCGACCTCCGGCGCGAGAACGCAAATGCGGCTCACGCCCTCGCCCATGCCATGTACGAGGATGGATCGCTCGAGGACGCCGACCATTTCATCGATGGCTGGCTGCCCGGATACGACCGCAAGGGCATCCTGCACGGCCACATTGCCTGGCACCAGGCCCTCCTCGCCCTCGAGAAAGAGGATGCCGCACGGGCACTCGACATCTACAAGCGCGCGATTGCGCGCGAGGTCTCCACGGCAGCTCCGCTCAACGCCGTAACGGACCGTGCTTCGTTGTTGTGGCGGATCTGGGTATGCGGCCACACCGTGGATCCGGCCCTGTGGGACGACGTCGCACGCGATGCCCTGCAGCTGTTTCCGCAGGCGGGCGTCGCGTTCGCGGATGTGCACGTGGCGATGGCCGCCGCCGCCACCGGCAATCGCGATGCCTTTGCCAGCCGCCTGCGCGAGCTTGATGCGCGCCTCGCATCCGGAAAGTTACCCCCGGGGCCGGTCGTGCTCGCCATCTGCCGCGCGGCGCAGGCTTTCGCCGCCCGTGACTACGCCGAATGTGCGAGCCTTCTCAAGCCGGTCGCCGCCGACGTCGTCCGCATCGGTGGAAGTCATGCGCAGCGCGACATCGTCGAAGACACCTTGCTCGTCGCGCTGATGCAGTCGGGACAGGTGCAGGAGGCACGCACCCTGCTCGACAAGCGCCTGCACAGGCGACCTGCCCTGCGGGACAGCCGATGGCTGGCGGGCCTGCCACACTGATGTGAAAGTGCTTCTCGTCCGATACGGACCAGAAAAACGCCGCGGCGTCGCCCAGGCTTATTGATCCTTGTCAAACTTAACCTAAGGGGAGGTCGGCAACGCCCTTTCAGGCGCCGCCGCTCAGAATCTCCTCGACATAAGCCGGCACGACCTCTGTCGCCTTGCCGTGGCGCGCCTCATGGAACATGGAGGCTCCCTCCGATGGTTCGAGATTGAGCTCGATCGTGTGTGCGCCGTTCCCCCTTGCCTCCGCCACGAACCCCGCCGCGGGATAGACGTTGCCGCTGGTGCCGATGGAAATGAAGAGGTCGGCGCGCGCCAGCGCCTCCCCGATTTCCTCCATGTGATACGGCATCTCCCCGAACCACACGACGTCGGGCCGCAGCCCCCCGGTGCGCTCGCAGGCCGGGCAGGCAAGCGTCATCGAGAGATCCGGCGCATCGAGCCCCCACGGATGCCGCGCACCACAATGATTGCACAGCGCCTGCCGATGCAGGCCATGCATATGGAGCAGGTTCTTGGTTCCCGCCGCTTCGTGCAGAGAATCCACGTTCTGCGTCACGACCAGCACGTGGCCGCCGTTGCGAGAGGCATGTTCCTGTTCGAGCCGCGCCAACGCGAAGTGCGCTGCGTTGGGCTTCGCCTCCGAACTCTTGCGCCGGCGCATGTTGTAGAAGGCGAGCACCCGCTCGGGATCGCGCGCAAAACCTTGCGGCGTGGCGACGTCCCGGTAGTCCACCTTGGACCAAAGCCCATCCTTGTCGCGAAAGGTCGCGATGCCCGACTCCGCCGAGATGCCAGCGCCGGTGAGGATGACGATGCGCTTGAAACGAGACATGCTCTTGCCTGCCTGAACGCTTGAACGTGCTGTCGAGGAACGAGTTGGAATATTGCGTAGCCCCCGCAGCCATTCAAGGGTGCCGCGAGGCTGTTATTCGGCGGCCTCCTTCGCGATGAAACCGCCGGACTGGCGCGCCCACAGCTCCGCATAGATGCCGCCCTTGTCGATCAATTCGCGATGCGAGCCGTCCTCGACCACGCGACCCTGATCGAGGATCACGAGGCGGTCCATGGCCGCGATCGTCGAAAGCCGATGTGCGATGGCAATCACCGTCTTGCCCGTCATGAGATTATTGAGCTGCTCCTGAATAGCCTGCTCCGCCTCGCTGTCGAGCGCGCTGGTCGCTTCGTCGAGAACGAGGATCGGCGCATTCTTCAGGAGCACGCGCGCAATGGCGATGCGTTGCCGCTGGCCGCCCGACAGCTTAACCCCGCGCTCGCCCACGTGCGCCTCATAACCCCTGCGGCCGCGCGCATCCTCCAGCCCCTCGATGAACTCGTGCGCCTGCGCCATCTTGGCCGCCTGGATCACATCGTCCATGCTGGCATCGGGCCGGCCGTAGAGAATGTTGTCCGTAACCGAGCGGTGAAGCAGCGAGGTGTCCTGCGTGACGACACCGATCTGCGCCCTTAGGCTGTCTTGTGTGACCTGCGCAATGTCCTGCCCGTCGATGAGGATGCGCCCGCTTTCCAGATCGTAGAAGCGCAGAAGCAGATTGATCAGCGTGGACTTGCCGGCTCCCGACCTGCCCACGAGCCCCACCTTCTCGCCTGGCGCGATCGCAAGCGAAAGGTTGCTGATGACTGTGCGCCGCGGCGCACTGATGCCGCCGCTCAAGGCAACCACATCACCCCCCTCGCGGCCAAACCTTCCCCGCTCGCTCGGTTGCGGCGGTGCATAGCGGAAGTCGATTTCGTCGAACGTGATCGCGCCCTTGCTCACGACAAGCGGTTTCGCCACCGGATGATCGACGATCTGCAACGGCCGCGCGATGGTCTGCATGCTTTCCTGGACCACGCCGACGTTGTCGAAGATTCCGGCCAGCGTCCACATGAACCAGCCGGACATGTTCATCAGCCGGATGATGAGGCCCGTGACCACCGCGATAGCCCCGATCGACACGAGATTGACGCTCCAGAGCCAGATTGCGAGCCCCGTCGTCACGACGAGCACGAGGCCGTTGAGCAGCCACAGGGATGCTTCCATGTAGGTATTTAGCCGCAACTGCGCCTTGTATCGCTGCAGGAACTCGTCGAAGGCGCCGCGGGCGAATGCATCCTCGCGCTCGGTGTGCGCGAAAAGCTTGACGGTGGCGATGTTGGTGTAGCTGTCGACGATCCGGCCCGTCAGCATGGATCGTGCGTCGGACATCGCGTGCGACAGGCGCTCGATGCGCGGCACGAAATAGAAGAGCGCCGCGATATAGCCGAGCAGCCACACCGTGAGCGGGATGCCGAGCCGCCAGTCTGCCGCGAGGAAGAGAATGAAGGCACCGATCCAGTGCACCGCCACCCAGACCACGATGTCGCAAAGGTTGGCCGCGACGTCCCGCACCGCGGGGCCCACCTGGATCACGCGCGTCGCCACCCGCCCCGCGAAATCGTTCTGGAAGTAGCCGAGGCTCTGGCGCAGCACATAGCGATGCGCCAGCCAGCGCGTGCGAATGTTCACCGGCCCCATGATCATCTGCTGCTTGAAGAGGTCGGCCAGCATGGACAAGAGCGGCCGCAGCACCAGCGTCACCACCGTCATGCCGATCAGCTGGGCGGCATGGTCAGTGAAAAACGCGCGCGGGTCCGCCGCCCCCTTCATCATGTCGACGACCTGCCCGACGAACGCCAGTACAAGCACCTCGAGGCCAGCCAGAAGCAGCGTTGTCACCGTCAGCAGGGCGAATGCCCACCACACGGGCCTCAGGTAGTACCAGAAGAAGGCAACCAGCTTGTCGGGGGGCTGCTCCACCTGATCGGTTGGAAAGGGGTCGATGCGCGTTTCGAACCAGCGGAACATGAGACTATCCTGATTGCTGCGGCGAAGCCGTCCGCATGATGCCGGCGCTGGCCGAGGCCGCGCAGATGAAGTAATCGAACCGGAGATTGAGCCTGAGGTCGGATGGGCGGCGACGAAGCCTGCACTGCACTTTGCGCAGCGAGGCGGCAGGAAACGCGTCCGGCGGCGCAGCATGGCACAGACTGGCTGTGGCGGTCCACCCTCGGCCCGCCGGCAAGGAACGAGGACTATGCCCGAGATCGAGCTTGAGACTTGCAAGACGGCCGCGAAGACCTGGTTCGAGGCCTTGCGCGACGACCTTTGCGCTGCCTTCGAGAAGCTCGAGGACGAAGCCCCCACCCTGCCCGGTCAGGCTGGCGCACCGGGCCGCTTTGTCCGCACGCCGTGGGAGAGGAAGGACCATAGCGGCGCGGCCGGCGGTGGTGGCACCATGAGCATCATCAAGGGGCGGCTGTTCGAGAAGGCTGGCATTCACACGTCCACCGTCTACGGCGAGTTCGCGCCGGAGTTCCGCAAGCAGATTCCGGGCGCAGAGGAAGACCCGCGATTCTGGGCCTCGGGCGTGTCGCTCATCGCGCATCCCACCAACCCCAACGTGCCCACTGCCCACATGAACACGCGCTTCGTCGTCACCTCCAAATGGTGGTTCGGCGGTGGTGGGGATCTCACGCCCGTGCTGGACGCACGACGCACGCAGGAAGACCCGGATACGAAGCTGTTTCACGCGGCTTTCGAGCACGCGTGCGCGCCACATTCGATCGCCGACTACGCCCGCTACAAGGCCTGGTGCGATGAATACTTCTACCTGCCCCACCGCAAGGAGATGCGGGGCGTCGGCGGCATCTTCTACGATTACCTCACTCCGACACCAGTGCAGGGCGGTTGGGATGCCGCTTTCGCCTTCACAAAGGACGTCGGCCGTGCCTTCCTGGAAGCCTACCCTGCCGTGGTGCGGAACAACTTCGCGAAAGCGTGGACGGCCGCGGAGCGCGAGGAGCAGCTGGTGCGGCGCGGTCGCTATGTCGAGTTCAACCTGCTGTACGACCGCGGCACGGTGTTCGGACTGAAGACGGGTGGAAACGTCGCCTCGATCCTGTCGTCGCTGCCGCCCGTGGTGCACTGGCCCTGAGGGCGCTTGCTGAGTGCTGCCTACTTGGCGTTCTTGAAGAGCTTGTGGCGCACGATGTCGCCCGGCTTGAGGCCCATGCGCTCGGCCGCTCCACCGGCAAGTTCCAGACAGGCAACGACATTGCCCTGCGAAGAGATGATGCTTTCGGAAAGCGGCTCTGTACGCGCCTCAATGCGATGGATCACGCCATCCGCCTTGATGAACACCATGTCGAGCGGAATGTAGGTGTTCCGCATCCACATCGTGATGTCTTGCGGCGTGTCGTAGAAGAAGAGCATGCCCTGGTCGTCGGGCAGGCTGGTGCGGAACATCAGCCCCTTCGCCTTCTCCTCGTTGCTCTCTGTGATCTCGACGCTGATCTGCTTCTCACCCGTCTTCATGACGAGCGTCATAGGCTCACGCCGCAGGGCGAACGCAGGGTGGAGAAAGCTCATGCCGCATACTAGCGCGGCGAACAGAAAGACAAACAGGGCCGCCCTTGGGGCAGCCCTGCTATAGGATGCAGACTTAAGATCCAAGCCGTCAGTGCTTGGGCGGCAGGCCCGGCGGCGGCCCGTCAGGACGAAGCTCAGCAGCCATACAGCCCTTGGACCCATGTCCCCAGCGCACCTGGACGATCTGATCGGGACGCAGCTCCGTAAAGCCGAAGCGGCGCAGCGTCTCCATGTGAATGAAGATGTCAGGAGTGCCCTCGCCACGCGTGAGGAAGCCAAATCCGCGAACCCGGTTGAACCACTTGACCTGCGCCCGCTCCCAATCGCTCTCCGGCACCACCTGCACGTGTGTGCGTTGGGGCAGCTGCGAGGGATGGATCGCCGTGCTCTCGTCCATACTGAGGACGCGGAAGGCTTGCAAGCCCCTCGGCCGCTTCAACACCTGGCAGTGCACCCTGGCGCCCTCGTAGGCCGTCTGGTAGCCGCCGGCGCGGAGGCAGGTCACGTGCAGAAGGACATCCGCCAAGCCGTTGTCCGGCACGATGAAGCCGTAACCTTTGGAGACGTCGAACCACTTGATTGAGCCGGCAATTTCGAAGACTTCGACGCCAGGCTCGTTGGCTGCGGCAGCCAGATCAGCATGATTTCCCGGAAATTCCGGAGGAATCTTGTTGCTGTCTTCCCCCATGTAACATTACCCCCGCTACAGTTGAACACATGTCCCAGGATGCGCGACGCCTTGCATTTTGCCCTCGCAAGGCCGCTCCACCTCGGAACGTGCTCGACTCATAAACTGATGCGGTTTCCTTAGGCCAGCGGATTTTTGGACATCTTCACGCAAAAAATACGGCAGATACTCATCCGGAAAATTCAGAATTTATAGCATGCCATTGAAATAATTAGACAAATTAAATGGAGAAATCGCCGATTGCGGCGTTCCCTGTGCATTTAGCGCTGTGGGTTGGATGGGATAAACTGGAAAAAGCAATCGACGTTGTGGATAATATCGAAACTGCCGATAGATCATCCTTGACTGCGCGAATCGAATGGCCCGTTTGCATCGCCTTCATCAAACCCTGTACGTGACCTCGACAGCGCCTCCGCACAACGCAGGGCCAGGAATAACCTGCGGAAAAGTGGGGACGAGCGGAACAGCAGACTTGCTTTCGATTCGCACTTGCGTTCCCGACGTCATCGGCTCACCTCTTCACCAACGTCCATGCCAACTTCGAAGGAGAGCCGCTATGCCCATGAAGTATCTGCACACGATGGTCCGGGTCACCGATGTCGCCAAGAGCCTCGACTTCTATTGCGGCAAGCTGGGCATGGAGGAAGTCCGTCGGGTGGAGAACGAGGCCGGACGCTTCACGCTCATCTTTCTCGCCGCGCCCGACGACAAGAAGCAGGCGCTGGCCGAGCGCGCACCGCTTGTCGAGTTGACCTATAACTGGGACCCGGAAGTCTATGGCGAAGGCCGAAATTTCGGCCATCTCGCGTTCGAGGTCGACAACATCTACGAGACCTGCGCCAGCCTCATGAAGGGTGGCGTCACCATCAACCGGCCGCCGCGGGACGGTCGCATGGCCTTCATTCGCTCGCCCGACAACATCTCCATCGAGCTTCTGCAGAAGGGCAATTCCCTCCCGGTCGCGGAGCCCTGGAAATCCATGCCCAACACGGGCAAGTGGTGACCGGCAATCCGAATGATTGCCATGCGGGTCTGGCGCCGCCTCAGTTCGCGACGGCCTCGCTCGTTCGCGCCAGCATGTAGCTGAGCATCTTGAAGAAATTCTCTGGCGCCCAATAACCGACTATGCGGTCGACCTCGCGGCCATCCTCCATCAGCACGAACGTCGGCACAACGTGGATGCCACCGCGAAGTCGCAAGCTCGCCGTCTCGGTACGCTCGATGTCGATGAAGCGGATCGGGGCGCGGTTTGCCGTGGGCGCCTCCTGGTAGCGCGGCAGCACATCGCGCCGGAAGACGCGGCAGAACTGGCAGTCGGGATGCTCGAACACGATCAGTTCGACAGGCGATGGCCGCACCTTGGCATTGCCGTCGAAACCGGCGGACAACCGGTCCCGACCCGCAAACGTGGCCAGAACCACCAACATGAAGAGCCAGAAGCCGATACGCGCCATCGCTACCCTCAAGCCATCAAGGTCTTGCGGGGGCAACCGTACGGCGCCGGCAAACGGCTGAGAAACGCAGCCTTAATAAAGGGTTAACTGGAGAGACCGGACCCGCCGGATCATTTCGGGCAGATCGCGCTCACCGTCCGATCTGCGCTTACCATCCCGCCACCGAACTGCTGCGCGAAAGCCCCTCTGAGCTGTGCCTCTTCGCTCGTATCGGGCTTGTCCTTGTCAGCCGTTTCCTCCGACCCCACGGTTAGCTTGCAATTCTTGGGTGCATTGTCGCTCATCTTGACCGCATCCGTCTTGGCCCAGTCGAAACCAATGAAGAAGGTCGGATCGGCCACGCTGAACTTGAAATCCTTCGCATCGGCCGGCACCGGCTGCGCGAACGGCACCGTGAACACGAGGGTCAAGGCGCCCTCCTTGTGCTCGAGGTAGTAATCTTTCACGTCCGCAAGCTTGACCTCTTTCCCAGCCACGGCCGGAAACGTGAAATAGGCAAACTCTTTGAGCCCCTCGATGTTGACTTTCGCAAGCTCCGCCAACTCGTTACGGTCATAGACGCCGTCCTTGTTGGCATCCAGCCCCTCGATCGCGGTGGCCGTATAGAACTCGTCGAACGTCCACCGGTGCTCCAGGCCGCCGAAGCTGCCCTTGTCGTAGAGAACCGTTGTGCGGGCCTCGATGAACACGTGCGGGTGCGCCAGGGCCGGTGTCATGCCGACGGCGAGGGCTGCGCAGGCGCCTGCAACGGCAAGGCCGAGATTTTGGAACCGGGAGTTCATGGAAACCTCTCTTGCACTTGCGCCTTCCCGCTGCAGCACGGCAATACAGCGTGAAGATGGGCGAGACAATGTCACCCGAGGGCAGGGCATTCCGTCGCTCCTCCACGACGCGCTTCTAAGCCGCCGGGAGAGAGGGACGCTACTGCTGTTCGGCCAATCTCGCTATGCTATAACATAGCATTTGTAGCGATGAGGGCGATATGAAGGCGGGCAAACTGTGGCTGGCGATTGCCGCGTGGCTCGGCGTCGTGACAATCGCCCATGCGGAACCTCCCCGCGTCGTCGTCTCCATCAAGCCGATTCACTCTCTTGCGGCCCTGGTCTTGGACGGCGTCGCCGTGCCCGAGCTTCTGGTGAAGGGATCGAACTCGCCCCACACCTACACGTTGAAGCCCTCCGAAACGCGCGTCCTTCACGAGGCGGACGTGTTCATTCGCATCGGGGAGGGCGTTGAGCCCTTTACGGCCAAACTCGTCGCCTCTCTTCCAGGCTCCGTGGCGGTCGTGACGCTCATGGATACGCCGGATCTTCTGCTGCTTCCCCGCCGCCAGAACGCAGCATTCGAGGAGCATTCCCACGAAGAGCATCGAGACGGACATAAGGGCGACGAGGCGGGGACCGATGCCCACGTCTGGCTCGATCCCGAGAACGGTGTGAAGCTTGTCCAGCGCCTGGCGCAGGTCCTTTCGAAGCGTTTTCCGCCTTTTGCGTCGCAGATTCAGCGCAATGCCGCGAACGCGCAAGCGATGCTCGCCGCACTCGATAAGGAGCTGGAAGCGACCACGCGTTCCATCAAGGACAAGCCATTCGCCGTCTACCACGACGCGATCCAGTACTTCGAACACCGCTACGGGCTTAAAGCCGTGGGATCGATCCTCATCAGCCCGGATGTCCCTGCGAGCGGCAAGCGCCTGTCAGATCTGCGCCGACAGGCCGCCAGCCTCAATGCACTGTGCGTCTTCGGAGAGCCGCAGTCCGATGCGCGGCTCCTTGCGACCATAACCGAGGGAACGCCGATGCGATCAGCGGTGCTCGATGCGGAAGGGCTTTCCCTCGATCCCGGCCCTGGCCTTTATGCAGAACTCTTACGCAAGCTGGCGCGGGACATGCAGTCCTGCCTGGCCAGATAGCGGGTCTGACACTGGGCCTCGGCGAAACCCTACTTCCCCATCTCCGCAAAAACCTTCCGCGCGATGCGGAAGCATTCCACGCCCACCGGAACGCCGGCGTAGATCGAGATGTGATGAATGACGGCCTGGATCTCGTCCTTGGACAGCCCGTTGGTGAGCGCGCCCTTGAGGTGAAGCTCCCACTCGTGCATCCGGTTGGTGCAGGCGAGAATGCACAGGTTCATAATCGAGCGCGTCTTCCAGGGCAACCTGTCGTCGCCCCAGATCATGCCCCAGCAGTACTCGTTCAGGATCTCCTGGAACGGGCCGTTGAAGCTGTCCGCCGTAGACAGGTTCTTGTTCACGTAGTCTTCGCCCAGAACCGCTTTGCGATTTGCGAGGCCTTTGTCACGCAGCGCCTTGTCCATGTCGTTTCCTCTTCTGCTCTCGTTGCGATTTCTCTGTTTGTGAAGGTCGCGGGCGCAAAGCCCTCAGGCCTCCTCGATCAGGATCTTCTGCGCGCCTTTCCATAGCACCGTACGGCCCAGATCATAGAGATCGTCGAGCCCGCTGGTGAGGGTCATGAAGTGGTTGCCCGAGAGCTGCCCGACCTTGCTCGCAAAGCACACCCCGCCGTAGGCGAGAAGGATCTCCGCCTCGCTCACACCGCCAGGATAGAGAATGAACTGGCCCGGCGCGGGATAGCTGGTGTTGTTCTCGTAACCCACGTCGAAGTGCTGGTCCCCGAAAGGGATCCATACGCCCTCGCCGCTCCAGCGCACGTGGATGATCTTGTTCTTGAACGGCAGCAGCTTTGCGAACGCAGCGCAGGTTTTCGGCGCGAGCTTCGTCTCGAGGCGCGCCTTGAATTGATATTGGCCGGCCGTGACCTTCAGATTGCTCATGGGAAATCCATTGTGGGACCGAGCTTCCTCGGAGAATGAGGCACGCCCGCACATGCCCCGTCTGGCGCCTCTTGTCCATGGCGGAATTGCTGCGACGACGGTGCGAGCGAGAGGGTTGGGCAAGCGCTTTGACGACTGGCGAGTTTTTGGGCAGATGAGGGGCGTTCGGCGCCGCAAGGCACCGAGGCGAGACAACGGGAAGGCTCTTCCAGAAATGCCAGTCTTGATTGCAGCGTTCTATAAGTTCGTGTTCATCGCCGAGCCACAGGCGCTGCGCGACCAACTGTTCGCGCATATGCGGGCAAGCGAAATGCGGGGCACCCTGCTCATCGCTTCGGAAGGCATAAACGGTACGGTCTCGGCTCTTCCCGACGCCATGGCGCAATTCCTGGCCATGCTGCGATCCGACGCCCGCTTCGCAGACCTCGAGACCAAGCAGGCCCAAAGCGAGCTGCACCCCTTCAAGCGCCTTAAGGTGAAAGTGAAGAAGGAGATCATCACGTTGCGCGTGCCGGAGGCTGATCCTTCCGCGCAAGTCGGGCAGTACGTGTCGCCGGAAGACTGGAACGCCTTGATCTCAGACCCGGAGGTCATCGTCCTCGACACGCGCAACGCCTACGAAGTGGCGGAAGGCACGTTCGCGAGGGCTGTCGATCCCCGCACGCGATCCTTTGGTGAATTCCCACACTTCGTGGACCAGAACCTCGACCCGAAGCGCAACCGCAAGGTCGCCATGTTCTGCACGGGTGGCATCCGCTGCGAAAAGGCGTCCGCCTACCTCATGCACAAGGGCTTCGAGGAGGTCTACCACCTCAAGGGCGGCATCCTGAACTATCTCGCCCGCGTGCCGGCAGAAGACAGCTTGTGGCACGGCAAATGCTTCGTCTTCGACGAGCGCGAGGCAGTGGGCGAAAAAGAGGTCGCACTTCCAGCGTTCCTATCCGAGCAGTAAGAGCCCTGAGCCGAACGAGGCGATCACTCCAATTCGGCAAACAATCCCGCTGCGCATTTGTCCTCCATGGCCTGCTGGAAGATGGTCGCGAAGCGCCGCAGGGTCAGAACGAACTGGCGTGAGAGAAGCCCAGTGTCGATCGACATCCAATGATTGGCCCACAGCGCCCGGTCCTTCACGTGGAACTGCGCGATGATCAATCGCTGGTTGAGCTGATTGACGGCCTCCAGCGCCTCGGCATCTGATTTGCGCATTCCGACGCAGGTATAGATGTTCAGCGACTTCCTGTCCGGCTCGAGAGCGACCCAGATCGGAAAATCCAGCCCCTGGCTGATGAACAACTCGCCCTCTGCATCGATTTCAGAATCGATGAAGGCAGCGTCCAGGATCTGCTTCAGGCGGCCCAGCGTCACTTGATCTTCCTCGATCAGTGCAAGGGGCGGCAACGGCTTTTTCGGAAAAGGAATTGAGTTGGACATCGCAGTCTCCACGACGAAGCTTTCGCTTCCCTGCCCATCGCCGAGACGAACCCGCGATGGCGCTGCCGCCGCTTCGCATCTGTCCCTGCCAATGGAAATCATATTACCGTTTTTCGAGAAATGCACTGATATTTGTGGCAGCATATCGATGCCGGCACCATCGCGAAAGTCACAGAAAGCCGAAGCTTTGCCGGTGGTTATCCAGCCGTTTATTGCCCTACCGATGTTTTACTGTTCCGCTCGCGTTCGCGGCAACGTTGCGCCCACCTCTTCCGACCCATCGCGTTTGGGGAGTGATTCAACTGCCAAACCATTCATATTATTGTAAATTGCGCCGGCATTTTGCAGAAGCGAAGGAACGAAACTCACACCTTCTGGTTTCGTCATTGCGGTCAATTCACACAACAGCGCCACGTCGCGTGATGCGGATCCAGAACAAACATCCCGAGCTTCACTACATGCTCTGCCTCGGAGCCGGTCTCCGTCGCGCAAACGGCGATATCCTGCGCGACGATCTGCCCGATGTCATGCGCAGCAGGCTCGAACAGCTCGCAAATACCCGGGCCCAGCCCAGGGCAGTGATGGAAGCGCCGACGCGCCCATCGAAAGCGTAGACGAGACTCAATCAGGCACCTGGAAGATGCTCGTGAAACTTGCCTCGGCCCGTCTACACGAAGCCGAGCCACTTCCAGTACGTTGCGGAGAAGATCAGCACCAGAACGTAGGCAATGATGGTCAAGACCAAGCCGGTGCGGACGAAATCGCGTGCCGCGAAGGTGTCGGTGCCGTAGGCAACCATCCCCTGTGGCGAGTTCACCGGCAAGATGAAGCCCATGCTCACGACGAATTGCAGAATGAGCGTCATTCCAATGACGTTCACCGACCCCGCGGGCATCTTCTGTAACACCGCGATGACGATGGGAATGAGTGCGGAGGCAAGCGCCGTCGCACTCGCAAATCCCAAGTGAATGATGATCAGGAACGCGGCCATCACGGCCAGCACGCTCAATGGGCCCAGTTGATTGAGGCCAAAACCGCTGACGATCAGGTTGGCCAGCCACGCTGCCGCCTGCGTCTGCAGCAGTGCCGTTCCGAGACTGATGCCGACGCCGAACAAAACCACCGTGCCCCACGGGATGAGGGGGTTGGCCTGCTTCCACGTCATCACGCCGACCAGCGGCAGGAAAAGCAGACCCACCGCGATGATCGTTGTCGTTGAGCTGTCGAACTTGTGCAGCACGCCCTCGGTAGCCCAGACGGCAAGCAGGGTCAGCGAGACCGCGAGCAGCCGCAGTTCCCTGCCCGTGATGGGGCCGAGTTTCTGGAGCGCATCCGCGATCGAGGCCTTGCCACCTGGCATCTCGTCTGTCTCGGGCGGCATCATCATCATCATGACAGCATAAAGCGCGATCGACATGGCGATGGAGAATGGCGCAGCTGCAATGAACCAGCTGAGCCAGGTCACATCCTGCCCCAGCGTCTTCTGGATGAAGCCGATGGCCACCATGTTCTGTGCGGCAGCGGTCTTGATGCCGATGTTCCAGATGCTCACCGCCTGCACGGTCGTGATCATGAGCAGGGCTGCAAAGCGGCTACGCTTGTCCGCGCCGAACGCCAGCACGATGCCCATCATGATCGGAATGACGGCGGCAGCGCGCGCTGTGGCGCTGGGTACGATAAAGGCGAGCACTGTCGACACGACGATGCTTCCGATGACGATGCGGCTGGTTTTTGCCCCCACACCCGAAAGGATCACGAGCGCGATCCGCCGATCTAGGCCGTTTATGGTCATGGCGGCCGAGAGAAACAGTGCCGCCGCCACCAGCGTCAGCGCGGTGTTGGAAAAACCACTCATGGCAGCGGTCAGCCCTGCCGCGGTCCCCAAGAGTGCTTTGGGATTCGAGACCGATGGCGACAGCCCTAGCAGCACGGCCATCAGCCCCGCTATCACCACCGCACTGACCGCATAGTCGAGCGCTTCGGTGATCCAGATGATCACGGCGAAGGCCAGCACCGCCAGCATGCGCTGTCCTGCGATCGGCAGTCCGGCAACGGGCGGCAGTGCCAGGATGATGGCAAGGGCAAGAACGGCAGCACCGAGACCTATATAGGACGCTACACCTTGCGAACTTGCCGGCGCTGACTGACCTGCACCAGTTGCTGCAACCGCCATGATTTCCTCCGCGGGAAAGATCACTCTAATCTTTCCGTGCGCGAAGCTTCCGGCGTTGATCAGCGTCAACAACGGCCAAGGCAGGTTCGCAACTGCAGCAGCAGCTGTATATCGAGCTTGAAAGTCAGGGGGCTGGGAGCGAGAGCGATCCGCTGCGCGTTTCCACGCTGTATGCGCCCCGGAAGGAACTCCCCTGCAGCGTTCCCGACTTGACCACGCCCTCGATGGTGAAACTCAATCCGTCAGGAAGCTCGTCCATGCGCAGGATCTGCGCGTCGACGCCGTCGTTCTCGAGGCGAAAGTGCACCTGCTCCCGGTCAGGATAGGCCAGCGCCCATTGCAGGGCCGGCTTGTCTGGTCCATTGATGATCTTGAGGGTGCGTTCAGGCATGACGAGGCCCTTCATGCGTAGTCGGGGCTTCGAGAACGCCAGTAGGAGCAGCGCGGTTCCGGCAACCCTCAGGCGCCAGCGGCACGTGCCCTGCCGCCACCACGGCGCCAGAGGAGATCCGCCCAGGACCGATGCCGGTTGCGCGCCCTCGCCGCGCGCGGCTCCGCCACCGCCAAATGCGGCGCGAACATTGCCTGCACTTCTGCATAGAGAGGACGCTTGAAGGCGATTGCGAGGTCCACCGCCTCGCCCGCATAGGCCCAGCGCCACGCATCGAACTCGGACTTCAGCCCGCGCCTTCCGGTGATACGAATCTCGCTGTCAGGGCCCGTGAACCGCATCGCGAACCACTTCTGGCGTTGGCCGCGATATCGCCCCTTCAGTGCCACGCCCATCAGTTCGGGCGGCAACTCGTAGGTGAGCCAATCGGGGGATTCAGCGATGATGTCGACGCTGGTGACACCCGTTTCCTCTTCCAATTCCCGAAGAGCCGCCTTGCGCGGCGTCTCCTTGGGCAGCAAGCCGCCCTGAGGCATCTGCCAGATGGCACGATCAACCCATTTCGGCTGGCGCTGGCCGATCCACACGAGGCCGGCGCGATTGATCAGCATGATGCCGACACACGTCCGGTAAGGCAGATCGATTTGCGCCTTCTGCGCCATAGGCGGCAGTGTCTCCTGTACCCAAAGTCGATTTGCCGAGCGTGCCGTGATTTGCCCGCGCTTGTCACCTCAATATCGGAAATCCCGTTAAAGCGGGCTTCCCCGCCCGCGAGGCGCAGCCGTTTTGCGTTACAACGACCGGCCCGCGCAATTGTTCAGGCCGCCGGCATCACGAGCGGCCGAAACTCCTCCACCACCTGCCGGTAGACGTCCCGCTTGAAGGGCACGATCAACAGCACGAGTTCATCGAGGCTCGCCCAGCGCCAGACATCGAACTCAGGCTTGTGCCCCGGCTTCTCCAATACGACTTCATCATCCCGCCCCTCGAAGCGCGCCAGGAACCACTTCTGCTTCTGGCCCTGGTATTTTCCACCCCACGCCTTGGGGCGAAGCTCGGTCGGCAGATCGTAATGGTACCAGCGCTGGCTCTCGGCGATGATGCGGGCGGAGGTAACGCTGGTTTCCTCCATGAGTTCACGCAGCGCAGCACTGCGCGGCTCTTCGCTTTCATCGATCCCGCCCTGCGGCATCTGCCACCATGAGCCCCTGCCCTCGGGCTCGTTGGCGGCATCGGGCCGCCGCCCGATCCATACGCGTCCGTCAGCATTCAGCAGCATGATGCCGACACATGGGCGATACGGCAGTAACGTCGTCATGGTGTGCCTCTCGTGACTGGAGCATCGGCGCTGTTTTCGACCACGCCATCCCGCCCAGCAGTAGATGCGGAATGACACTGCTTCTCTCTACGCCCGCAGCACGGCGCTTGCGCAGGCCCAAAAAAAGAAACGGGCGCCGCAGCGCCCGCTCCCACTCCAAATTGGACGTCTTACTGCTTGGGCTGCTCGGCCGGCGCAGCCGCAGGGGCCTGCGTCTGGGGCTGGGCATCCGTGGCAGGTGCTGCAGGCGCGTCCGCCTTCTTCAACTCGGGCAGCGGCTCGCCGCGCAGCATCTTCAGCGCGTATTGCAGCTGCGTATCCTTCTCCGGCTCGCGCGGCACGTATGCGGAGGAGCCACCGCCTTCGCCCTTGCCGTCCTTGTTGTCACCCTTGAGATGGCCCCGCAACCCGGCCTCGCTGGGAGCGCGAACCGGCCCCTTCGTCTGCAGTTCCGGCGGCAGATCCTGCTCGACGAGGATATCGGGGTCGATACCTTTGGCCTGGATCGAACGGCCCGACGGTGTGTAGTAGCGCGCCGTGGTCAGGCGGATGGCACCGTTAGGACCGAGGGGAATGATGGTCTGCACCGAGCCCTTGCCGAATGAGCGAGTGCCGATGATCGTTGCACGCTTGTGGTCCTGCAGGGCACCGGCCACGATCTCGGACGCAGATGCCGAACCGCCGTTTATCAGCACGATCACCGGCTTGCCATCGGTGAGATCGCCCGGCCGCGCATTCGCCCGCTGCGTCTCCTCCAGGCTCCGGCCCTTCGTCAGCACGATGGCGCCCTTCTCGAGGAAATCATCGGAAACCGCGATCGCCTGGTCGAGAAGACCGCCGGGATTGCCGCGAAGGTCTATGATGTAGCCCTTCACGTTCTTCATGCCCTTCTTCAGCGATTCCACCTGCTTCACGAGGTTGGAATGAGTCTGCTCGTTGAAGGTGGAGACCTTGGCGTAGATGATCTCGCCTTCCTGGCGCGACTTCACTGCGTTGATGCGGATTACGTCGCGAACGATTTTGATCTCGAACGGCTCGTCCTTGCCCTTGCGCATCACCGTCAACGTGATGGGCGTGTTCACCGGCCCGCGCATCTTCTCGACCGCCTGCTCAAGCGTAAGACCAACGATCTGCTCGCCGTCGAGGTGCGTGATGAGGTCGTTGGTGAGCAGCCCGGCTTTCGCGGCCGGCGTGTCGTCGATGGGCGACACCACCTTCACCATGCCGTTCTCCATGGTGACCTCGATGCCGAGGCCACCGAACTCACCGCGGGTCTGCACCTGCATGTCGCGGAAATTCTTGGGATTGAGGTAGGCCGAATGCGGGTCGAGCGCGGCCAGCATGCCGTTGATAGCGCTGTCGATGAGCTGAGCATCGTCGGGCTTGTCGACATAATCGGCTCGCACGCGCTCCAGCACGTCGCCAAACAGATCGAGCTGCTTGTAGATCTCCGAGTTGGTCGAAGTCGCGGAGTATGTGCGCGTGACATTGAGCACGCTGGTTCCGGCGGCGATCACCGCAAAGAACACGAAGGTCCAGAAAGCGTAGTCTGATCTACGCGTCTTTCTCTGCTCTGGCATGCGCATCATTCATCTTACCTTTCGAGAGGCTGGAACCCACCAAGGGTCCGGATCCACGGGCTTCTGGTCCTTGCGGAATTCGATGTAGAGGACAGGCGCATTGTCCTGCGGCTTCGAGGATGTCCCGCTCGAGGGCATCACGCCGACCGGCTCTCCGGTCAGGACGAACTGCCCCAGCTGCACATCGATCTGAGATAACCCGGCCAGGAGGATATGATATCCGCCACCGGCATTAATGATCAAGAGCTGGCCGTAGCTGCGAAAATCACCGGCATAGACGACCCATCCGTCCGAAGGCGAGACGACTTGCGCGCCCTGCCGCGTTTGAAGAACAAGGCCCTTCGACTGGCTCCCATACTGCGTCTTATCGCCAAAATTAAGGACGCGCTTGCCGAAAGCGGGCATTTGCACCAAGCCTTTGGCTTGCTCGAAGGGCATCGCCGGCTTGATGCGGCCGGGCGACAGCATAGCCACCCGATCGCCAGACGGCGCAAGTACCACCCGGGGATCTTCCGCCGGAGCCTTGCTGTCGGCTTTTGTCTGCGGTGTGGCCTTGCCGGGTTGGGCAGCAGCCGGCGGGGCGGCTGCAGGGGGAGCTTGCGGCGCCGGACGCTGCGCCATTTCCTGCTCGTAGGTGCCAAGCCCCGTTCGGCTCGCAACTTCGCGGTCGAGATTGCCGATCAGCTGGCTAAGGTCCTCGACGTTCTTGGATATTTCGTTGGCCAGCGCTCCCATCCGCGCCAGTTCGGCCTCACGCTCGGATTGCGATTGCCGCTTGCTTTCCTGCAGCATCGCCAGTCGCGTGCGCGCTTCCTCCAGCCGTGCCGTCTCGGCCTTGAGCTTGTCGCCCTCTGAACGAATGCTCTGCATCACCCGCACGAGATCTTCCAATTGCGAGCCCAGCGACGTGGCTTCGTTGCGCAGCTCCGGGAAGGCCGATGCCAGCAGCATCGCCGAGCGCACCATGGTCAAGGCATCCTCGCGCTGCGTAACCATGACCGGCGGCGGATTGCGCCCCATCCGCTGCAGGGCAGCAAGCAGGGCCGAGATGGAGCCGTGCTTCGAGGAAAGCTGGCTGCGCAATGTATTTTCTTGCGTCTCCAGTTCTCCCAGCCGGCTTTCGATCAGCGTCAGCTGCGCCTCGCTCTGCTGGATGAGCTTGCCGGTCTCCACAAGGCGCGCATTGATGCGTTCACGTTCTGCCGAAATCTTCTCGACGTCCGACTGCAGCTCTTTCTTTATGCGCTGGGTCTGCTCGAGCTTCGACTTGTTGGCTTCGAGGCGCTTCTTGGCCTCATCGGGGTTGACAGGTCCCTGCTGGGCCGAAGCCGGTGCCGGCAGCAGGCACAATGTTGCAGCCACGGCGAAGGCCACGACCAAACGACCGCCGACCGCAGGGCGTCGCGAAGAACGGTGTTGCTGCGAAGGCTTCCTCCGGGACATGATCGTCATGACCGACGCTTGCTTCCCATGGCCTTCGCGGCGCGCATTGGCCGCATGCTGTCGTGACCCGAATCGATAGGGCAACCCACGAAGATTACGCATATTTGTCTAGGAGAGATCACGCCAATTATGGCATGGGTGAGTTGCAGACCTTACCCTTTCGCAACCCTTCGAGATGCGCATGCTCACAGTCATTCACATCTTCGTTCCCCTGGCACTGGCGGCTGTCGTTCTGGTGCTGCTGCTGGGCCTTTGGAACATGATGCGCGGCACCTCCCCGAACCTGAGCCAGAAACTGATGCGCTGGCGTGTGGGGCTGCAGTTCGGCGCGGTCGTCATTGCCATGGTGCTGGTATATTTCCTCAAGGCGTGAGCCTGAACGGGCGCTGCACCCTGGCACGAGGGGCGTTAGCCGTGCTTTAACGACCGCAGGCGGCTTTCACGTCCCGCTGGGCACACCCGAAGGCAAACATGGTCGTTCTCAACAAAATCTATACCCGCGGCGGCGATGCCGGTAACACCTCGCTCGGGACCGGCGAACGCCTTCCCAAACACGCCCTGCGCATCACCGCCTACGGCAACGTCGACGAGACCAACGCGGCAATTGGCATGGCCCGCATCCACCTCGCCGGCAATCCCGAGGTCGTCGACGCAATGCTTCTGCGCATCCAGAACGACCTTTTCGATCTCGGCGCCGATCTCACCGTGCCCGAGCGTGGCGAAGCCGTCGGCCGTCCCGCCCTGCGCATAACGCAGGCCCAGGTCGACCGCCTCGAAGCTGAAATCGACCTCCTCAACGACGAACTCGCCCCGCTGCGATCCTTCGTGTTGCCCGGCGGGACTGCGGGCGCTGCCGCTTTGCACGTGGCACGAACTGTATGCCGCCGCGCCGAGAGGGGCATCGTGGAACTCGCAGCAGACGCCTCCGAGCCGGTCAGCGATGCCGCCCTGAAATACATCAACCGCCTCTCCGACCTCCTCTTCGTGGCCAGCCGCTACGTCAATGACAAGGGCGCACGCGACGTCCTCTGGGTACCGGGTCAAAATCGTTAGCGCCGTCGCGCGCAGCACAATAGGGGGGGGCGTGCAGATGGTCTTCATGCCGATATCGGATGACAATCCGCTGCGCTCCATCCGCTTCCAGTGGGTGACGGCAGCACTAATCCTGCTGAACATCGCAATCTTCGTGCTGACTACAGTCGAGCCCGGCTCCACCAATGCAGCGAGCTTTGCGCTCATCCCTACCGAGCTGTTCCAGGTGAACGTGGTCGGGGGCGCGGCGCGCGGACCGCTCGATGCGCTTCAGGTGCCTGAGGGGCTGACGCTCCTGAGCTACATGTTCCTGCACGGCGACATCTTCCACCTGTTCTCCAACATGCTGTTCCTGTGGGTGTTCGGCGACAACGTGGAGGACGCACTGGGACACGCCTGGTACCTCGCATTCTATGTCGCGTGCGGTGTCGTGGGCGGGTTTGCACATGCCGTCTTCCAGCCAGCCTCCAAGCTGCCGCTGATCGGTGCCAGCGGTGCCGTCGCTGGCGTCATTGGCGCCTATCTCCTGCTGCACCCCAGGGTTCTCGTCTGGGTGCTCGCTTTCCGTTTCATTCCCCTGCGCATACCTGCAGCGCTCGTCCTCGGAGTCTGGGCAGCAACACAATTCGTGATGGTTTGGGTCAAGCAGGGCGACGGCGACCAGGTGGCCTGGTGGGCACACATCGGCGGCATGGTTACGGGCGCCATACTCGTGGTTTTCCTGCGCCGGCCCGGGGTCCCCTTGCTCGACAAGGGGCTTCGCCCTGTCGGACGTTGAAGTTCCCGGATGAGGCGCATGCGCCACATGCAGGACTGCCCAAAGCTTGTCCAGAATGTCTCAGTCGTTGCCCAATTGACACCCAACTGTCGCAGCCCTACCCTTCCTTCGCAATTGCGAAGAATTGCGTTGGCTGCCACGAGTTAGACAAACCGATCACTGGCGGACGCAAGGCATTCGACAGCACGAAAGCAAGCACGAGATAACGACCGTACGTGTCCGCACGACGCGGTCCGCCAAAGGACTGGCACGGTGCGCCGTGCCACAAATGGAGCAAGCTCGGGAATGAAGGTCCTGGTCGCCGTAAAACGGGTGGTCGACTACAACGTCAAGATCCGCGTGAAATCCGATGGCAGCGGCGTAGAACTCGCCAACGTCAAGATGAGCATGAACCCCTTTGACGAAATCGCCGTCGAAGAAGCGGTTCGCTTGAAAGAAAAGGGAGTGGCGACGGAAATCGTCGTCGTCTCGATCGGTCCATCTAAGTCCCAGGAAACCATCCGCACCGCACTGTCGATGGGTGCGGATCGTGGCGTGCTGGTGGAAACGCCTGAGGGTGCAACCATTGAGCCTCTGTCGGTCGCCAAGCTTCTCAAGGGCGTGATTGACGCTGAGAAGCCCGCCTTCGCCATCGTCGGCAAGCAGGCCATCGACGACGACTGCAACCAGACGGGGCAGATGCTGGCGGCCCTCATGAATTGGCCGCAGGCAACCTTTGCCTCCAAAATCGCGATCGAGGGCGAAAGCGCCACCGTCGTGCGCGAGGTCGACGGCGGTCTCGAGACCCTCAAGATCAAGCTGCCCGCAGTCATCACCACCGACCTGCGCCTGAACGAGCCGCGCTATCCTTCGCTTCCGAACATCATGAAGGCCAAGAAGAAGCCGCTCGACATCAAGAAGCCAGCCGACTACGGCGTCGACCCCGCGCCCCGCCTCAAAGTCCTCAAAACGGTCGATCCGCCGGGACGCAAGGCAGGTATCAAGGTGGCGAGCGCAGCCGAGCTGATCGGCAAGCTCAAGGACGCGGGGGCGCTGTCATGACATCTCTTCTCATCGCCGATCACGACAACAAGGCGCTGGGTGCCGGCACGGCAAAGGCCCTTACCGCTGCAAAGGCGATGGGCGGCGACGTCCATATCCTCGTGGCGGGCGCCGGCTGCGGCGCAGTCGCGGAAGCGGCTGCCAAGCTCGAAGGCTGCGCCAAGGTTCTTCTCGCTGATGCACCGCATCTGGCCAACCAGCTTGCCGAGGAGGTGACCGCGCTCGTGGTCTCCATCGCCGGCAACTATGATGCGATCCTGGCGCCGTCCACGGCCTCGGGGAAGAACATCATGCCGCGCGTCGCGGCATTGTGCGACGTCATGCAGATATCAGACATCATCAAGGTTGTTTCGCCTGACACGTTCGAGCGGCCCATCTACGCCGGCAATGCCATCCAGACCGTGCAGTCGGCCGACAAGAAGAAGGTCATCACGGTCCGCACCACGGCTTTCCAGGCCGCAGGTGCAGGCGGCAACACCGCTATCGAGAACGTCGCTGTGCCGGCCCCGGTTGGCCTTTCCACGTTCGAGAAGGCGGAGATCCAGAAGTCCGACCGGCCGGAGCTTACCGCAGCAAAGATCGTCGTCTCTGGCGGTCGCGGTCTGCAATCGGGCGAGAACTTCAAGGTCTATATCGAGCCTGTCGCCGACAAACTCGGTGCTGCAGTCGGCGCCAGCCGCGCAGCCGTGGATGCCGGCTACATGCCGAACGACTATCAAGTCGGGCAGACCGGCAAGGTGGTCGCACCGGAGATCTACTTTGCAGTCGGCATTTCTGGCGCCATCCAGCATCTGGCCGGCATGAAAGACAGCAAGATCATCGTCGCGATCAACAAGGATGCCGAGGCCCCGATCTTCCAGGTGGCCGATTACGGGCTCGTAGGTGATCTCTTCCAGATCATGCCGGAACTGAAGGCAGAGCTGGAAAAAGCCGGCAAGTGACCTCTCGCGAAAGTCCGCTCCACCCACAGGGGAGCGGACTTTTGCATTGGGCCGGAGAGCAGGGAATTTCGGGGGATTGGAAGGAGCAGCGGAGTCATGGATTCCGGCGTAAAGACTAAGAGCGGCGCGCAGGACCGAGCCCGAAAGGGCGAGCCCACCACACATTCCATCAAGTCCGTCGCCATTATCGGCGCAGGGCAGATGGGCAACGGCATTGCGCACGTGGTGGCGCTTGCCGGCTACGACGTAGTGATCAACGACCTCAAGCCCGAGGCGATCGAGAAAGCCCGCACGACCATCGAGCGCAACATGGCGCGTCAGGTCTCGCGTGGCATGATCACCGACCAGCAGATGCAGACGGCGCTGAACCGCATCCGGGGCATTAGCACCATCGACGGTATCTCCGATGCCGATCTCGTGATCGAGGCGGCCACCGAGGACGAGACCGTCAAGCGCAAGATCTTCGCCGACGTGTGCCCGAAGCTGAAGAAGAGCGCGATTCTGGCCACCAACACGTCATCGATCTCGATCACGCGTTTGGCCGCCATTACCGACCGTCCCGAGCGCTTCATCGGCATGCACTTCATGAACCCGGTACCGCTGATGCAGCTCGTTGAGCTCATCCGTGGCATCGCCACCGAGGACGAGACCTTCGGGCAGGCCCGCGCCTTCATCGGCTCGCTCGGAAAGACGATTGCGGTCTCCGAGGATTTCCCGGCCTTCATCGTCAACCGCATCCTGCTGCCGATGATCAACGAGGCCGTCTATACGCTCTATGAGGGTGTCGGAACGGTAGAGGCGATCGACAAGGCATTGCGTCTCGGCGCCAACCATCCCATGGGCCCGCTCGAGCTCGCCGACTTCATCGGCCTCGACACCTGCCTGTCGGTGATGCAGGTGCTTTACGAGGGCTTGGCCGACAGCAAATATCGACCCTGCCCGCTCCTGGTGAAATACGTCGAGGCTGGCTGGCTTGGCCGCAAGACACAGCGCGGCTTCTACGACTATCGCGGCGACACCCCCGTACCCACACGGTGAGTGCAGCGCAGAGGCGAGCGGTTCACGTCCAGCTCCGCTCCCTCACACCCTGTCGGCGCTGCAACGGATCTGCTCCGCCTTCAGGAAGCCGAGTTCGCTCATCAGCTCGCGCTCCAGGTTACCTTGTCCCTGGCGGCATTGGGCTTTCATGAAGCGAAAGTCGGGATCGAAGCCGAACAGTCCCTTGATCCGCTGCCGCGTGGCATCAGAGAGTTCGCCGCCGAGCATCTGGCTTCCCTGCTCGAGCAGGGCGCACACCTGCCCCACGACTTCCGGTCCGGCCTGCCGCATTTTTTCCAGCGCCGAAATCTGCAGCTCCAACCCGGCCACATAGTCTTTCGTGCACTCGGCCGGCTTGTTGAAGTCCCGCGGCGGCGAAGAGAAGGGAAGCTGCGCGCCGGCCGGCGCGGCAAGGGCTGCAAGCGCGAGAAGCGGCAACAGGCGTTTCATAGGGGCCTCCGTGCACTGAAACGCGCAGAAAGCGCGATATGTATGTCGGCTTCGAGGCAGCCGCTTCGCCCCTGCAAGGCTCTGCTGCCCAGAAAGAAGGGTGACGGCCCAACGGAAGGGAACTAGCTTCCCGCCAGAGAGACTTCAGACGCACGCGATCCCGGGAGGATGGGCCATGCTCGACAAGCCGACAAAGCTCAAGGAGTTCCAGACCTACATCGACGGCAAATGGGTCGATGCGCAGTCGGGCAAGAAATTCGAAACCTTCGACCCCTACACGGGCGAGCCTTGGGCCCTGATCCCCGAATGCGATGCGCGCGATGCCAACCTTGCCGTGGAGGCCGCCCACCGGGCCTTTGAGACGGGGCCATGGCCCGCCATGTCGCAAACCGCCCGCGGCAAGCTCCTGCGCCGCATCGCGGGCCTCATCGAAAAGCACGCTGACTACCTCGCCGAAATCGAGGTACGTGACAATGGCAAGCTCATCTCCGAGATGGCCGCGCAGACCAAGTATCTGCCCGAGTGGTATTACTACTATGGCGGCCTCGCCGATAAGATCCAGGGCGCCGTGGTCCCCATCGACCGGCCCGACCACTTCAACTACATCCTGCGCGAACCCGTGGGGGTGTGCGCCTTCATCACCCCCTGGAACTCGCCGCTGATGCTGACGGGGTGGAAGCTCGCCCCTGCACTCGCGGCAGGTTGCACGGTCGTGATCAAGCCATCGGAGTACACCTCCGCCTCGCTGCTCGAGTTCATGCGCCTCGTGATCCAGGAGGCAGATATCCCGCCGGGCGTCATCAACGTCGTCACCGGCTATGGGGCAATAACGGGCGAGCCGCTTGTGACGCATCCGAAGGTGGCGAAGGTCGCCTTCACAGGCGGCACTGCAACGGGTGCCCGCGTCAACGAACTTGCCGCGCGTACCTTCAAGAAGGTGTCGCTGGAGCTTGGCGGCAAATCCCCCAACATCGTCTTCGACGATTGCATCCTGGATGATGCTGTCTCCGGCGCCATCTCCGGCATCTTCGCTGCCACGGGCCAAACCTGCATTGCCGGCTCGCGCCTTCTCGTGCAGGAGACGATCCACGACAAGTTCGTGGAAAAGCTCGTGGCAATGGCCAAGCAGGCCAAGCTCGGCGACCCATCGAAGTTCGACACGCAGGTCGGCCCCGTCACGACGCCCCCGCAATATCAGAAGATCCTGGGCTACATCGATATTGCCAAGGGTGAGGGCGCCAACTGCGTCTTGGGCGGCGGCCCCGCCACCAAGGAAGACGGCGGCGGCAAGTACTTCGTGAAGCCCACCATCTTCACCGGCGTCGACAACAAGATGCGCATCGCACAGGAAGAGGTGTTCGGGCCCGTGCTGTCCGTGATCAAGTTCAAGGACGAGGACGACGCCGTTCGCATCGCCAACGACATCGCCTATGGCCTCGGCGCCGGTGTGTGGACGCAGTCGGTGAAGCGCGCGCACACCATGGCCCGTCGCATTCGCGCCGGCACCGTATGGGTGAACACCTACCGCGCGGTGAGCTTCCTAATGCCCTTCGGCGGCTACAAGGCTTCTGGCCTCGGCCGCGAGAATGGCGCGGAGGCCATCGAGGGCTATCTGCAATCGAAGAGCGTGTGGATCAACAACGGGCCCGGTGGCGGCAACCCCTTCGTCATGAAGACGGCGGGCTGACGGCTGGACTATAAAGGGCCGGGCCGCTGCCGTTGTCAGGTGGCGCCCGGCCCTTTTCTTTCGCCTCGGAGATTACGCCTCGTGAACGCCACCACATTCCGGAGCATCGGCATCATCGGCGGCGGCGCCTGGGGAACGGCGCTGGCGCAGACACTCTGTCTCGCCGGGCGGCAGGTGTTGTTGTGGGCCCGCGAGACCGAAGTCGTGACGGATATCAACGGCGCCCATCTGAATTCCGCGTACCTGCCGGGCGTGCCCCTGCATCAGAATCTCTACGCCACAAGTGCCCTGGGCGATCTCGCCACCTGCGACGTGATCATGATGGTCGCACCGGCCCAGCATGTACGCACCGTGGCAGGCGAGCTTGCCAAAGTGGTGCCCACGGGCAAGCCGGTTGTCATCTGCGCCAAGGGCATCGAACAGGCGACAGGCAAGCTGCTGGTGGACGTGCTGGCAGAGGCCATGCCGGGCGCAGTGCCTGCAATTCTATCCGGACCGAGCTTTGCGGCCGACGTCGCGCGGGGCCTGCCTGCGGCGCTCACACTGGCAATGTCCGATCGCAGCGACGGCGAGGCCTTGGCCAATGCCATCGGTTACCGGCATCTGCGCATCTACTGGTCGGACGACCTTGTCGGCGTGCAGCTCGGCGGCGCAGTGAAGAACGTGCTCGCCATCGCCGCCGGCATCGTCGAGGGCAAGGGCCTGGGCGCGAGCGCACATGCGGCCCTCGTTACCCGCGGCTTCGCCGAGTTGCGCCGCTTCGGCGCTGCCCTCGGCGCCCGCACGGAGAGCCTGATGGGGCTTTCTGGCCTCGGCGATCTCCTGCTCACCTGCGGAAGCCCCCAGTCTCGCAACATGAGCCTGGGCCGCGCGCTGGGACAGGGGCAGAAGCTCGCAGACGTCCTTTCCGGACGGCGTTCGGTTGCCGAAGGCGTCTACACGGCGCAGGCGGTGGTCTCCGTGGCCCGCAACAAGGGCGTCGACATGCCGATCTGCGAGGCTGTGCACGCCATCGTCGCAGGCAGCCTTGCGGTCGATGCGGCCATCGAGGCCCTGCTGTCGCGCCCGCAGAAACCTGAGATGTAGCCTGCCCATGCACGGGCAAACGTGAGGTCAATGCGCGGCCGCTGCCTGCGCCTCGACGCGGATCAGCTCCGTCAGTTGCGCCTTGAGATTCGAGAACTCCGGGCTTGTCTTGATCGTGTAGTGCCGCGGATAGGGCAGATCGACCTTGATGTCCGCCTTGATCCGACCAGGCCTGGCGCTCATCACCACAACGCGCGAAGCCAGAAATATCGATTCCTCGATGTCGTGCGTGACGAACATCACCGTCTTGCGCTCGCGCTCCCAGATCTCGAGCAGCGTCTCTTGCATGAGTGCGCGCGTCTGGTTGTCGAGGGCCCCGAACGGCTCGTCGAGCAGCATGATTTTCGGATTGTTGGCGAGCACGCGCGCAATCGCGGTGCGCTGCTGCATGCCGCCCGATAGCTGCTTGGGATAGTGGTGCTCGAACCCCTTGAGACCCACGCGTCCGCACCACTCGTGCGCGATCTTCAGCCGCTCTGCTTCCGCCATGCCGCGTTCACGCAGCCCGAACGCGATGTTCTGCGCAATCGTGAGCCAGGGAAACAGCGTGTAGGACTGGAAAACCATGCCGCGATCTGGCCCGGGCGCAGTCACCGCGACGCCATCGAGAAGCACCTCACCCGTGGTTGCCTTGTCGAGCCCTGCAACGATGCGCAGAAGCGTCGACTTCCCGCAGCCCGAAGGCCCCAGGATGGTGATGAAATCGTTGTCCGCGATGGCGAGCGACGTCGGCTCCAGCGCCCGCGTCGGTGCCGCGCCCGCACGCGAGGGCGGAAAAACGCGCGACACGTTCTCGATCCGGAGCT
>JBDHTJ010000002.1:0-66290 GCA_039808585.1 Hyphomicrobiaceae bacterium | reverse complement strand
AACTGCAATCGTTCATCAACGACCTTGGCAGCTTACCCGCGCTCGGTTCGCCCGACGAGTACGCGGCGCTCTTCGAGTCCGTCTATCCAAGCGAGGCAGACCGTCGCACGTACATCGCTGCAAAGATCAGCGGCGCGAAGCCCTCCTACGGGCACATTGCGTTGGCGACACTGATGAAAGGTGCGCGTTGTCGTTTAGTCTGGACCAGCAACTTCGACCCTCTAGTCGCCGACGGCTGCGCGAAGGTTTATGGCGGGACCGGCCAGTTGACCACTGTGGCGATAGAGACCGGCAGTCTCGGACGGAACGCCATCGACGAAGGGCGCTGGCCCGTCGAGGTCAAGCTTCATGGCGACTTCCGATCGCGCCGGCTCAAGAATACCGGAGATGAGCTGCGCGAACAGGATGCGAAACTCAGAACCCTGCTGATCGATAGCTGCAGCCGGTGGGGACTTGTCGTGGCCGGCTACAGCGGTCGCGATGAGTCGGTCATGGACACGCTCGAAGCGGCGCTAGAACGTGATGCCTCCTTTCCCGCCGGTCTCTTCTGGCTCCATCGCGGCGAGGATCCGCCCTTGCTGCGCGTCCAACGGCTTCTTGCCGCCGCCGCACGTAAGGAAATCGACTGCGGTCTCGTGCCGATAGAGAACTTCGATGAAACGTTGCGCGATCTTATGCGGCTCGTGCCGGACCTAGACACGACAGTGTTGGATGAGATCGCAACCGAACGGCGGGTTTGGTCCCCAGCCCCGCGCCCGACCGGGAATCGGGGCTACCCGGTCGTCCGTCTCAACGCGCTCGAACTGACAGGGATGCCGAGCGTGTGCCGCCGCGCCGTCTGCGACGCCGGCGGCGTGGCGGAAATCAAGTCGGCAATCGAAGCGTCGGGCCTGCCGGTCATTGGCACCCGTTCGAAAGCAGGCGTGCTGGCCTTCGGTGCTGACGCCGATATCAGAGCAGTCCTTTCCGCATATGAGATCGAAAGCTTCGATCTGCATTCAATTGAAACCCGGCGGCTGCGTTACGATAGTCACGAACGGGGCCTTCTCCGCGAAGCACTGACCCGAGCTCTCACCCGCGAACATCGGATGATCGCTGCCCGTCGCAGAGGCGCCGACCTGTTGACGCCGACCTCCGTTGATGACGAAAAATGGGCGCCGCTGAGGAAGCTGACCGGAAGTCTAGGTGGATTGGTGCCGAAGCAACCCGAACTAAAATGGAAAGAAGGCGTGGGGATCAGGCTGGATTGGGTGGATGAGCGGCTTTGGCTTCTGCTCGAGCCGCGCACCGTATTCGAAGGACTTACAAGGGAGAACAGGGCCGCCGCCACCGATTTCGCGCGCGAACGGATTGTGAGACGCTACAATCCTGCGCTCAATGCCTTGCTCGAGTTTTGGTCGATGCTGTTCGCGTCCCCGCAGCGCGACCTTCCGGCGCTTGGAATCAGCACTGGTGTGAATGCGGCCTTCAGGCTGGGCGATGTCACAGCTTTCTCGGGGAGAGCCCGAGCATGAGCAGCGAGATATCGCCTCATTTGTTTTTTCCCGAAGCCAAGCTCGCGTTTCATCCAGACCGCGCGTCGGACGTGGATCTCCATCCTTTGCGTGGACTGCTGCGGTTCGGGCCCTATTCATCCGGTCTTGTTCCGGATCCCATCCGGATCGCGACGATCGCACCGGCACGGCAGGGAAACCGACTCTACGGCTTCATGAAGGAACTGGCGTTCCAGTACAAGCCGACGGAGCGCAAGGACTACCTGCCTCCCTGGCCCGGTTTCCGCAAAGCGTTCAATCTCGACATGCGGGGCGCGGTCAAGGATTGCCATATAGAGCTGGACGACCGGCTCGATGGCGAAATGAAGGACTCAGTCACCCCCCATGTCGTGCTGGCGGACCGCTTGCTTCGCGCGATCCGATCGTTGGAGGCTCGCCGCGACGCGTTCGACATTGTCTTCATCTACATCCCGCAAAGCTGGGCAGCCGGGTTCACGGGAGCAGACGGCGACGACTTCGATCTCCATGACCACCTGAAGGCCGCTACCGCAGCGCGACGCATTCCAATCCAACTCGTCCGTGAAGACCGCGCGCTCGCCTATCCGGACCGTGCGAGCGTCATGTGGCGGATCGGCCTAGCGATTTACGCGAAGGCTGGCGGCATTCCCTGGAAACTCGCAGATTCGGATCCTGAGGCCGCCTACATCGGTCTCTCTTATGCGCTGCGTCCGACCGAGTCAGACCGGCCACGCTTTGTCACCTGCTGTAGCCAAGTGTTCGATGCGGAAGGGGCGGGTCTTGAGTTCGTCGCCTACGATGCCCATGAAATCGATGTCCAGCGGGACAATCCGTTCATGTCCCGGACGGAGATGTTCCGCGTGATGGGCCGATCGCTAGATCTCTACCGACGTCGGCACTCGGGTCGCTCTCCCCGGAGAGTGACGGTACACAAGACGACAGAATTCAAGAAGGACGAGATCGACGGCTGCATGGAAGCGCTGCATCTGTGCGAAGCGGTCGATCTCGTGCAGGTCGTGGAGGACGTCGGCTGGAGAGGTGTTCGCATCGATCGCGACCGCCAAAGCGGCAAAGGGAAGCCAACGGGTTATCCGGTCGATCGTGGTACCCTGATCCCGCTCGGAGACCGCGAGTGTCTGCTGTGGATGCATGGCGATGTAAAAGGCGTCGCGGAGCGCTCGTATTACCAAGGCGGCCGCAGCACGCCTCGTCCGATTCGACTGGTCCGTCATGCAGGGCACGGCTCGTGGAACGAAACCGCCCGGTCAGCTCTCGCGCTCGCGAAGATGGATTGGAACAACGACGCACTGTACGACATGCTGCCGGTGACCATGGCATACGCAAAAACGCTCGCGCGCGTTGTCAAACGAATGGACGGATTGGGCTCCGCTCCCTATCAATTTCGTTTCTTCATGTGACGTCGACTGGCCAACCGCGAGCCAGAATAATGATCCGAGTCAATTAGTTCCCGATATACAACAAGTGGATATTTCTGTGACAACATCTCTTGACGGAGAAATTCGCGACGGTCGCCATCATATGCAGGTCCGCGTCTATTTCGAAGATACGGACGCCGGCCAGATTGTTTATCACGCCAATTTCTTGCGCTTCATGGAACGGGGAAGAACGAATTACCTGCGTCTGCTCGGGACCAATCAGCGGGAGCTACTCAAAGAAGCGCACGACGATGCGCCAAGCTTCGCCTTCGTTGTCCGTTCAATGACAATCGATTTCCTAAAACCAGCGGCCTTGGACGACTTGCTTGATGTCATCACAATCCCCGCAGAGGTCAAGGGCGCATCGATTACCCTGCTGCAGGAATGTCGACGCGGAGACGATCTTTTGGTCGCGGCCCGCGTGCGGGTAGCATTTATCTCAGGCGGAAGGGCGCAACGGATCCCGAAGGCGCTACGGCTCGCTATGGAAGGAGCGTAGAGAATCTACGCTTGTTCACGCTATAGCCCTCCAGCGCCCCAATGGAATCAAGCCGCTGTGTTGCGATGTTGGCAAGCCAGAGTTCTCGGGCCTCGTTTATCACGGTTCCTATGTTCGCTGGTGCGAGCGGGGCCGGTCCGATTTCCTTCGCCTTGTCGGCAACGACCATCGTGCGCTTCTCGAAGGCGCGGAGGGACGTGAACCAGCCGCGTTCGTAGTGCGGCGGATGGGGCTCGAGTTCCTGCGCCCGGCGCGGATCGACGAGGTGCTCGAGGTGACGACTCGGGTGAAGGAAACGTCGGCTGCAACCCTTGTCCTTGACCAGCGGATCTCGCGCGCGGGAAGCGATATCTTTACCGCAGAGGTGATGGTGGTGCTGATTTCGGCGTCGGGGCGTCCCATGCGCCTGTCGGCGGCCCTTCGCACCGCTTTGCAGGGTTGAGCCGCTCTCCCATACTCACCTTGTAACGAACAAGGAGGAGACGCTCCCATGCCCACAATCGATCAGATCCAAGCCCTTTTTGCTCCGCTTCTCCCGGGATTGCTGGGCATCGAGATCAAGCAGGCCGTTCCGGACCGTATCATCGCCACGATGAAGGTGCGTCCCGACTTGTGTACGGCCGGAGGCGTGTTGCACGGGGGGGCCTTCATGGCGTTTGCCGACACCATTGGGGCCGTTGGCACTGTGGTGAACCTGCCGCCCAACACCCGCACGACGACAATCGAGTCCAAGACCAACTTCATGGGGGCAGCCCCGGTCGGTACGGTCGTCACCGCAGAGGCTGTTCCCCTGCACAAGGGCAAGTCTACGCAGGTCTGGCAGACGTCGATCCGGTCCGAGGCGGGCAAGCTGTGCGCCGTCGTGACCCAGACGCAGATGGTGCTGCCGGTGGCTGGTTGAACGGCAAGAAACATGACTATGCGCCACGAAGGCGCCGCGGTTGCCGCGGCGCCTCTTTTTTATGCTGGCTACATGGCAATCGTCCGTTACCCAATCAATTCACGCAGTGAGGCAATCCAGACACGGATTAACCAATTTGCGCAGGGTACTGTGCGTGCAGGACAAATTCCGTGTTAAGATTTTATTTATCGTGCTGTTTGGCTGGCATCCCGTCCGGCCTATGAGGCCGACGTCGGCATACGGCTTGCAATGCCTGCCCACAAACGTCGGCTTCGTACGGGTAGGTAGTCGTTCATGCGTAACCGCCACAAAGTTCGCTTTCTGAGCCAGGACTTCGATCGGCTCGTCCTTGCTGAGGCTGTCGAAGAGATTCTCGCTTCCACAAAGAGCGGGTTTCGCTTCATCGTTACGCCGAACGTGCATCACATGGTGAGGCTGCACGAGGATGGGCAGGATCTGCGCCGGGCCTACGACAGTGCCTGGGGGGTCTTCTGCGACAGTCGCATCCTCAGCCGCCTGGCCCGTTTGCGCGGGCTCGATCTGCCTGTGATTGCGGGTAGCGATCTCACGGCCGCCCTGATGCCCGAGGCCTCCCGCCTGCGCCTCACGGTGACCGTGATCGGCTCGTCGACGGACGAGGTCGTAAAGCTATCGCGGCGCTATCCTGAACTCAGGATCGCCCATTATGCGCCCCCGATGAACTTCGTCCGCTCGGATGCCGAGGTGGCGAAATGCATCGATTTCGTAGTGGACGCAGCCTCGGACCTGGTATTCCTTGCTGTCGGTATGCCCCAGCAGGAGATCCTGGCGCGACGCATTGGTGAACGGCCTGAGGCCAAAGGGGTCGGGCTTTGCATTGGGGCCTCGATCGACTTCCTGACGGGGAAGCAGCGGCGGGCGCCTGAATGGATGCAGCGTTCCAGCCTCGAATGGGCCTATCGCCTGCTTTCGGATCCGCGCCGCCTTGCAAGGCGCTACCTGATCGAATGTCCGCGCATATTCTACCTCTTCGCGCTCGATATGCTTCCGCGCACGAGCACGACCTAGCGATTTTAATGAGCGCGGCCCGAGTGTCTCGATTTCGCACGCATGTTGCGTGTTTTTTGAAGGCCGTCGTTTCAAAATGGCCGCGTCGCGGCCGGGAGCATATCGATATGCCGATGACCAACTCTCTGCGCCTGTGCGGATCGCGCGCCGCGATGGCAGCCCTTGGAGCGCTTCTCTGCCCGCTCGTAATGGCACCGGGTGTACATGCTCAAGTCACCGCCAATGGCGTGCTGGAGCCGCTTCAGACGGTGGTGGTGGGAAGCTACGTCTCGGGCATCGTCGAAAGCGTCGATTGCGATTACAACGCCAGCGTGAAAAAGGGCCAGGTGTGCGCGCGCATTGATCCGCGGCGGTTCCAGCGCACGGTCGAACAGGCAAGAGCTGCGCTCGAGAGTGCCCGGGCGCAACTCGTGCTGCACGAAGCAGCGCTGGTGCAGGCGCAGGCCGCCTACGAGAGGAACAAGGCCCTCTTCGAAAAGGGGGTCGTCTCGCGAAGCGTTTTCGAGGGTATCACCTCGACATTCGAGCAGGGCAAGGCGCAGATCGTGGTGGACAAGGCGAACATCGACTTGCGCAAGGCGGAGTTGGATGGAGCCGAGCTCAATCTCAATTACACGAATATCGTCATGCCGGTGGACGGGACGGTTCTCGCCCGGCGCGTTGAACCAGGGGAGACGATCGCGGCAACGCTCCAGACGCCAACGCTGTTCGTCGTCGCGAGCGACCTGAAGAAGCTGAAGCTCGTCGCGAACGTTAAGGAAGCGGAAGTCGCAGGCATCAAGCCGGGAGACAATGGCGCATGCACGGCCAAGGCTTTTCCGAGGAAAGCGTTCAACGCGAAGGTTGTTCAGGTGCGCAACGAGCCCGAGACCATCAACGGCGAGGTCCACTACAAGGTCGTCCTCGAGGTCGATAACCAGGACATGATGCTGAAACCTGGAATGAGCGCCAGCGTGCGCATTTCGCAGGGCAAAGATTAATGGAATGGAAACGCGAATAAATTGTTCACTCTCTCGCTTTACCTAAAGCCGCAATATCCTGACTGAAACTGCATACAAATGCCGGCTTCCGGAGTAAGAAGACGTTGTGTTTATGGGGGCTTCGGATGCAGCAATTGGAACAGCAGATCACAGCCTACATCGCCAAGAATCTCTTGTTCGACGAGAAGGCAGAGATACCGCGTGCGGACTCTCTCCTGGAACTCGGAATCATCGATTCTACCGGCGCAATGGACCTCGTGATGTATCTCGAGAGTGAGTTCGGCATTTCCATCGCCGATGAAGAGTTGGTGCCTGAGAACCTCGATTCCATCGAGCGTATCGCGACATTCGTCTCGCGCAAGGTTGCAGGGAAGGCGGCATGAGCGGCGGTCCGAATTTCGTTCACGATTTCCTCGTGCATACGGCGGCCAGGCGCCCCGAGCACACCGCCATCATCGCCGGTGACAAGTCGATCACGTTCGGTGCGCTCGATCGCGACAGCGACGTGCTTGCCTCGACCCTTCAGGATATGGGCGTGGGGCGCGGCGATCGGGTTGCCATTTTCCTCGATAACTCGATCGAACTCGTGACGGCCGTCTTCGCAACGCTGAAGGCCGGCGCGGTCTTCGTGAATGTCAACGCGACCACGAAGGCCGAGAAACTGCTTTATCTGCTCGATGATTGCCGCGTGAAGGTGGTCGTGGCGCAGACGAACCTCGCCCCCGTCGTGGCCGAGGTTGCCGATGCGGCGGCAAGCGTCGCGGGCTATATCTGGTCCCACGGCGCGCCGACCTCGGGTCCCGCGGGTCGTACCCTTGCAGACATCCTGTCCGGGCCACGTCGTGCGCCTGCGCCCGTGGGACTGATCGACATCGACCTCTGCACCATCATCTACACCTCGGGTTCCACGGGGAACCCGAAGGGTGTCATGCTCACCCACCGCAACATGACCAACACGGCGTGGGCCATCTCCACCTATCTGCGCAACACGCCCGACGATGTTGTGATGACGGTGCTGCCGTTGTCGTTCGACTATGGCATGTACCAGGTAATCACGGGCGCTCGGATCGGCTTCACCGTCGTTCTGGAGAAGTCGTTCGCATTCCCGTTCGAAATGCTGAAGAAGATGATCGAGCACAAGGTGACGGGCTTGCCCGGCGTGCCGACCGTATTCGCGCGCCTGCTGCAACTCGAGAAATTCAGCAGGGCGCATCTGCCTTCGCTGCGCTACATGAGCAATACCGCGGCAGCGCTTCCGCCTGCACACATCAAGCGCATGCAGGAGCTCTTCCCGGAGACGCTGATCTTCTCGATGTACGGTCTCACCGAGTGCACGCGCGTGTGCTACCTCGAGCCCGAACGCCTCAACGACAAGATCGGCTCGGTGGGCAAGGCCATGCCGAACTCGGAAATCTATGTAGTCGATGAGAAGGGCAAGCGCGTTGCGCCCGGCGTGGTCGGCGAACTCGTGATCCGTGGCGCCAACGTCATGCGCGGCTATTGGGGCAAGCCCGAAGAGACCGCGAAGCGGCTGAAGCCCGGCGAGATCGAGGGCGAGATGGTGCTGCACTCCGGCGACCAGTTCTGGATGGATAGCGAGGGCTTTGTCTATTTCGTCGGCCGCACGGACGAGATCTTCAAGTGCCGCGGCGAGAAGGTGAGCCCGAAGGAGATCGAGCACGTCCTCTATGCCATTCCCGAGGTGGTGGAAGCCGCCGTCGTGGGGGTCGAGGACGCAATCGACGGCATGGCGGTGAAGGCGATCGTCGTGGCGCGCGAGGGTGCCACGCTCGACGAGGCCGCGATCCGCAAGCATTGCCGGGAGCATCTCGAAAGCCATCTCGTGCCGAAGCACGTGGAGATCCGCGACAGCATCCCGAAGACGACGACGGGCAAGATCGCCAAGAAGGAGCTTGCTGCTCCCGCCGCAGTCGCCACCGTCTGAGATCTGGAGAGCACCACCCGTGTGCGGTATCGCCGGCCTTTTCGTATCGGCCAACGCCGCGCCACCGCGCGTGTCGGAACTGGAAGCCATGGTGGCCATGCTCGGCCACCGCGGCCCGGATGGCTACGGCATCTATCGCGACGGCCGTGCCGGGCTTGCGCATGCGCGCCTGAGCATCATCGATCTGTCCGGTGGTGCCCAGCCGATGACGAACGAGGACGAGAGCCTCTGGATCACGTTCAACGGCGAGATCTTCAACTATCTGGAGCTGCGCACCGAGCTCGAGGCGGCGGGCCACGTCTTTCGCACGCGGTCGGATACTGAAGCCATCGTGCATGCCTACGAGCAATGGGGCGACGGTGCCTGGGCACGGTTCAACGGCCAGTTCGCCGTGGCGTTGTGGGACACGCGGGCCAAGAAGCTGGTGCTTGCGCGCGACCAGTTCGGTATTGTGCCGCTGTTCTATGCCAAGGCGCCGGGTGCCATCGCGTTCGCGTCCGAGATCAAGGCGATTTTCGCCGGCAAGCGCGTCACGGCCGAATTCGATGCCACTGCGCTTACCGAAATCTTCACGCGCTGGGCGGTGCCGGCTCCGGGCTCACCGTTCAAGGGGGTCGCCTGCGTTTCGCCTGGACACGTCGTTACCATCGACAGCGACCACAAAGTCGAAAGCAAGGCGTGGTGGCAGCCCGATTTCACTGCCCGCTTCGGAAGCGGGATTAGGTCTCTCGATGAAGGCGTCGACCAGCTCGAGACAATCCTGAAGGATGCGGTGTCGATCCGCCTCAGGGCAGATGTGCCGGTCGGTGCGTACCTGAGCGGCGGTCTTGATTCTTCACTCGTTACCTCGCTCATCCAACGCTCGCGTTCGAGCCATCTCGAAACCTTCTCGATCCGCTTCGAGGACGCGGCCTTCGACGAGACACCGCAACAGCGCCAGATGGTGGAACGGCTGGAGACACGCCACCACGAGGTGATGGTGACTGGCGCGGATATCGCACGCAGCTTCCCCGAAGTGGTGAAACACTGCGAAACGCCGCTGCTGCGCACGTCGCCCGTGCCTCTGTTCATGCTCTCCGATCTCGTGCGCCGCAACGGCACCAAGGTGGTGCTCACGGGCGAGGGGGCGGACGAGCTTTTCGCGGGCTACAGCATCTTCAAGGAAGACGCCATCCGGCGCTTCTGGGCCCGCTCGCCCGAGAAGGACTGGCGCTCGGCGCTTCTCTCGAGGGTGCATCACTACGTCGGCAGCAGCGACCAGCACGAAGGCCGCATGTGGAAGCAGTTCTTCCGCAAGGGCCTGAGCGACACCGGCAACCCGTTTTATTCGCACGCCGTGCGATGGGCCAATACGGCCTGGACGACGCGCTTCCTGTCCAAGGATGTGCTGGCGAAAGCCGACGCTGGTGCGGCCGAGGCTGCATTGGCTGGCAGCCTGCCGCCGGGCTTTGGCAGCTGGTCACCCCTTGCGCGGGCCCAGGCCGTCGAGATCGCAACGTTCATGAGCCCCTATCTTCTGTCCTGTCAGGGCGACCGCGTTTCGCTAGGCCACGGAGTGGAGGCGCGGTATCCCTTTCTCGATCCGCAAGTGATCGCCTTCGCCACGGGGCTGCCTTCGGGGTTGAAGCTGTCCGGGCTCAAGGACAAGCTGATCCTGCGGAAGCTGGGTGCCCGATATCTTCCGCAAGACATCAGCGCCCGGCCGAAGCAGCCCTATCGCGCGCCGACCACCACCTCGTTCTTCGGGCCCAATTCGCCGGGCTACGTGCGCGAGCTGCTTTCACCGGACATGCTTGCGCGACATGGCCTGATCGAAGTCAATCCCGCGCGCATGCTGGCAGAAAAAGCCTGGGCTCGCGAAGGGCGGTTGCCTGGTGAGCGCGAGGAGATGGCTCTCATCGGCATCCTCAGCCTTCAGATCCTGGCCCAGTGGGTGCGCTCGGAGCTGCCGCATACCGCCATGCTCGAAACCAAACGCCTGAAAGCGACGCGGCCTTCCATACTGGTCGATCGCCTCCAATCATGACACGAGAGGAAGCACCCATGAACGCCGAGCCGAGAAGCTGGAGCAGTGTCCGAGACCTGCCGCAGATGCTGGCCTTCGACCCTAGCGCGGAGGCTGCGCGCATCGAGGCGTGGATGCGGGAGACTGTGGGTCGGGGGCTGAAGCGCAAGGGCGTCGTGCTCGGCGTCAGCGGTGGCATCGACAGCGCGGTGTGCGTGACGCTGGCGCAGCGGGCGTTCGGGGCCGACAAGGTGTTTGCGGTTCTCATGCCCGAAAAGGACTCCGCGTCCAAGAGCACGCAGCTGGGTCGTCTCATCTGCGAGCAGCTCGGCGTGCCCTATGCTGTCGAGGACATCGCGCCTGCACTGGAGGCGCTGGGCTGCTACCGCCGGCGCGACGAAGCCATCCGAACGCTGTTCCCCAGCTTCGGCCCAGACTGGAAGATGAAGATCTCCGTCGAGGGCGGAGCCTTGAAGCAGGACCGCGTCAACTACTTCGCGCTGACGGTGCAGTCGCCGGATGGAAAGCTCGAGACGAAGCGCATGCCGCTTCCCGTGTATCTGGCCGTCGTGGCATCCACCAACATGAAGCAGCGCACGCGCAAGCTTATCGAGTACCATCACGGCGAGCGCCTGCACTACGCGGTGATCGGGACGCCGAACAAGCTCGAGTACGACCTGGGCTTCTTTGTGCGCGGTGGCGACGGCCTGGCCGACATCAAGCCCATTGCGCACCTTTACAAGACGCAGGTTTACAAGCTCGCGGAGGAGATGGGCGTGCCCGACGAGATCCGCGCGCAGTTGCCCTCGACCGACACCTACAGCCTGCCGCAGACGCAGGAGGAGTTCTACTTCGCGCTCCCCTACAACCTGATGGACCTGATGCTGTGCGCCTACGAGAACGGTGTGCCGGCTAAGGAGGCTGGCCGCGCGACGAATTTGAGCGAGGACCAGGCCCAGCGCGCTTTCCAGGACATCACTGCCAAGAAGCGCATCGCCGCCGGCCTGCATCAGCACGCGCTGACGATGGTGGGGACCGCCTGAGGCGGGACGAGTGCCTAAAGCAATCCAGATGCGATCGGAACTGACCTCACGGACATGCTCCAGGGCAATGTTCGGGAGAGCGTTCTTGCTCTTGATGGACGCTCAAGCGCGTCCATGTCGAGGGCTCTGGCTCCCGCGGAACTGAAGGAGAGACGCGTGTCGCGAGCGATGGCGCTTGTGGCACGGCGTAAGGGGGGCTTCAGGCAGACTTTCGTGCCCAGACGACGCGCACCTGACCTTCTGCATTGGTCACGAAATTGACTTCCCCGTAGGCCTTCGTTCTCTCGAACAAGGCCTTTACCTGGCGTTCCTGGCCGAGCCCGATCTCGAACAGAAGTGGAGCGTCCGGTTTCAGGTAGGCCAGCGCTTCGCGAATAACGCGCTGATGGATGCTGAGGCCGTAGGGCCCTCCGTCGAAGGCCTCCCGCGGTTCGAACTGAAGGAGTTCGGCGCGATCCGAGGCAAGCTTTCCCTGCGAGATGTAGGGCGGGTTGCAGACGATGAGATCGATCGTGCCTTCCAGGCCGAGATTGGCCAGGCTTGTGAAAAGATCCCCCTGAAACACCTGTACGCGCTGGTCAACTCCGACGTAGGTCGCGTTCCGACGGGCAAGGCTCACACATCCATCGGTCAAGTCCGAGGCCCAGACGCGAGCGCCTGGGACATGGTGCGCGATGGCACATGCGAGATTGCCGGAGCCGCAGCACATGTCGATCACATTGGGGCTTGCGGACGCGTTCTGCTCCAGGAATTGGATGGCAGCTTGGCCGAGCAATTCCGTTTCTGGCCGGGGAACAAGCGCGCCTGGGTCTGTGACAAGTTCCAGCCCCATGAATCTCTCCCGCCCCAAGATGTATGCGAGAGGCAGCCCGGAGATCCGCTTCGCACACCAATCACGGGCGATGGTTTCTGCGCCGGCGGGATCATCGTGCACGGCCGCCGCAGTGATCTGGCGTGCCTCTGCCAGATGTGCCGAGATTCCGGCATCGCGCAGCTTTTCTGCTATTTCTTGCTCGATGGAAACCACGTTCAGTTCCTTCCGTGAGTTCATTACGAGTTTGCGACTGCCAGCATCTTCGACAGGGGAAGAGCAGTTCAGGCGTTTGCTGGTGAGAGGAGGGGTTTGGACTGGTCCATGAGGAGTTGCACCCATTCCACGCGACGCTTGAGCCATTCCGTGCCGGTGTTTTTGCGGGCAGTGTCCACGGCACTACGCGCCATCAGGGCCAACTGCGCCTTATTCTTTGCGAGCTCTTCCAGCTTGCCGGCGAGTGCCTGCACGTCAGGCCAGGGGGCGACGGCAACGGCTTTCGAGATCTTGCCGAGGCTGACATAAAAAGGTGTATCGAAGGCAACGATCGGCATTCCACTTGCGAATGCATCCCATGCGCTGCGCGGCGTATCGGCCGAGAGAGGGCAGGCGAGAAGCACGTCTCTTTCGCGCAGCACTTCGAAAAAGGCTGGCCCATAGGGACGCGGTTCAAGCCAAGCGACGTGCTCCGCGATGCCGAGGCGCCCCGCAAGTTCGCGAAGCGCCGGTCCCTGTTCACCCGTTCCCATGATGTCGAGGGTTATGTTCGCGCCCGCTCGCCGTGCAATCGCGACCGCCTCGATCATTTTATCCACGCCCTTGTAGGGGACCAGGCGGCCGAAATACAAAGCCCTCAGCGGACGCGATGGATCCGCAAGCGTGCTCATCTTCCGGGCAAGGCGGGCATCATCGACGATGTCCTCAGCCGAGAAGTTTGGATCAAGGAAGAGGCGCACGTTGTTGCGGCCTCGATCGTAGTCTTCGACTTGTGCCATCTCCTTGAAGAGCATGAGATCCAGGTAGCGGACGTAGAGCCGTTGCAGAAGGTGGCGTGCCGGATCATATATGTATTTGCAGATAAGGTAGGTGCGTCGCGACCAGCGTCCCGTCTTGTAGTTCATTTCGGCGTCGCGTCTGCGGTCCATGTCTTCAACGGCAAGCACCTTCTTTCCCTGCAACACGGCGAACAGGCACATCCAGGCGCCGGCGGGTCGATAGAGATCAGGGGTGAAGTTCGAGTGGACGAAGTCACTCTGAGCAACCGCGCGCCAGATTTGCGGAAGCAGCTTGGGCAAGCCCAACTGGAAACCGAGCTTGCCGACATCGTGACGATAGAGTGGAACGTAGCGAATGTTCTCCAACTGCTCATCGATGATGTCCATTGGCCCCGGCTGTGCGGCCCAATCCTCGTCTGTCGCCCACGGCATCGCGACGATCATCTCGCCCCACGTCGGGCCCAGCTCGCGCTTCAAGTCGCGAAGGTGCTGGACGAATGCGCTCTCCGCCGCGAAGGTGGACGGGCTCAGTCGACGAGCAGGTGCGGGGACCGTGATCAGGTAGGTGCGCATGCTCTTGGGTTCCTTTTGCTGCAGCACGATGCGTCCGCTCGCGTAGGTCTCTATCGGTGAAAAGTTCCTAGCCGTCGACATTTTCGGGGCGCGGGAAGAGATCCAAGGTTCTCTCGACCTCATCGGCATCAATTACGAAGTCATCTTCGACGGCTTTGCCGACCACGAATCCGAAATGTTGATCGTCGCGATCCGTAAGGTGCTTGTAGCTGTCGATGAAGCGGCGGGGTGGCTGCAACGTCAATACGCCGTGCCCTTTTTGGAGTTCCGCCATGCCATGGATGAGCTGGCTTCCTTCGACGCCCATCACTATGTCGGCGCCTGCACAGGCATCTACGATCTCCAAGACCGACATCGACTCGGGAGCCACGATGCGGAAGCCGCGCGTTGCTTGCAGACGCTGAGCAAGCTCCATTTCGTTGCGCAACACCCTGCGCTGTCCGCTCGCGCCTCTGAGAATGAAGACGCCGGGATGTCGCACTCCGTTCCAGCGCTGCAGAAGCTTTTGGCGTACACGCTCGGCGCGAAGCCGCTTGCCGGTGTTCTGGCCGATATCTTCGAAAACGAACGCTTTCTTTATGAGCACAGCTTCGTAGCGCTGGGAGTGCATTCCGAGCAGATTCTCGTAGCCCTGCGTGTGTGCCCATACGCCTTTTGCAGTTGCGATGGGGGGGCCGTACTGTTCAGCTAGAAGATAGGTGAGGCAATCGTCCATGAGCCAGTGGGCGAAGTATATCGTGCCCACGGTCGAGCAATAGACAGCTCCGACGTCGATTTCGTCCGCTATGCGCATGAGCGGCATCGTGTGTCGCGCCCCGTGGAATTGGCGTACGCTCCAATTCTTGGCGAGGCGGCCCTGGATCAAGAGGGCATCGTCGATTTGCCAGCATTTGGTCGCGAGATGCTTGATGGTCAGGCCACCAGCCATGGACATCGCGGGGTCGACGTCCTGATAGGGCCAAGCCTCTATCCGCTCCAGCTGTCCTGGGAGGAAGATGGCAGGTGGTGAAACCGTCGATTCCTCGGGGTGGATGATCCAACTTTTACTTGCCGAGCGTTCGATATCGGCAAGTTCGCGCCGGAAGATCCGTTTCGCGACCCCTTGAGCGAACGGCAGCGTTGTGAATCTCATGCTTCTCCCGCGGGCCCGCGTCCACCCCAACAAGGGTCTGGCTCCGAGGCCGGTCCCCGAGATTATCTACGCCTCCGCTGGCGTTTTGAGAAGAAGTCACGGGTGCAACAGTTAAGAGCGAATGTAATACTGTTACGTCTTGTTTTCCTTGTCGTTTGATTAAATCGATGCACGGATGGTGCGTGTGGCTCAAATCGAGTATCTGAAGCGTGGAGTGCGAGCTTGGGGTGGGCTTTATGCAGGCTGGAGACGGAATGGCAGCGGCTGTGGACGTGATATCCCATGATGTGCCCATGCCAAAAGGGGATCGAAACCAGAATCCGAGTGGCCTAGGCCTCTGGGCCCTGTTGGCGGAGGACTTTCGGACGCACGACAAGGATTGCTTCGCGGCAGGTTTCTGGGCGATCGCGATGCACCGGCTTGCAAATGCCAGAATGGACATCCGTTTCAAACCATTACGCGCACCCTTATCCGTGATTTACTGGGTTGTTCATCCATTCCTGAGCTGGCTGCTCGGCATATACATTCCTTATCCTACGCGGCTTGGCCGGCGGGTGCGCATCTGGCATTACGGGGGAATATGGCTGGGTGCGCGTGCAATTGGCGACGATGTGCATATCCGGCATAACACGACGATGGGAATTCTGAGCCGTTCAGAACTGGATGCAAAGCCAATTATCGGCAATCGCGTCGAGCTTGGGGTGGGTACCTGCGTTATGGGGGCCGTCACGGTTGGGGATGACTGCGTGTTGGGTCCCAATTCCGTTGTGATCCGGGATCTGCCTTCGGGATCGGTCGTGATGGGAGTGCCGGCGCGCCAGGCGGCCCTGTGGAAGGAAAAGCCGGCTCATCCTGCCGCATGAACGGGGCTACTTCGCAGTGTCTGACATGCAGGGGTCGAAGAACTTCGAAGCGACCTTGAGGTGATCAGCCGCGCGCGCATTCTGTTCCTGCATCACTCGGTTGGGGATGATATTCTTGACGGCATCCAGCAACTCGAGAAGGCATATGGCCGGGTGGGCGCTATTACTAGGGCGGAGTTCCCAGCCGAGCGGTCGTCTTTCAACGGTGTGATTATCCGGTTCCGAGGCGGTGCCAATGGTGCGCCTGGGGCCAAGATCCGATGATATCGTGAAGGCCGTCCAGCAGGAGGCTAGGTCGAGGCTCGATCTTCGAAGGCTTGAAGTCTCTGAATCCGGCGCTGCGCATCGCGCATGTCACGGTTCCACTGACTGCGTATCCGCGCGCGCCTACGTGGCGGATTTTCAGACTTATCGGGAGAGCGGTGTGGGAGGATGAGGCGAATGCCAAGCGCGCAGCCTACACTCAGCTGCTGCGTCGGACGTTTCCCGCAGAGGCCATCTTCGACTTGGCGGCGGCTGAGGCGTTGCGGCCCGATGGACGGTTCGAGACAGCGATGCTTCGTGGTGAAGAATTCCAGGTTCTTCACCCGGGGTATACGAGCGACGGGGGCCATCTGAATGCCAAGGGGAAGCTCGTCGTTGCGCGAAAAGCAATTCGCTTTCTGGCGTCCATGCTGAGAGGCAAACGCTGCTAGCGCGGCGCCTTGAGCGCACTGCATGTGTAGGTTGCGCAACGATACAAGGAGACCGATCAGCGACTCTTCTGGTCGGGGAACACAGGCATGCGCATGAACGGGCCGCCCATGCGCTCGGTGAAGGCCCGGTGTGGCTCACGCCCGAGGATCTTCTTCGCAATTGCCTTGCCGCCAAGGATCAGGAACTCCGCTACCTCTGTCAGCACGGCTTGTATTTTTCCGTGGTGCTTGGCGAGATAATAAAAGCGACTGCGGAAATAGGGGTCAGCCAGGCTTGCACCGTAGACAAGTGGGGCTCCCGATGCTTTCGCAGCCGTGCCTCCGATGTGGCGCGCCACGGCGTCGCCGACAGCCCATAGCTCGTAGCCTGCATCGACTGCCCTGCGGCAGAGGTCTGTTTCTTCGAAGTAGAGGAAGAAGTTTGGATCGAAACCGCCGAGGGCTCGGAAGTAGTCCATGCGCAACAGCATGATACCACCTCCAAGCCATTCGGTTTTCAGGGGGGCGTCACCTGGGCGGATTTCGCGGACACCCCTCTGCCTGTCGGCGAGACCTGCAGCGATCTTGATGATGCCGGCCGGTGTGGGAAGTCCGCCGGCTGTTTGCAGGGCGGAGTCGCCATAGACCCAGGTTGCGGGTGCTGCGGCTGCCGCGCGTGGATGGGCTTCCAGGAATTCCACAAGGCGCCGCAGCGCATCTTCGGGCAGCGAGGCGTCAGGGTTGAGCAAGAGACCGTACCTCGTCTGCGCATCCCGCAGTCCAAGATTGCATCCGCGGCCGAAGCCCATGTTCGCGCCGGACTCTATGACTTTCACCCAAGGATATTTGGAACGGACGAGTTCCGGTGTTCCATCACGGCTGGCGTTGTCGACAACGACGACTTCATGCAAGCCCGCTGCATATGCGGCTTCACAGCCATCTAGGCATTGGCCAATCACGGTGCTCGAATTATAGGTGACGACGACGGTCGTTACGAGAGAGGCCATTCTCTGGGGTTCCGCTGATTGGCGCCGCGCATTGTCTTGTCGCGATTGGGAAGTGGGGTCCTAGACCGTGTTCGCGCGCATCTCGTCATGTGCATGATGCAAGACGCGCTCGATGACGCGCTCGACCTGGCCATCAGTCATGCCGCCATGGATAGGGAGCCGCACCATCGTGCTTCCCGCGCGCTCCGTCACTGCCATGGAGCCCACAGCGCGTGACAACTTCACGCCGGCCAGACTGTTGTGCAGCGGCACGTAGTGCGACGTCGCGGAGATCTGGTCGGTGGCCAGTCTTGCCAGCATCGCCTTCTGTTGCTCCGGCCTGGGGAACAGCAGATAGAAGATGTGGCCATTGTGCTGCGCTTCGGCGGGAATAGTCGGCAGTGTGATCCCAAGTCCCCTCAGCCGTTGGAGGCCCGCGAAATACTGCTGCCAGATCTCCAGGCGGCGCTGGGTGATTGCAGGTGCGCGCTGCAACTGGCCCAGGAGTAGCGCGGCGATGAGGTCACTCGGGAGATACGACGAACCGATATCGACCCACTCGTACTTGGTGACATACCGCCGCGTGAACTGGGTGCGGTTGGTACCTTTCTCGCGAATGAATTGCGCGCGATCGTTAAGTGCCGGATCATTTATGATGAGGGCGCCACCTTCGCCGGAAACAATGTTCTTGGTCTCGTGAAAGCTGAGACATCCGAGCGCGCCAAAGGTGCCGAGCGGCTTGCCTGCGTAACTGGCCGCATATCCTTGTGCTGCGTCTTCAATGACCACCAAGCCATGCCGCTGCGCTATAGCCATTATCTCGGGCATGGCAGCGCCAACACCCGCATAATGGACGGGCATGATTGCTCGGGTCTTGTCGGTGATCGCCTGCTCGATGAGGGTCTCGTCGATGTTGAGCGTATCAGGACGAATGTCCACGAAGACCGGCACTGCGCCCCGAAGAACCACGGCGTTCGCGGTCGATACGAATGTGAACGACGGCATGATTACTTCGTCGCCGGGCTTGAGGTCGGCGAGGAGGGCCGACATCTCGAGAGCCGCCGTGCAAGAATGGACAAGCAAGACAGGATTGCCGTAGTGGGCGGAAAGCAGGTCGTGGCAAATCTTGGTGAAGTGGCCGTCGCCAGAGATCTTGCCGTTCTTCAGGCACTCGACGACGTAATCGATCTCGGAGTCCGTCAAGTCAGGCTTATTGAAGGGTATAGCCTGTTCGGCTCCCTGCTGGGCCTCTGCGCGCATCAGTCCTCTACCCCACGACTTTGCGGCCGGCGGCCCGGCGCATACACGAATTGCGGCCCACTCTACATGAAGCCGACGACTTTGCGGTGCATTTAGTTCGAGATCGTAAATCTCTTCGTTTTGAAGGCGTAATGGACGCAGTATGTCATTAACACAATAGCTCTAAATACGTATCTTTCTGTGCGGCAAGGGGTTAAGTATTTGTACCTTGGCGAGGTTTGAGGCAACCGGGAAGTCGCGTTTTGCAGCTTGTATCGTCCCTCATCGCGCTCGCAATGGCGCTGGCGTCCGTCGCCGGTGCGATGATAGTCGTCCCGAAGTTGGCAAGCACGCCCTTCAACATCCGCATCTGCCTGCTCTGGATGATTGCTGCCATAGTCTATTTCCTCGTTCAGGAGCCGGCTGTCGTCTATGTCTTCGCGGCGGCTGTAATTCTTTCCCTGGCGCCCCGCCCCCCCCTTGGCAAAGTAGCTGTCTACATCGGCATTGCGGCGATGTTGCCTTTTTCGTTTGGCTGGGCAGTGCCATTTCCGGGCATCAACTTCTTGTTGACATTGTTGCCCGGCAAACTGGTGGCCTTGTGCTTGCTGGTCCCTGCGCTGATCGCCGCCGGCAAGAACCAGCGTGTATCGACGCTACCCGTAATCGTTTTGGTGATCTTCTGCGTCTATGGAAGCCTGATACTCGGGCCGCAATACAGTGCTACGGCGATCAGCAGGTTCGCTGTAGATCAGCTGCTTGTCTACGCCCTGCCATTCGCGGCGATCCTCACTGTCGTGCGCACTGATGCGGACATCGAGACTTGCGTCGATGCCTTCATAATGGCGTCCGTGATCATGGTGGGTGTGGCTGCCATGTCCACGCTAAAGCAATGGAATTTCTATAGCTTCAGCATCTTTGTCGATGAGAGGGCAGGTTTGCTACGCGTGACGGGCACTGCGAGTGTGCATTCTCTCGGCATGCATCTGGCAGCGGGCCTTCTCCTGGTCGAAGCAACAAAGGAGCGGTTGAAGCTGCGGTGGCTGCAGCTGTGGGCACTGCGCACGGGATTTCTTCTGGGGCTTCTTGTCACCGGATCTCGAGGCGCCCAGGCAGGCGCCATGGTTGGGCTCGCCTTCTACATTGCGCTAACGGCATCGAACCCTGTCTTCCGGCGTTTGCTATCGATGGTCAGCTATACGGCAATCGCGGCAGGCTGCGCATGGCTCGTATTGGGTGACGTGACGAATTTCGATAGCACGGGGAATTTTTCTTACCGCCAGGAACTGTTGCGGACTGCTGTTGGCTACCTCGCGGAGCGTCCGTTCTTCGGTGACTTCGATTTCGCGCGCAGCGGCCGTTTCGATCACCTCATCCAAGGTCAGCAGATCATTGATATAACCAACTTTTATCTGCAAATTGCGCTTTCCTTCGGCGTTATCGGACTTGCCCTTCTTTTCTACCCCTTTGCGGTTGCAACCTGGCGCGTGTTCCGCAGCTTGAAACTGGATGCTGGGCGGGAGAAAGATCCGATGTACAAGTTGCGCATTGCTCTCCTGTGCTCGCTCATCTCCTGGTATGTCGTCGCCGCCACCACCAGCGACTTTGGCATCACGGTACACGTTGGGATCGTTTTGGGTGCATTGTGCTTTTGCGCTGCCAGGCGGACATCGCCTGTCGAACAGTCCGACACGGCCAGCGCGAGTTTGCATCCGAGCGCGCGTTGGCGCGCGGTCGAACCCCGGACCAGCTAGGGCTTGGCTGCGGGAACATTGCAATCCAGTAGAGCGCGATACTTTGGGGCCTGGGAAGCTGGCTGCCCGTAGAATTCGACATGTCCCCAACTGCCGTAGCGCGTTCCTTGCCGACTGGCGCTGTTGAATGCGCAGAAAAGGTCGACGCCCTGGCGCGCAGAGTTGCGCAGGTGCTCCGCATAGAGGTCGTACATGGCTGGATGTGATTGAGCCTGGCCAAGAGCCGGCGCATAGGGGACATCCTTCTGCCCTCTAGGCTGGATGTGCTGACCGCCCTCGTAGACGACGAGACGGACGCCGTGCTTCTTCGCAACGTCTGCGTTCCGGCGGAGATTTATTGCTTCTTGCGCTACTGCTTTGCGCATATCGGCAATCACGTCTTCCGCTTTCAATGCTGCTCCCGCGGCCTCCCAGCGCTTGTAGATGGCGTCATCCGGCCCGAAGTATCCGCCGACGGCGAAAGCATCGCAGCCGCTGTTGCGCATGATCATTCCAAGCATGCGGTCACCCGTTTCCGGCCAATGCGCCTGTGCCGCGCAAACGCGAACCAAGCGGGCCCTCGCAGTGCTGCCAAACACGTCATCCCATACCTTGAAGCAGCGCACGAAGAGGGCCGCGATGCGCTCGGGGTGATCTATTCCCTCACCTTGGGCGACGATGCCGTCGCGGAAGTGCGCGGGTACCTTTCCGCCTTTCCATGGTGGGCGGCCGCCGAGGCGTACCACGCCTTCGGCTGCGATCTCGCTCCGCAACATCCATTGCGCTTGCAGAAACTGCCAGTTCCAAAGTTCGTTGCTGTATTCGATATAGATCTTGAGTGCCGGGTCGAGGCGGGTCTTCACGAGTTCCGCCATTTGCCGGATATAGTCGTCGTCGGCCAGGTGCGGGACACAGAGCCAGGGTGGAGTGCCGGTTTTGTTGGCGAGGTCGATACAAAGCTCGAGAGCCACACCAGAGGCCCAGGGGAGAGTTGTTGACTGCAGTGGGCTCCCAAAGATGCCCTGCACATCGCCGCTCGTGCCTACTTGCGTGTAAAACGATGTGCGCTTTCGCCGGGACCAAGCCCGTTCGATGGAATTGTTCGTGCCAAGGAAATCCATGAATCGCAGGCTGTGCCAGCCTTGGCAGAACTGCAAGAACTCGGGCAGGAAGGGTTGAGCATCGAGGTCGGATTTCTCGTTGGCAACAGGCACAACGCGGATGTTGCGCACGTGATTGCCGCGCGAGCTGCGCAGGATCGAGATCTCCTCCAGTTGCTCCTTACCTTGCCTTCCCATCAGCAACTCGATCCGGCCAGACTCCGCGCGCAGGATTTTCGTCTGTCCACCAGCCTTGAAGGCACCTTCGCCCTCGTAGGTCAGCACGTATCGGCCTTCCTTGAGGGTGTTGGGAAGAAGCGTGAACACGATTTGGGGTGCACCGGTGCTGGCAGCAAACGGTACGGAAAGAGGATAGCCGTTCTCGTCGATCTCGATTTCGTTCAAGTTCGTCGTCCAGGGCCCTGTTCCGTTGGCGTTCCGCGTGAGCCATGGCCGCGCACCCCACATGGCATTGATGAACGGGTAGCTTGGCTCATAGTCGTTGACGCCTGCGAGGTTCATGCCGATTGGGAGGCGGTCGGGATTGCTCGAGGCCAGCGCCGGGACCCGCTCGCGATTGCCGAATGCGAATGCCCCACCAGCTGCAGCCGATGCGGCCAGCCCGGTCAGAATGCGGCGGCGTGTGAGACGCATCGCGGTGCCCTTTTCACTTTTTGCGGACCTCATCGTCCGGTCTCGCCCGCATTTTTCGGGGCCGGCCCGGGACGTCACGAAGAATTCTAGCAGGCGCCGAACGTATCCCAAATATTAACAAGACGTTTATGATGGTCAACGATGGGAAAGGTTACGGAGATTTGGACGGTGAGATTTGAGGCAAACTCGCGTATATGACGGTGAATAGTTCTTCGAGCTGCCGCAGGCGCTTCCGCATGATCACGCGGAGCAACGCCGACGCCGGCCACACTGAGGCGTTCCATGGCGTGCACGAGTAGGTTGCCGGACACGTCGGTTCCGGGAGGAGCGCCGTCGTCAGCATTGCGATCTGCTGGAGATTGTCTCAGCCAATCGAAAAGTGTGCCTGCGTCCGGCATCGCAAAGCGCATCGCATACCTGGTCAATATCTATCCGAAAGTCAGCCACAGCTTCATCCGGCGGGAGATTACCGCGCTCGAGCAGATGGGCTTTTCGGTTATGCGCGTTTCGGTGCGCGGGTGGGATGAGAAGCTGGTCGATCCTGCCGATTTTCGCGAACGACAGGTGACGCGGTACATCCTCAAGATGGGGATGTGGCAACTCGTGATGGCGGCATTGCGTGTGGCATATGCATCGCCCGGGCGCTTCGCAGAAGCGCTGCGCCTCGTGTTCAAGCTCGGCTTCAATGCAGACCGCAGCCTTCCTTTCCATTTCATTTACCTCATCGAAGCATGCCAGCTGGCGCTTTGGCTGAAAGCCGAAGGAGTGGAGCATCTTCACGCCCATTTCGGCACCAATCCCTCCGAAGTGGCGCTACTCGCACATGTTTTGAGTGGAACCCCCTTCAGCTTCACCGTGCACGGCCCGGATGAGTTCGACAGGGCGCTTGTCTTGCATTTCGATACCAAGCTGCCTTTCGCAAAGTTCGTCGTAGCCGTTAACTCCTACTGCCGCAGCCAGCTCATGCGGCGCACGCCTCATGATCAATGGCATAAGATCAAGGTCGTGCATTGCGGCCTCGATCGCAGCTTCTTCGAAGAGGCAAACGCCGCGCCGCAGGCGGGTAGCCAGACCTTCCTGTGCGTGGGTCGTCTCTGCGAGCAGAAGGGGCAGTTGATGCTGCTCGAGAGCTTCGCCAGGATTGCCGCACGATTTCCGCAAGCGCGTGTGGTTCTGGCAGGCGACGGAGACATGCGGCCGGCTCTCGAAGAGAGTATTCGACGGCACGGGCTCGGAGGTAGGGTCACGATCACGGGTTGGATCACTGAGGCGCAGGTGCGCGAAGAGATGTTGCGTGCCCGCGCGCTAGTCTTGCCGAGCTTTGCGGAGAGCCTGCCGGTGGTGATCATGGAGGCTATGGCGTTGCGGCGGCCGGTCATCACGACCTATGTGGCGGGCATTCCGGAACTGGTGCGAGACGGGGAGACAGGTTGGTTGATCCCGGCGGGTAGCATTGAAGCGCTCAGCAAGGCGATGACAGATTGTCTGGAGCGCGACGAGAGAGACTTGCACCGGCTCGGTGAGAACGGTTTTGCCCGCGTGTCCGAGCGCCACAGGCTCGATCTGGAGGCGCTGCGGCTTGGCTCCTACATCACTGGCAAACCTTGCGTGGAGGGGATCGGCGAATGGGCATGACCTTGATCACGATCGCCTGTCTTGCGTTCGCGCTCCTCGTGTTCGTGCCGTCGCTCGTGCTGGCCGTGGAAGTTTGGGCTTCGAAGCTCAAAGGCAAGGGGCCTCAACGGCGCTTTGATCCCGACTGCCGGATTGCGGTGCTGATGCCGGCGCATAACGAGGAACTTGTGATTGTTCCGACCTTGGAAGCGGTGCAACGCGCCCTTCCGCCGGGGGCGCGCCTTCTGGTCGTTGCGGACAACTGCACCGACGCGACCGCGCAATTAGCGCGGGGGGTGGGGGCCGAGGTCGTCGAGCGCCACGACACGAGTTTGCGCGGCAAGTGCTATGCATTGACGTTCGGTGTGCAGCATCTTGCGACTTGGCGTCCGGACGTCGTGGTGATTGTGGATGCCGACTGCGAGCCAAAAGCCGACGCCATTCTGAAGATTGCTTCGCTGGCCCATGGAGAGCAGCGTCCCGTGCAGGCGCTCTACCTCCTGGATGAGCCGGAGGGCGCCAATTCGGATTATCTGAGGTTGTCAGTGATCGCTTGGCGGATGCGCAACTATGCGCGTCTCATGGGGCTTTACAAGCTCGGCTTGCCCTCTCTTCTCGTGGGATGCGGCATGGCAATTCCGTGGAGGGTGATCGAAACGGTTCGCTTCGATACCGGCCACCTTACCGATGACTACCTCTATGGGCTCGATTGTGCTGAGGCGGGGGCAGCTGCGTATTTCTGTCCAGACGCGCTGATCCTCAGTTCCTTCCCGGCCAATCCGAAGGCGCAAGCGACCCAGCGCACGCGGTGGGAAACGGGGCACGTGGACATTTCATTGCGCATTGCGCCTCGGTTCATTCTGAAGGCCATTCGAAACCGCAATGTCGACCTGCTCGTCCTGGCTCTCGATATGCTGGTTCCTCCACTGGCGTTCCTCGGTCTATGGGCTGTACTCAGCTTCGCCGTCTCGCTCGTTCTCGCTGTGGCAGCAGGTTACATTGCTCCGCTCGTGTTTTCGACCTCAGCCATTGGCCTTCTCGCTTTCTCGCTGCTCTATCCGCGAGAAATGATTATTAAGGATACGATGTCAATTGCTGATCTGTTATTGGCGCCGATCTACGCGGCAGGCAAGATCATGCTGTATATTCGTATTATGATGGGTCGGAAAATTGAATGGATCAGGACCGGGCGTGACTGAAATGGCGGTGAGCATGCAATCCGACCTGAATGGTAACAGCCGATCCCTCGAGGGTTCCGGGCAAAGCTTGAAGAGCGGCTTCCGGAGGCTGGTTGGACGCGCGCGGACGGCGGTGGCACCATCACATAATGAAGCTGGCGCCGATGGGCATAAGTGGTTCGCCAGCGCCGAAAAGATCCTCGGCTTCCTCGTGAGTAGCGGCAACCCGCGGATTATAGGGATCACGGGAGATGAACGGGGCGCCGGGTGCTCCAACTTGGTGCGCACACTTGCCCAAGCCTATCAACTCCTCGGCAAACGCGTGCTTTTCATTGATGCGAGTGCAGGGGAGCTCGGTGTAGCGGCGCCAGCAACTGCGCAGAAGCCGCCGCGGACGTTCAATATTCTCTCAGATGTCGGCATCGCGGAAGGCATGCATCGGGTATGCCTGCGCGCGGGAGATCTCGACGGTGTTGACGCGGAGAGCTTCAGACGAAGTTGCAATGAGGCAGTGACGTTCGACCATATCATTATGGATCTGCAGCCCCTTGCTGCGAGCATTGCGGAAACGGACAGCGGTGCGCGGGTTTCGTCGGCTGCTTGCGATGCAATTCTGCTCGTTTGCCTGACAGCACGTGCGCAGGAACCCAATCTGCAAATGCGCCTGCATGCCGCGCGGCTTCAGAACTTCAAGATTGCGGGCCTCGTACTCAACGATAAGGGCGTCGGTTGGGGAAGACTGATGACCAACTCGATTTAGACGCAGGCGCGAAACCTACTCGGCAGAAGAGAAACCATGGCCTATTCTCTCGAATTGCAGCCTCAATCGGGTGCGGACAAAGCACGCGAGATGCTTGTCTATGGGCTTGGCGTGATCGAGCGGCAATGGCGCTATTTGCTCTACCCGGTGCTGATCACAATCGTGGTCGCCCTCGCCGTGGTGAAGCTGTCGCCTACGACCTACACGACGAAAGCCCTGATCCTGATTCAGTCTGCAAACCGTCCGGTGGGTGCGGGCTTGCAGAGCGCTGCGAACGTCAGCCGGCAAGCGGTGCTGGATCAGATCGCCGCTCTCGATGCCTGGCTCAAGAGCGACGAGGTGGTCGGCAATCTCCTGCCGCGTCTGGTCGATCCTGCTAGCATCGCGACGCCAGAGGGGATCGAGGTTCAGACAAAGATCCTTCGCTCCAGCCTGACGATGGAGCTGGTGGGAGGCTCGGCAATCGAAATGCGGCTCGAGGGAAGCAAGCCGCGTGGCCTGGCCTCGAAGCTGGAATTGATCGTGGAAAGGTTGATGGAGGGTCTGACACGGCCGGAGAAGGGGATTCTCAATTCGATGCAGTTCGTGGAGTTGCAGCGCAAAGAGGCGCTTGCGGCGGCCGACAGTGCGCTCGGGCGCGGACTTCTCAGGGCGGGCATCCCGGACACGGACAAGGTGCGCAACATTCTGAAGCAGATCAACGACCTCAAACTTCAGATGATCAACAACGAGTCTTCCTACGCCGCGGGTTCGGCCAATTCGGAATCGCTTGCCAGAAATCTGCGCAACCTCCGGGCCGAGCTGAGTGAGGACCAAAAGGTCGCCAACCAACTCGAGTTGCTCTATGCAGAATATCATATAGCGAGTGCAAATGCTGCGGACCTGAAGCGGAACTTCCGGCCAAATCAAGCGAATTACATCGGCATTTTTGACTCGCCTGAGAACCTGCTGCTGGTCGGCCGCCCTCAAGATCCGATCTATGGAACGCGTTCTGCGAAGAAGCTGGCGATTGCGGCGATACTCCTCAGCGTGCTTGCGGCCCTGGCGATGGCGGGCATGCGGGAGTTGGTGAACCGTCGTCTATTTCTAACAGCGCAGTTCGAAGCCGCTTCCGGTCTGCCGGTTGTTGCGCGCATTGCTCCGTGAGGCTTGATGCAGCCGTCGGCCCGTTGTCTTTCAAAGCCGCAGAGCGGAGCATTGCAGTGCGATGCTGATGACAAACTAGCCATCGTTGCGATTGGTCGAAACGAAGGCGCGCGGCTGGTTGCTGCACTCCAGTCGGCACTCGCGAGTTCCTCTCGGGTTTTTTATGTCGACTCGGGTTCCACCGATGGTTCGGTCGAGGCCTGCAGGAAGGCCGGCGGCATTCCGATCGAACTCGACATGTCGCGTGCATTCACCGCCGCCCGCGCACGCAATACAGGGTGGCGCCAGGTGTTGGCGAAGCATCCCGGAACGCACTACGTGCAATTCATCGACGGGGACTGCGCACTAGATCCGGACTGGCTGGCAACCGCGGTTGCCTATCTGGAAAGCCACAACGATGTCGCGGTGGTCTTCGGCAGGCGCAAGGAAAGGTTTGCGGATGCCACCATCTACAACAAGCTCTGCGACATGTCGTGGGCCTCACCGCCTGGGGAAGTGAAGTATTTCGGCGGTGATGCGCTCGTGCGGGTCGAGGCTCTCCGCAGGGTCGAGGGTTATCGCGACGACCTCATCGCAGGAGAGGAGCCAGAACTGGCAGTACGATTGCGCGGGGCCGGTTGGAAGATTGTATGTCTCGACGCGCCCATGACGTTGCATGATGCGGACATGCATCGCTTTGGCCAGTGGTGGAGACGCACCGTCCGCACTGGATATGCCTATGCACAAGGCGCTTGGATTCACGGCCAAGGACCCTCCCGCCACTGGGTGCGCGAAACACTGCGCGCGCTGTTGTGGGGTGCCGCATTACCGATGCTTATGATGCTTTTGACGCTGCTCTTTGGACCTATTGGGCTGGCCCCGGGCCTAATCTATGCAATGCAAGGCGTGCGCATCTGGATGCACGAGAGGAAACGGCTGTCTTCGGCGGGCCTTTATGCAGTTTTCACGGTCTTGGGGAAGGTGCCGGAAGCGATTGGGGTGCTCTCGTTTGCTTTAGACACTGTTACATCGAACAAACGGGCACTAATCGAGTACAAATGAAGGACCTGCATGTGCTTTTGCCGACTTCCAAGTTAGCGCGTCGCGCACTTCTGGTCGGCTCGAAGCGGCGTGCAGATCCAGTCGGACCGATAGCCGATCGATCTAGCGATTGGCCTGGGGTTCAACGTTCGAACTAGGGATTCTGAACGGTGACATCAAATGCGATTGCCGAGCGCGCGCAACCAGCTGAACCCTTGTGGGGGCGGGTGCGAAGGACCGCGTTGTGGGCGGCACTCTGGGCATTCTCAACGCAATTCCTGCGGTTTGGCAGCAACCTTCTCCTGACGCGTTTCCTGGCGCCCGAGATGTTCGGGATCATGGCCATCGTGCACATGTTCCAGGCAATCCTGCAGCTGGTGTCGGATCTCGGGTTCCGGGAAGCGGTTGTTCGAAGTGAAGACGAAGAATTCGAGACCCTTTTCAACACTGCGTGGTCTCTGCAAGTCATTCGCGGTGCGATTCTCTGCGCTGTTGGCATTCTCATTGCGGGTGCGCTTTGGATGGCAGGAACGCTTGCGCTGCTGCCGGCAAGCTCGACGTATGCATCTCCACAATTGCCGTTGGTGTTGGCGGTGAGTTCGCTCAGCGCTCTGTTCGGGGGCCTTTATTCAAATAAGCCATGGAGACTTGAGCGCGATCTCAATACGCGGCGCGTGATGATCGTCGACATCGTCATTCAGGTGCTCTCGGCGGTATTCATGTGCGTCCTGGCCTGGTTGACGCATTCGATCTGGGCGCTGGTGGCGGGGGGGGTGTCGGTGGCAGTGCTGCAGTGTGTGGCAAGCTATCTCTTCATCCCTGGCAAGCGCGCGCGATTCCAGATCGACGCAGGGGCCTCAAAGAAGATCATGGCCTTTGGAATCTGGATCCTCGGCTCCTCCGTCTGCACGGTGCTCAGCAACAATATCGACAAGTTGATGTTTGGTTGGCTGATGGCGCCGACTGCACTCGGAATTTTCACCATCGGACAGAACCTCATCGGCGCTCTTGATACCGCGTTGACGCGGATCTTTTCAATGTTCGGCACTGCAGCCTTGAGCGAGGTCGCGCGAACCGACCGCGCTGGGCTGCGAGAGAAGTTCTATAGAATGCGCTTGCCCTTCGACTTCGGGTTGATGGCGAGTGCTGGCGGTTTCTATGCTTCCGGCTCTGCCATAGTCGATGTGATCTTCGACGACCGGTACGCCCAGGTTGGGCCGGTTGCGGAGATCCTTGCTTTGACGCTTGTCGCGACGAGATACAGCCTCTTCAGCTATGTTTTCATCGCCTTGGGCCGTACGCGGTATCTCTTGTGGATGAACCTGACGCGGCTCGTGCTCGGAATCGTTCTGTTCCCGACGTCCTACTATCTGTTCGGCTTCCATGGCACTGTCATCGCTGTGGGCATCGTGGGCTTGGTGCAATTGCCGGTCGCCGCGTTCTTGGCGCGAGGTCAGGACGTCATCGATTGGCGATATGAGGCGCTCACGTTGGGCTTTTGGATTCCAGGCTACATTGCGGGACTAGGCCTTGCGGCGCTCATCCATGCCTTCACCTGATGCCGGTTCACGGCGGTGCCCACTGGTGGGCGCGGTTTACGGAGAAGCCGCTCAGAACGGGAACAGCTGATAGAGTACCGCATCTCGTAGTGAGGCGCGGCGGTCCATTGCGAGTGGACAGTGCCCAATTTGTCCTGGAAGGGTAAGGGTCTCGGTTCCGCATGGCGACTTGCGGCTGACGTGGTGCAAGAGCCGGCCTCAGAGAGTACTCACAGCAATTGTTTGAAAGCCGGCTTTGCCGGCCTCAGCACAGTCTTTGCGATGGCCGAAGACTTCTGCTTGATCGTCGTAGCTTGACGTTTGTTGCGGGTTGTTCAAGCCCGTAAAAGCGGTGTCTGTGCGGCTATTCGCATGCAGGCAATGAAAAAGGCGATGCGCTTGCCGCGCATCGCCTTCGAGACCACCGTGTTCATCCAGCCGGCAATTCAGCGGGCGCTCGCATCGCCCCCGCCCCGCTGCGGCATTTGCGCGGACGCTTCGAGCACGTACTGCATCATTGCGTTCTTGGACACGTCGATCCGCTCGCCCGGATTGCGGGCCAGCACGATCACAACGTCGCCGGGGCGGATCTCGCCGAAGACGGTGACCGGCGCCACGTCGAGATCGCCATCGACGTTGCGGGCAACGTAGAACTCGATCGACTTGCGCGCAGTCGGAGCGGAGCCATCCTCGAGGCCAGCCCGGGCGCGCAGGTTGACGACTTCCTTTTCGAGGGTCTCGATGCGCTCGCTGAGAAGCGCCATACGCTCCTGCTTCGCCAGAGCGATCTGCCGCTCGAGGCCCTCTGCCCGCGAAGTCGCGCGCTCGAGTGCCATGTTGATTTCAAGCGTGCGCGATTCAATGGAGGAAAGTTCCGCGCGCTGGGTAAGGTAGACGCGATTGGCGACCAGCTGCTTCTCCTTCAGGTATTCGAGATCTTTCGTGGCCTGGCGCGTGAGCGACCGCTGCTCGTCCATTGTGGCGAACTGAGCACGGGCCGTTTCGATCTCACGAAGCGCTGAGCGATGCTCGTTCTGCAGGTTCACAATGCGCGACTGGAACACAGCACGCTGTTCGTCGCGAATGATGCTCTGATTGAAGCGTGCAAGTTCGGGCCGCAAATGGGCGCCGTCAACGGCCGGATCAGCGGTGACGCGGATCGGAGCCTGCGGATCCGTATTTGCGACATCCTCCTTCTCGGCCTTGAGGCGGCTGAGCTGGGTGAGGGAGAAGCTCAGCAGGGCGCGTGCGGAGGTGTCTTGTTCCGCAAGCCCGGGGCGGGTCACGCCACCGGCGAGTGCAAGAGCCTGGACGAGGGTGAGGCCAGGACGCCATTCCACTGCGCCCGGACGACTGATCTGCCCCATGATGAAGAAGGGGCGCGCCCTTACAACTTCGACCGAGACGCGCGTATCCCGCCGCAACGAAGATGACAGGCGGTCGGAAATGAGGTGCTCGAGATCGGAGAGGGTAAGGTTGCCCACGTCGAGGCGTCCGAGACCGGGCATCGACAAGGTAAGGTCAGGGTCGATCCCATACTCGCCGTTGAAATCGGGATTGCCCCACACGCGGAGCCGGATGCGCTCAACGCCGGAGAGCTTCGTGCGGGATGCGCCCGTGGTAGGGTCGGCCGGCTTCTCAGGGGCACGTTCCGGCAGCGCGTCCGTCAGAACGAGAGGATTGCCATCGACTTGGGCGGCCACGCGAACGCCCGCTGCACGGCGCTGCGCATTTGCCAGAACGCGATAGGATTGGTCGTTCGGGCCGAACTCGAAGGCGAGAGGACCGGTGCGCGAACCGGCGGCCTGCTGGGTGCCGGCGACCAGGAGATAGGCCCCGCCGCAGCAAACTGCCATCATAGCCGCTGCTAGCCGCTTGTGGGTGAAACTGGACACGAGAGCCTCGCGCGTTTTTCTGGGAAAGGAAGAACTTACCTTTATCAGCTCATTAAATATACGAGCACCGATGGGACAGCAAGTGCAACAATTAAGGAATGGTTAAGCTCCCCGTCTCCAGCAGGTGGCGGGCTGCCGGGTGCTCCAAATGCGGAGCAAGATCGCCTGTGAAAGGGGAGGGACATGGTGCTTTGTCTCGCTTTGGGACAGTGGTGGCCTTTGCCCGCTCGACTATCAAGTTTCGTGCCGGTTACCCTCTCTGCAGAAAGCACTGTATTTGAACAACTTGAAGACGTAAGGGTGGTGCCGCGACCGCAATTCCGCGGTATCCGAAACCCGCCCCTAGGATGCAGGCTCCCGCTATGCTTGAGGTTCAACCGCTCGCGCCGTTTCACGACGCACAGCTGATCCGAACACCGATCTTCCGGGACCAGCGCGGTTTCTTCTCAGAGACTTACAACAGTCGGGCGTTCGCAGATGCTGGGATCGCGGCAACCTTCGTGCAAGACAACCACGCCTGCTCCCGGGCACAAGGGGTGCTCCGTGGGCTGCACTTCCAGAACCCGCCGAAGGCGCAGGACAAACTGGTGCGGGTTGCGCGTGGCTCGATTTACGACGTGATTGTGGACCTGAGGGTCGGGTCGCCGACCTATGGGCGCCATGCGGGCGTTGTGCTCAGCGCCGAGAACTGGCTACAGCTATGGATTCCCAAAGGTTTTGCCCATGGCTACTGCACGCTCGAGCCGGACACAGAGGTAATCTACAAGGTGACGGAGCTTTACTCTCCGCGCGACGAAGGCGGCATCCGCTGGGATGACCCGTCGCTCGGCATAGAATGGCCTATTCCGGCGGTTGATCTGATCCTGTCCGAAAAGGACAAGGCATTGCCGCTTATGAACGAATTCGTGTCGCAATTTTCCGCGGTTTAAGAGCAGGATTTGTCCCATGCGCGTGATCGTCACTGGCGGAGCGGGGTTCATCGGGTCGGCGCTGGTGCGCTACCTCGTTGGCGAGGTGGGCGTCGAGGTGCTCAACGTCGACAAGCTGACCTATGCCGCGAACCTGCAGTCGCTGACCCCTGTCAGCCACTTGCCGAACTATCACTTCCTCAAGGCGGACATCGCCGATCGAGCCGCCATGGACAAGGCATTTGCCGAGTTCCGTCCCGATGCGGTGATGCATCTTGCCGCTGAAAGCCATGTCGATCGGTCCATCACCGGCTCGGACGTGTTCATCAAGACCAACATCATCGGCACCTATACGCTGCTGGAGGCGGCACGGGGCTATTGGACCGGACTGCCAGAAGCGGCGAAGGCGGCCTTCCGCTTCCTGCACGTCTCCACCGATGAGGTCTACGGCTCGCTGGGGGATACGGGTCTGTTTCGCGAGGATACGCCGTATGATCCGAGCTCGCCCTATTCGGCCTCCAAGGCCGCGAGCGACCATCTCGCCACGGCCTGGCAGCGCACCTTCGGGCTGCCGACGCTGATCTCCAACTGCTCCAACAACTACGGACCTTATCACTTCCCCGAGAAGCTGATCCCGCTGGTGATCCTCAATGCGCTCGAGGGCAAGCCGCTGCCGGTCTACGGCACGGGGGCAAACGTCCGCGACTGGCTGTACGTGGAAGATCACGCCCGGGCGCTGTGGACCATCGTACGCAAGGGGCGCGTGGGGGAGACCTACAATGTCGGCGGCCGCAACGAGCGCCGCAACATCGAGGTGGTGCAGGCCATTTGCGACGTGCTCGACGAGATGCGACCCGCTGCACGCCCTTGCCGCTCACTCATCACCTTCGTGGCAGACCGGCCCGGCCACGATGCACGCTATGCCATCGACGCCACGAAGCTCGAGACGGAACTCGGGTGGCAGGCGCAGGAGAACTTCGACACCGGGTTGCGCAAGACTGTTCAGTGGTATCTCGCCAACGAGGGCTGGTGGGGGCCGATCCGAGCCAAGACCTATGCGGGTGAGCGCCTCGGGCTGCTTGCCCCTTCGCCTGCAGCCCCAGCCCAGACCGCGGCAGCGCAATAGCCCCATGCGGATATTGGTCATCGGCCGCGAGGGGCAACTGGCACGTTCGCTGGCGCAGGCTGCCGGGGAACGATCCGCGCTCTCGGTCGTGTGCGCTGGGCATCAGCAGGCTGATCTCACGCAGCGAGCGAGCCTCCAGGCGGCGTTGCAGCGGCATGCCCCGGACCTGGTCATCAATGCAGCCGCCTACACGGCCGTCGACAATGCTGAGGTCGAGACCGAGCTGGCGATGGCTGCAAACGCCCTTGGCCCTGGTCATCTGGCCGAGCTTTGTGCCACAAGCCATGTCCCGCTCATCCACGTTTCCACTGACTACGTATTCGACGGCACGCTCGACAGGCCCTATCGGGAGGACGATACGCCAGCTCCCATCGGCAGTTACGGGGCCTCCAAGCTCGAGGGCGAGCGGAAGGTGGCGGCGGCGCTGGCGCGCCACGTCATCCTGCGGACGGCATGGGTGCACAGCCCGTGGGGCAAAAACTTCGTCAAAACGATGCTCTCACTTGGTGCCACCCGCGAAGAGGTCTCCGTCGTTGCCGATCAGCATGGCTGTCCGACGTACGCACCGCACCTGGCGCAAGTCTGCCTCGACATCGCGGTGAAGGTGGCAAGCGAGGGGGATGCCTCGCCCCTCTGGGGCACCTATCATTGCGCCGGCAGCGGGGAGACCACTTGGTGGGGATTTGCCGCCGAGATCTTCCGCCTTGCCGAGCAGCGCGGCCTGCGTCCCGTGCGGGTGAAGCCGATCACCACCGCCGAATTCCCGACGCGCACCCGCCGCCCTGCCAACTCGCGGCTAGACTGCAGCAAGCTCGCCAACAACTTTGGATTAAGGTTGCCCGCATGGGACGTTGGCGCTGAGGCCTGCGTCGAGGCCATTATGGCAGCGCAGCAAGCGGGTTGAGGGAGCGGCGGCAATGAAGGGGATCATATTGGCGGGAGGCCGTGGCACGCGGCTCTACCCGATGACGCTGGTGACGTCCAAGCAGCTGCTGCCGGTCTACGACAAGCCGATGATCTATTATCCGTTGTCGACCTTGATGTTGGCTGGGATCAAGGACGTTCTGATCATCTCCACGCCTGAGGACCTGCCCAATTTCAAGCGGTTGCTGGGCTGCGGTGGCAAGTGGGGCATGTCTTTCACCTACCGCGAGCAGCCGGAGCCCGAGGGGCTGGCGCAGGCCTATATCATCGGGGCGGATTTCGTGGCGGGGGAAAGCTCGGCGCTGATCCTGGGCGACAACATCTTCTATGGTCACGGTCTGCCGGATGCCTTGAAGGCAGCTTCGTCGCGAAAGAAGGGTGCGACGGTGTTCGGCTACAACGTGACCGATCCCGAGCGCTATGGCGTGGTCGAGCTGGGGCCCAACGGCAGGGCTGTGTCGATCGAGGAGAAGCCGGCAAAGCCTAAATCGAATTGGGCCGTGACCGGGCTCTATTTCTACGATTCCGATGCGCCCGGCTATGCCAAGACCCTCAAGAAGTCGCCCCGCGGCGAACTCGAAATCACCGACCTGAACCGCATATATATGGAGCGGGGTGATCTGCACGTGGAGCGGCTGGGGCGGGGCTACGCCTGGCTCGACACGGGCACGCCCGACAGCCTCAATGAAGCTTCGGACTTCGTCCGCGCACTGGAGAAGCGGCAGGGCTACCGGATCTGCTGCCCCGAGGAGATCGCCTTCCGCATGGGGTTCATCACCAAGGAAGCGCTTATTGATCTCGGCACGGCCATGAAGTCGAATGACTATGGACGGTATCTGATTGCCGTCGCCAACAGCGATCTCTCCATCTGACCGTCCGGGTTACGGACTTTCCGCTACGCTGATCGATTTCGCGGGCAATTTGCTCAATTGCACGTCGGGGATGCTGCGTCTGCGGCTTTGCTGCCACGGTAATGCGTCCGATAGCTGCTTGTCAGCTGACTGAGCAACATTGTCGCGGATCCGCCCCGGGATTAATGTTACATCCACATTGTAATTGCGCAGCGCACAAAGTTGATTCAGATAGACATAGTATTTGCGTCAGGTGGCCGCCTAATGGAAGTCCTCAGGTCAGTGGTTCCGGTCGAGTATCCCGCGAAGGGGCTCGGCACCAAGAGCCTCCGCAGCCGGCGTTGGCTGCCGCACGGCACTATGCTGATCGACGTCCTCGGCCTTTGCGAATTTGCAGCAATCATTGTTGCGGCCTTCGTTGCAAAGATCCTCTACATCGAGTTCGGTCTGAACGACGGCCTGCAATCGAACCGATCTTATCTTCTCGCCGGCGCGGTGGGTGGCGTGCTGACGGTGTTCATGCTGCGGTCGCAGAAGCTTTATGAGCGCAAGGCGATCCTGGAGTGGGACAATGTGCTCGGCAGCCTGCTGCGCGCTACCACCGTCTCATTCCTTCTCCTCCTGGCAGTGGCTTATCTTCTCAAGATCTCGACGGACTTTTCTCGCGGCTGGTTCATCGTCTGGTATGCGCTCGCACTCCTTGCCGTGACGTCGCTACGCATGATGGCGTCGCACGCATTCACGTGGCTCGCGAAGACGGGGCGCATCACACGCCGGATGGCGGTCGTCGTTGAGAGTGACATCAGTGCCGGCTTGCGGCTCGCGCTTGAATTGCGCAAGGAGCCGGGTGTCGAGCTTCTGGGGGTCTATGCTGCCTCAGATGTCCCGAACGGGCCCGTGGCGAGAGCCAACAGTGAACTCGCAAGCTTCCTCAAGACGCAAGTCGTTGATGAGATCGTGGTGCTGCCGGGTGACGGCGAAAGCCGGCGTCTTGAAAGGCTGATCGGTCGTCTTTCCGCCTATCCGATCGACGTCTGGATACATCCCCAGGATCTCACCATTCCCATCATCGGTACGGAGCAGGTCGGCGCGGCCAACCTTTTGCACGTCCAGCCCAAGCCTATTCGCAAATGGGGCTACATCGGCAAGCTCGTGTTCGACTACGCCGTCGGCGGGCTGCTGCTCGCTTTTGCGGCGCCCTTCCTGGCGTTGATCGCGCTCGCGATCCGGCTCGAAGGTCCAGGTCCGATCTTCTTCCGCCAGAAGCGGCACGGCCTCAACTACCGGGTCATCGACGTGTACAAGTTCCGGACTATGAACGTCGCCGAGAACGGTCCTGTCGTGACACAGGCACAGGCCAACGATCCGCGGGTGACCCGTGTCGGTCGCTTCCTGCGCAAGACCAGTCTCGATGAGCTTCCGCAGCTGATCAACGTGCTGAGGGGCGAGATGTCGCTCGTCGGCCCGCGTCCGCATGCCATCGCCCACAACGAATTCTATGGCGAACAGGTCGAGCGGTATGCGAACCGCCACCGCGTGAAGCCCGGTATCACTGGGCTGGCGCAGGTCTCGGGCTTCCGCGGCCCGACCGAGGACCCCGAGAAGATGCGCCAACGCGTGCGCAAGGATCTCGAGTATATCGCTAACTGGTCGATGTGGATGGACTTCAAGATACTCGCGCTCACCGCCATGCGCGGGTTCGTCCATCGCAACGCGATCTAGGCGCCAGGCGTGCACGAAAGGCACGCTTCTGTTCGGCCTCAAAGCCGCGCCGAGAACTCTTCGCTTCGCGTCGCGCAGGGGCTATAAGTCCCGCGGCCCAAATTCGGGTCGAAGACCAGAACCTGACAAAGAGGTTTCGGATGCGCGCCCATGCAGTCGCCCTCGTTTTGGCAAGCTCTCTCCTGCTGCAGCCTGCAGTAGTCGAAACGGTGCGGGCGCAAGTTGCCGCAAAAAATGCGAAATCCCCCGGCGGCGAGGTGAAGGTTGGCGCGCTTTTGATATCCGCTGCGTGGACGCGTGCCACGCCTGGTGGGGCCAAGGTTGCGGGCGCCTACGTCAAGATCACAAACACGGGCAGCGCGCCGGATCGCCTCGTCGGCGGCACCTTTCCGCTGGCCGGCGCCGTCGAGGTGCACGAGATGAGCATGGCGGACAACGTCATGAAGATGCAACGGGTCGATGGCCTGGAGATCAAGCCCGGCGGCACGATCGAGCTGAAGCCCGGCGGCTATCACCTCATGTTCATGGATCTCAAGGAGGGATTGAAGGCCGGGCAATCCATCAAGGGAACCCTCGTCTTCGAGAAAGCCGGCACAGTTGAGGTGGAGTATCTCGTTGCGCCCCTTGGCGCCACATCCCGTGACGGGAAGGCTGCGGCGCCCCAGAAGCACGGTCACGGCCACTGAGAAAATTGTTGCGCCCGCGATGGGCTCTGTCACTTGCAGACACTCAGGTGAAGCGGGGCGCACGCGTCGGGCCTGACAGGCATCACTGCGATCCCGGGGGTCGCGGCAGGCGTAGGCATAAGGTAGCTTGGCGTGGTCACTGGCGCCGCGCTCCGGTGCCAATGCTGATGCAATTCAGAAAATTAAAGCGGAAACTGACAGGAGGAAGGCTGATGGGAGAGTTCAGCAAGGTCGAGACAGACGGTCGGCTCATGATCGTCACGATCAACCGGCCGGAGGTGTACAACGCGCTGCATCACATCGCCAACCAGGAACTCGCCGACGTCTTCGACCGCTTCGCTGCAGATCCCGAGCTGTGGGTTGCGATCATCACCGGGGCGGGCGACAAAGCCTTCTCGGCGGGAAATGACCTCAAGTACCACGCCGACTATCAGGCCAAGAATGGCGTGCGGCCGCCCATGGTGCCGAAGGGGTTCGGGGGGCTCACGGGGCGCTTCGATCTCGACAAGCCAGTGATCGCTGCGGTGAACGGCGTTGCGATGGGCGGTGGCTTCGAGATCGCGCTGGCCTGCGACCTCCTCATTGCGTCGGATCAGGCGAAATTCGCCCTGCCCGAGCCAAGGGTCGGCTTGGCGGCCGCGGCCGGCGGCATGCAGCGGCTGTCGCGCCAGATTCCGCTCAAGAAGGCGATGGGGATGATGCTGACGGGGCGGCACGTGTCGGCGCAGGAGGGCTACGAGTTGGGGTTCGTGACCGCGGTGGTGCCACACAAGGATCTGATGGCCGAAGCGCGCCGATGGGCCGGGCAGATATTGGAATGCTCGCCGATGAGCATCCGGGCGACGAAGCAGGTCGTGATGCGCTCGCTGGACGTGCCGGCACTCGAGATGGCAGCGCGGAACCCGAACTACCCGGCGTTCCTCGCCATGGCCGCCAGCGAAGACACGGTAGAGGGCCCCAAGGCCTTCGCCGAGAAGCGCAAGCCGAACTGGAAAGGGCGCTAGAAGAACGCGCAAGCAGATGCAGGCGGACGTCGAGGAGGTCAGCGTTAGCCAGGATGAGGCGGGGGAGCGGCTCGACAAGCTTCTGGCCCGCCGCCTGCCCGTTCTGAGCCGGGCCCGCATTCAGGCGCTGATCAAGTCGGGAAACGTGAGCGATGGGCGAGACGTCGTCACCGATCACGGCCGAAAAGCGAGAGCCGGTGAACGTTACATCGTCATCGTGCCGGCGCCTGCGGCCGCCGAGCCGGAAGGTGAGAGCATCCCGCTTTCGATCGTCTACGAGGACGACGACGTTATCGTAATCGACAAGCCCGCAGGGCTCACGGTGCATCCAGCACCAGGGCATGCGAGCGGAACGCTCGTGAACGCGCTGATTGCGCATTGCGGAGCGAGCCTGTCCGGGATCGGAGGCGTGCGCAGGCCAGGGATCGTGCATCGGCTCGACAAGGACACGACGGGCCTCATGGTCGTCGCCAAGACGGACCGGGCGCATCAGTCGCTGGCGGCGCAATTTGCTTCGCATGGCGCGGATGGACGCCTGGAGCGGGGGTATCGCGCCATCGTCTGGGGCGTGCCCGAACGGGCGCGCGGTGTCATCGACGCGCCTATCGGGCGGAGCAGCCATAACCGGACAAAGATGGCTGTCGTGGCGGAAGCGGCTGGGCGACGCGCAGTGACCCACTACGAAGTGCGTGAGGTTTTTTCCAGTGTGCCGCGCGCAGGAAAGTGCGGGGCGGTTGCGAGTGAAGTTGCCGTGACGCTCGAAACCGGCCGGACGCACCAGGTGCGTGTGCATCTGGCCCATCTGGGGCACCCGCTTCTCGGAGATGCGACCTACGGCGCAGGCTACAAGGCGAGCGCCAATCTTCTGCCGATTCGCGCCCAGGAGGCGCTGGCGGCGCTGAAGCGACAGGCGCTACATGCCGCGCTGCTGGCCTTTGATCATCCGCGTACGGGCAAGCACTTGCGGTTCGTGTCGCCACTCCCGGCCGACATGGAGGCGCTGGAGGCGGCTTTGCGGCAGTCTTCTGCGGCCTCGGGCGGATCCGGTAAAGAGGGCGGCAACGGCCCTTCCAAAGCCACCCGAAAGCGGTGCTGATTGGAGGCTGGCGTGCGGCCCAGTATGCTCCCTGGCGGCTTGTGCCGCAGGGGCTGGACGAAGCTTGCAACATTACAGATATTTAAGGCTGGACAGTGGGTTGTTAGGTCGCAGCCATTCCTTATTTCTCCGTTCGTTTTATCAACGCGGCCGTGATCGGGCGTGAGTGGCAATACACACCAAAGTGGTTTGCCGGTGAGTACGGGCGCACGCTACGTGTGAGGTATCGCGAGGGCCTGTGAGGGGGTGCAAACGTCCCTCCTGTGCTAAACTCGACGCAACCTGGGAGCAGACGGAGGTTCGGCCTCCGGCTGGGACGAAGATGGCAACGAAGGCACTTCCCTCAATAGCTGCAGGCTCCGGTGGCTTGGCGCGCTACCTGGAGGAAATCCGTCGGTTCCCCATGCTGGAACCGAACGAGGAGTACATGCTGGCCAAGGCCTGGCAGCAGCACGGCGACCAGGAAGCCGCGCACAAGCTCGTCACCTCGCATCTTCGGCTCGTCACGCGCATCGCCATGGGCTACCGCGGCTACGGCCTGCCGATTGGCGAGGTCATCTCCGAGGGCAACGTCGGCCTGATGCAGGCGGTGAAGCGGTTCGAGCCTGATAAGGGCTTCCGTCTGGCGACTTACGCCATGTGGTGGATCCGGGCCTCGATCCAGGAGTACATCCTGCGGTCGTGGAGCCTCGTGAAGATGGGCACGACGGCCGCGCAGAAGAAGTTGTTCTTCAACCTGCGCCGCATGAAGGGGCAGATCAAGGCCCTGGAGGAAGGCGACCTTCGCCCCGATCAGGTCAAGCAGATCGCGACCAAGCTCGGCGTGCCTGAGGAAGACGTCATTTCGATGAACCGTCGCCTGGGCGGTGATGCGTCTTTGAATGCGCCCGTCCGCGCAGAAACCGAGGGCAGTGGCGAGTGGCAGGATTGGCTCGTCGATGAAACGCCCGATCAGGAAGAGCGGCTCGTCCAGAGCGAGGAACTCGGCCTGCGCAAGGGTTATCTCGCCCGCGCCATGGATACGCTGAACGATCGCGAGCGTCGCATCTTCGAGGCGCGCCGCTTGGCCGAGGAGCCGGCCACGCTGGAGGATCTTTCCGCGGAGTTCGGCGTATCGCGTGAGCGGATCCGCCAGATCGAGGTGCGCGCCTTCGAGAAGGTGCAGGCGGCCGTGCAGAAGTCCGCACAGCGGATTGATGCAAAAGCGGGTTCAGGTGCGCGCACCTGAACCACCACCCGAGGGGTTAAACCTGCTTGGAACTGGTTTACTGCTTCCGATTCTCATAGGCCCGAAGGGCCAGAGCTGCAAGCACGGCAACCGCTGCGATACCTGCAGGACCGTCTATTTCGGGCGCCCGGATATGGTGATGGTGCCCCGCAAACGCTGTGCCATGAAGCGCCAGGAAAGCCGAAGCAGAAAGCATCAATCGGTACATTGGAAAAATCCATGGTCTTGCCATCAAGTTTTAGAAATGTTGCATAACCTCCGTTGCGGCGCAACAAAATTCTTCTTTGGGTAGCTTTCTGCCTTCAGTGAGGCTCTTGTCGTAGGCAACGGTGTGTTAGAGGCTTGGGCCTCGACTCGCCGGGGACTGATGCGCCACCGTTTTCTATTTTTGCTCAACGTTCGGGCTGGCCGACGAACGTCATCGCTCGCCGAAGCTGTTGTTGCTCAGCTGCGCAATTGTGGTGCCAGCGTGGAAGAGACCTGGCCCGCCACGGTCGCCGAGGCCCGCGAAGCTGCCTGCCTGGCCGCCAGCTCGGGTGCTTATGACGCCATCGTGGCTTCGGGCGGCGATGGCACCATACGGCATGTTGCGGCGGGCCTTATCGGCACGTCGATGCCGCTTGGCATCATCCCCATGGGCACTGGAAACGTGCTTGCGCACGAAATCGGCTTGCGTGCCCGGGCAGAAGATATTGCAGAGATGCTCCTATCCGGCCCGGTCGTGACTGCAAACGTCGCCCGCGCAAACGGCGAGCCTTTCCTTCTGATGGCCGGTGTCGGTGTCGACGCACGTATAGTCGCGGCCCTCGACGAGCGCCTGAAAGCACGGGCTGGCCGAATGGCCTACGCCCCGGCAATCCTGCGCGCCCTTTCGCATCCAGTCGACATGCTAACTGTCGATATCGATGGGGTGAAGCATGCGGCGGCCTGGGTGATCGTGACGAACGCGGCGCACTATGGCGGCCGCTTCATGCTGGCGCCGCAGACGCATGTGACACGGCCAGAGCTGCAGGTCGTGCTGTTCCATGCAAGAAGCCGCGTGCAGCTTGCGCAGCAGATGACGGCGCTGGCGCTTGGGCGGATGGCAGCGAGATGTGCAGACCCTGGCGACATCCAGATCCTGCCATGCCGCACAGTGACGGTCACGTCAGGCACGCCCGTGGCGACGCAACTCGACGGAGATGTTTTTGGAACTACGCCGCTGCGGGTGGAGGCCGCCACCGACGCATTGCAGTTGATCGTGCCGCGCTGAGAAGCGGGGCGGCCACCGCCTTCGCATTGGGCAAGCGTGCACGCGCGTGCTGCACTTTGCGGCCTGTGGTGCAAGCTTGCGTCGGCCTGGATGCAGGATCGTTGCCGACGTTAATTCGTTCTTAACGAAACTGGCGAACACTGTTATCGGAATCTTATGTGAGCGTCAGACGTCGCGGCTCGAATACGGAGCGCGCATCTGAGCGAGGGCATGTCTAACTCAGGCTGTCCAGAATTACCGAAGGTGAGGCGGGCTTGGACAGGGCCGCCGACGGAAGCCTTCGGATTTGTCTCCGCAACTCTCCCCGCGGACCCTGTCCTGAACCGCCGTGCTCAATCAGTTGCAGCTTGCCTCAAGCATAGCCTGGCCCAGCAATGGTCCGGGCTGCTCGTCATTGTCGGAAACGGCATTGGAGGCGAAGCCCAACGCAATTGGCGTGGCAATCTCTCTGGAGATGGAGTGGCACATGAAGCGCCTCTATCAACGGTGTGGTCTTGTTAGTCCGGGCTCCGATCAATTTTGCGCGGACCTGAAGCTCCAAGCTGACTGGAAATGGGTGCTCCTCTGGCGAGAAAACCAACGTCACCGTCCTCCAAGTAAGCTCTGATCCGGCACTGCCGGCGAAGGGTGCGACCTAGCCGGCCAGGAAACAAGGGTTGGCTCCGGAACCGGAGCCGGCCCTTTTTGTTTTACCGCACCGGGTTGCGGTTCAAAGGACCTAGCGTGTCGTAGAGCAGGAACTCGAGCCAACGTAACGTCATGGGCCCACACTGCATGCTCAGGCCATAGAGCGCGATGACGGCCGCAAATATGGGATCCGAATGCGCGTCGCACGCATAGAGAAGAGTTCAGGCAGATCGCTTCACTTCCTCGGCAGGAGAATGCGGCCAAAGAGAATGCCGCTCAACGGGAAGAAGACCTGACAGCGACATCGCCCGCGGGGCTCCAGCCGATTACCGAGGCGTGAGCCAGAGCGACAACAGAGGCAAGGACGAAGCGCAACCAATCAAAATCAGAAAAGCCCGATATTGCATGTGCTTCATCTGCCGGACCTGCAAGCTCCCGGTTCTGCAACGGCACTGCCGTCGTTTACATTGCAACTACTGCATGCAAATCCGTTAGACCCCCGCGAGTTTTCGGCCGGAAAGCACATGAGGACTGCGCCGTATGAAGTGCTTCTCGACAGCATGCCAGCTGCACAGGCCTGCGAGCAGTGAAAGCGCCATCGACAGTACGATGAAGATTGGGAAGCTCAACGCGTGGCCCCAGGTCGCAAAAAGAATTTGCTGTATAGGGAATGCATAGAGATACGTTCCATAGCTGAAGTCACCGCGTGAAAACAGCGACTGGAGCGGACGGACGTCGCTAAAGGCGGCGTAGAAGGTGACGTACGCAAGCGCCGGGGCGAAAACGAAGTTGGCGAGGTGCCTGTTCAACCAGCAGGCGCCAATGGCGGATGCAATGGCGGCGATGAGTAGGTAAGGCCGGGCGGGGAGGACGTGCTTCCACTGGTAGGCGATCATCCCGAGCAGGAAGCTCGGTAGGATTACGAACCAGAGGTAGGGCCAGCCGATGATGTCGCCGACCACGCCCCAACCCGGCTTTCGGTCCAGGATATCGAGCAGAATGCGGGTCCCCATAACGAAGAGGGCGAGGATGACCACGAACCTCCGCTTTGCGATGAGGCCGGAAATACCCAGCACTGCAACGCCGATGTAGCACCAGAACTCGAATGGTATGCTCCACAGCGATCCGTTGATGGTGTTCGCATACGGGTTTGAGGCAAAGGCATTGGAGGGAGGGAAATAGTTTCGGAGGAGCAGGTTTGCGGCGATCGTTTTCGGGATCTGGATGAAAGACGTGTCCCGAACGGTGGAAAACAACGGCACGACGACGAACGCGCATATCGTCGTTGCCGCCATGTAGCCAGGATAAATGCGGCGCACGCGTTTGCGCATAAAATCGAATGCGGATGCGGATTGTAGGTAGGACTGGCTAACGAGGAAACCGCTGACGATGAAGAACACCATCACGCCAATGTTGCCGCTATTGTAAAGCCCATTGCAAAGTAGGGAGATAGGCTCGAAAGCCTCGGTGCCGAGGTAGAGGGCGAAACTGTGCGACCACACTACCAGAAGCGCCATTGCAAGGCGGATAAGGTCGAAATTGTTGGGCTTACGCGTGCCACGTGGAACGTCAGGGATGAGGAGCCGCATACTTTGATGGATCCATCAAAAGCGCAGGACGGTCACGCTGGCGGCGTGTTGGCAAACGGCGCCAATGCACTGAATTGATCCGTGCCGTTTTATATTTCGGGTTGTTCCGTGTATACGAGATTGGCGACGCTTGGTTACGAAGCGCACCCTGCGCCTGGGGGAGTGCGAGTTTGAATTGATTTCGAGGCCGAAGCGGTTAATGGGAAATGGCGGCGGCCAGTGCGTTTCCCGAATTCAAGGCTGGGGGCGGTTCTGGAAGTAGTTCTCGATGGCATTGGCGATGGAGGTCGATACCTTCTCGCGCCAGGCCTCGGACTTCAGGAGCTGGGCGTCGGCCTCGTTCGTGACGTAGCCGAGTTCGATGAGGATCGAGGGTACCTTCGCCGACTTCAGGACAACGAATGCCGCTTGCCGGTCGGGGTTGTCCTTCAGGTTCGTGGAAGCTCCCATCTGGCCGATGACAGATTTCACGAACACGTTGGTGCGGGCCTGATTGAGGTCGACCTCGCGGCGGTAAAGATCGGCGAGGATCTCCTTCACGGCGCCGAGATCAGCGTCGGCTGTCTTGGGAAGGGCCTTGTCGAGGGCGTTCACCTCGTTGAGGTCGCCCTTGGCGGAGCGCTGCAACATGCCTGCCACCTCGGGCCTCAGCGAATAGATCGTGGCGCCGCGGGCGCTGGAGTTGGCGTAGTCTGCATGCACGGCAACGAACAGCTGAGCCTTGTTCTTCTCGCCGAATTCGCGCCGCGCATTAAGTTCCACAAAGGTGTCATCGGTGCGCGTCATCAGCACCTTGTAGCGGCCTGAGGTCTCGAGCTTCTCACGCAGTTTGTGGCTGAAGGCCAGGACCACGTCCTTCTCGACGGTGCCGTTGCGCTGGGCGCCGCTGTCGTCACCGCCGTGGCCGGGATCGATGACGATGACCGGTTTGTACATGTGCTGGGCGCGGGCCTGGGGGGAGATCGCAGGACGGGGAAGCGGGGGCTGCAGACCCGCCGCGCCGAGTCCGAGTGCATTCTGCTGCATGGCAACGCGGCGGGCGTGCTGCGCCTTGAGATCGGCTGCCACCTGGGCGCTCACTTCGACGATGTCGATCACGAGGCGCGGCTGGCCGTCGGGGCCCTTGTCCACCTCCGCCTTGTCGACGATGACAGGGCCGGTCACATCGATGACGACGCGCTGTTTGCCGGGGGCTGAAAGTCCGCCCCGGAAATTCTTGACGAGGCCGACCGGCTTGTCGCCCGGAGGGGGCGGCAATTGCACACGCACCTCGGGCAACTCCACGTAGACGCGGTTCGGGTCGGTGAGGGAATAGACCTGGAACTCGATCTCTTGTTCGAGACCGATGACGAAACGGGTGCGTGTGGGTTCGGCAGCGGCGGCTGCCGGTGCTTCGGGTGCGGGACGCGGACGCACGACCGCATGGCGCTGCTGCGCCGCGAGGTCGGACGCGAAAGCGCTCGCCCAGATGATGGTGGCTGCAACCCCAAGCAAGGGGCGCCGCCACGGCCCGAAAAACATGTCCTTAGACCCCCGTCTGACGCACCTACTTGGCGGGACAGTCCCAAACGCATAACCCGGGAACATGGCATTTTCCGGGTCTTTCCAGCCTGATGTTATGGACCGGGAAAGGTTAACTGGTGGTTGATGCGCGCGTCGGGCTGCGCTTGAACTCATGCCAGGCGCCGCATGCGGAGGCGCCGGAGGGCGTGCCCATGAAACAGAAAAAGCCCCGCGCGAGCAGGGCTTTTTCCGATTGCGATCCGGAAGTGGCTCAGTTCTCGACGTAGGAGATCTTGCCGTCGGCGCCCTTCTTCCAGGTGTAGACGACATAGTCAGAGCGGGTGATATCACCCTTCTTGTCGTAGGAGATGTCGCCGATCACCGTCTTGAAGGACTTGCCCGAGCGCATCACCTCGGCAACCTTCTTGGGGTCGAGGCTCTTGGCCTCCTCGGCTGCCTGCTTGAAGATCTCCACGGCCGCATACGAGTAGAGCGTATAGGCTTGCGGCTCGAACTTGCGGGCGGTGCGGAATTTCTCGACGATGGCCTTGGCTTCCGGACGCTTGCGCGGATCGGGCGGGAAGGTCATCAGGCTGCCTTCGGCGCCGGGGCCGGCGATGGTGGCGAATTCGTCGTCGGCGATGCCGTCGCCGCCCATCAGCGGAATGCTGAGGCCCTGGTCCTTCATCTGGCGCAGGATCAGGCCACCGGTGTCATGCAGGCCGCCCCAATAGACGATTGCGGCTCCCGACGCCTTGATCTTGGAGACGAGCGCCGAATAGTCCTTCTCGCCCGTGTTCACGCCCTCATAGAGAACTTCCTTTACGCCGCCGGCGTTGATCGCCTTCTGCGTCTCGTCGGCAAGGCCCTTTCCGTAGGTGGTCTTGTCGTGAACGATGGCGATCTTCTTGTCCTTGTAGTTCTTGACCAGGTAGGCGGCGGCCACGGCACCCTGCTGATCGTCGCGACCGCAGGTGCGGAAGATGTTCCACATACCGCGCTCGGTGACCTTGGGGTTTGTGGCAGCCGGCGTAATTTGCAGGATGCCGTTCTCCTGGAACACTTCCGAGGACGGGATCGTGACGCCGGAGTTGAAGTGGCCGACGACGAACTTGACGCCGTCACCGACGAACTTGTTGGCCACCGACACGCCTTCCTTGGGATCGGCGCGATCGTCGCCCACGCTCAGCGTGATCTTCTGGCCCATGATGCCGCCAGCCGCGTTGATGTCCTCGACCGCCTGCTCGACACCGTTCTTGAGCTGAGCGCCGAATGCTGCGCTGCCGCCCGTGAGCGGGCCGGCGACGCCGAGCTTGACCTGCGCATAAGCACCCTGCGAGGCGAAGAGCCCCGCTGCGAGTACCGCTGCTGATAACACCTTGTTCGTCATTCACGGGCTCCTTGTCTACCCAATGGCGACTGCTATGCGGCTAACGAAAATCGGAACAGCTCCGAGACTTGGACCAGCCACGGGCCACTAAAGAGATTTTCCAACGAAACTGAGGCCGTGTCACGTCTTTCGCTAATGCGTGCACGGGCATTATCAAGAGCGCTTGCGCCAGCCGAGATGGCCGGCAGCCTCGTACAGCCAGCCATACTGCGATGCCATCTGGTGTGCCCGCATGAGCCTGTATCCTGCCGCGGACGCGATGAGGAGCACTGCGAATTCAATGAGGTAGCCTGGGATATCGAGCAGCCGCTCCTCGAACAGAGCGAAGTGACAGAAGCGCGTCACGGCTGCCATCCCCAGCATGTAGACGGGGACATGCCAGTAGGGTCGCCAGGTCTGCGCGATGGCCTTGCCCGTGGCGTAGGCCGCTGCCCCCCCCATCAGCACGGTGACGAGGATGAAGGCCATTTGGTCCTTGAGGATGGAAAGCAGCATCGACATCGCTAGCGCCCTCCCTCGAGATAGGCCGCCCGCACTTCGGGCCGGGCCAGAAGTTCCCTGCCCGTGCCGCTCATGGTTATGCTGCCGGAGACCATGACGTAGGCACGGTGGGCGAGTTTCAGGGCGTGGAAGGCGTTCTGCTCCACCAGGAATACGGTCATCCCCTGGCGATTGAGTTCGGCGATCACCTCGAAGATCTGCCGCACGATCAGCGGTGCAAGGCCCAGTGATGGCTCGTCCAGGAGAAGGAGCTTGGGACGGCTCATCAAGGCGCGGGCAATGGCGAGCATCTGCTGCTCGCCGCCCGAAAGAGTGCCACCGCGCTGGTCGATGCGCCGCGAAAGGATAGGAAACAACTCGCACACGCGCTTGAGGTCTGTTTCGAAGTGGGTGCCACCGTCGATCTCGGACCCCATCTGGAGGTTCTCACGCACGGTCATGCGCGGGAAGATGCGGCGTCCTTCGGGAGACTGGGCAACTCGCAGGCGCGCGATCTCGTGGGTGGGATAGCGGGTGATGTCGCGACCGTCGTAAACAATGCGGCCGTCACGGGCCCGCGGCTCGCCGAAGATGGTCATCATGAGCGTCGACTTGCCGGCACCGTTGGCACCGATCAGCGTGACGATTTCTTTCTCTGCAACCTCGATCGTCACGCCCTTGAGGGCCTGGATCGAGCCGTAGAAGGCCGTGACGCCTTCAATGGAGAGCAGCGGGCGGCTCATGCTCCCAACTCCGCTTCCGCCTCTGCCACCTGTTCGTCCTCGACACCGAGGTAGGCAGCGACAACCTTGGGATCGTTGCGGACGCTGTCGGGCGTGCCATCGGCAATCTTGATGCCGTACTCGAGAACGACGACGCGGTCCGAGATCTCCATGACCACCGACATGTCGTGCTCGATGAGCAGAACGGAGGTGGTGTGATCAGCGGCCAGGCTCTTGATGAAGCTTTTCAGTTCGGCAGATTCGCGCGGGTTGAGGCCTGCCGCCGGCTCGTCCAGGCAAAGAAGGGCAGGCTCGGTGCACATGGCGCGCGCGATTTCGAGACGACGCTGATCACCATAGGGCAGGGAGCCGGCCGCATCGTCAGCACGTAGCGTGAGGCCCAGGCGGTCGAGCCAGTGTTTCGCCCTCTCGACCGCTTCCTCCTCCGCACGACGGTAGCTTGCGGCACCGAACAGGCCGAGCAGGCTGTAGCCCGAGGCGCGCATCAGGCTGTTGTGCTGTGCCACGACGAGGTTCTCGAGCACGGTCATGCCGGGGAACAGGCGGATGTTCTGGAACGTGCGCGCCACCTTCGCATGCGCCGTGATCTCGTAGTCGGGCATGCGCTCCAGAAGGAAGATGGCCCCTTCGGGTGTCCGCATGCGACGCTTGCCGGAAGCGGTGAGCCTAGTGATATCGTCGGGGGATGCGGCACCGCCCAGCACCATGGTGATGCGGCCGCTCGATGGTTTGTAGAAGCCGGTGATGCAGTTGAAGACCGTCGTCTTGCCGGCGCCGTTGGGCCCGATGAGTGCGGTGATCTCGCCGCGCCTCGCAGAGAAGGAAAGGTCGCTGACGGCAGTGAGCCCACCGAAGCGCATCGACAGATGCTCCACCTGGAGCACGGCGTCGGCTTGGGACTGCGCCATCAACCGTGCCCCTCGCTCACGTGGGCGCCGGAAACGGCGCGACGTTCCCGAAGGAAAATCGACGGCTCGCGGGAGGAAATGAGACCGCGCGGCCGCCAGATCATGATCAGCACCATGGCAAGGCCGAACAGGAGCATGCGGTACTGCGTGGGATCGAAGCCGGAGCCGAAAATCTGCTTCATCCAGTCGAGTTCGCGCAGGATTTCCGTGCCGCCGATCATGATGACGGCTGCGATGGCGACGCCGACCTGGCTGCCCATGCCGCCAAGCACAACGATCGCGAGGATGACGGCGCTTTCCATGAACGTGAAGGACTCGGGGCTGATGAAGCCCTGGCGCGCGGCGAAGAAAGACCCGGCGAAGCCGCCGAAGCCCGCGCCGATGGCGAAGGCGGTGAGTTTGGTGGACGTGGTATTGATGCCAAGCGCACGGCAGGCGATCTCGTCCTCGCGCAAGGCCTCCCAGGCCCGACCGACGGGCAGGCGGCGCAGGCGCAAAGTCACCCAGTTCGTCAGCAGGGCGAGGGCGAGGATCAGGTAGAAGAGGAAGATGAGCCGGTAGAGCGGCGTGAATTCTAGACCGAAGAACGCCGCGAAGCCCTGGTCGGAAGCGTTGAAGGGCAGGCCGAAGAAGGTGGGGCGCGGAATGCCGGTGATGCCCGCATAGCCGTTCGTCACGGGCACCCAGTTGATGAGCACGAGGCGGATGATCTCGCCAAAAGCCAGCGTTACGATGGCGAGATAGTCGCCTCGCAGGCGCAACACCGGAAAGCCCAGGATGATGCCCCAGAAGGCGGCGAGAATGCCCGCCAATGGCAGGCAGATCCAGTAGCTCAAGCCGAACGTCTTGCCGAGGAGCGCGGTGCTGTAGGCGCCCACGGCATAAAAGGCGACGTAGCCGAGATCAAGAAGGCCTGCGAGGCCGACCACAATGTTCAGGCCCCAGCCCAGCATGATGTAGATGAGGATCTGGATGCCGAAGTTATCGATCCACTTCACGGCGCCGCCGGTGCCCGTCAGCAGCAGCGCGATGCCGGGATAGAGCACCAGGAAGATCAGGGCAGCGCTGCCGAGGATGCGGCCCCAGGGCGCGCCTTGCTTCCCGGCTGCCGTTGCGACGGACGGCGGAGGCTGCCGCGGTCTCGCACTATTGGCAGCGGCCGCCAGCAGGTAGGCCAAGCGCGCGGCGAATGCGATGGCGACGGCGATGGCCACGAGCCCCCAGCGCGGCTGCAGCACAAGCTGGTTCGACATGTTCTGCTCGGTGCGCAAGGCGAGGAGAGGCACCGAGAGGCCGAGGGTGAGAAGGGCGGTCTTGCTGGCGTCGCGCACCGCGCCGAGAAATTCGAAAGAGTTGGCGGGCGCGGGCATCGTCAGACCTTCTCGACCTCGGGTTTGCCGAGGATGCCCGACGGCATGAAGATGAGGGCCACGGCAAGGATCAGGAACGTCGCAACGTCCTTGTAGTCGATGGAAAAGTAGGCGGACCACAGCGTCTCGATGAGGCCGATGAGAAGGCCGCCAAGGACGGCGCCTGGCAGCGAGCCGATCCCTCCCAACACGGCGGCAGTGAACGCCTTGACGCCGGGCGTGAAGCCATCGTTGAAGTTCACGACGCCGTAGTAGATCATGAACATGACGCCAGCGACTGCTGCCAGCGCCGCTCCCAGCACGAAGGTGAGCGAGATCGTGCGGTCCACGTCGACACCGAGCAAGGCCGCCATCTTGCGATCCTGCTCGCAGGCGCGCTGGGCGCGGCCGAGCGAGGTCTTCTGTACAACATACCAGAACGCTGCGAGCAGCACGGCGGTGACCACGACGATCAGGATCTGCTTGTAAGACACGGCAACCGTGTAGCTTGCGCCCTCGCTCAGGATGATCACGTCGGACAGCATCGAGGGTACCGGCTTGTTGCGCGGGCCCTGTGTCACCTGCACGAGGTTCGACAGAAAGATCGACATGCCGATGGCCGAGATCAGCGGCGCCAGGCGGAAGGAGCCTCGCAAGGGCCTATAGGCCGTGCGCTCGATCACCCATGCCCACAGCGAGGTGAGCAGCATCCCCAGGATCAGCACGATGAACAGCGCCACCGCGAGCGATGTCACGCCGAGGAACTGGCTGAGCGCCAGAAGGAAGATGAGCGCGATGAAGGTCGACAGCATGAACACGTCGCCGTGTGCGAAGTTCACCATGCCGATGATGCCGAACACCATCGTGTAGCCGATGGCGATGAGCCCGTAGATGGAGCCGAGCGTGATACCGTTGATGAGCTGCTGCAGCAGATATTCCATGCCCGACCCGTGGCGGCTTTCCGACAGGATCGGACGCTAGCATAGATGATGCCAACGTCACATCCTGCTCAACCCGGAAAGGCTGGATATCGGGAAACAGGTGCGCCTTGAGGGCCCCCGCATGCCTCACATGACGTTATGGGTGCCGTCGCAGAAGGGCTTGTCGTCGGTTGACTTGCAGCCGCAGAGATTGAACGTGCCGGTGGATTCGGCCACGAAACGATGCGGCTGGAATGATGTGCCCTTGTGCGCGCCATCGCAGAACGGTTGCTTCTGCGAGCGGCCACAGGTGCACCAGAAATAGGCTTTCCCTTCCTCGAGCGGCACCTGGTACGGGCTCTTCTGGGCACAAACTGGATCGTCGGACATTGCCGGCCTCCCCCTTCAACAAAGCAGCAAAGGCAGCGTTAATGGCTGCCGTTTCCACCGGCAAGCCGCAAAAGGGTCACGCGACAACGTTGAGCTTCACCTTCTCGACGCTCTTGTCGCCGCTGTCGTCCACCCAGGTGAATTCAAGCTCGCCCGGGCCTGGCACACGCATGAAAAATGCGATGTAGGGGTTGGCAGAAATGCCGGGCTGCAGGTCGGCAGAAAACACGGTCTTGCCGGCGAACTTCACGCTGAAGGAGTTGATGATCATGCGCGGAATGAGCTTGCCATCCTGGTCGCGGCGCTGGCCGGTCTCCATAACGTGAGAGATCAAGGTCTTGATCTCGATCACTTCGCCCGCCTTGGCGCTGTCGGGAAGCTTTATGCGTGGTCTCTGCATGGCCTTGCCTCCCTAACCGCCGCAGCCGCCGATGGTCACTTTGACGTTGCGCTTCGCCTGCATGAAACGACCGTCGCTGAGTTCTGCAATGACGATGACGTCCTGCGTCCGCCCCAGGCGCATGCGGCTGCTGACAGAGGCCTTGCCTGACTCAGGTGTGAACTTGAATGTCGCAACCCCGGGCTGTGGATTGCCCGTCGATATGACATGGAGCGCTCTAATGTGGTCAGCTTCGGTCATTGGACTTTCGGCCACCAGAGTGAAAGGCACGGTATTCCCGTTCTCGGCGATCTCGGGGATGTCGAGCACGAGGCCCTTGCCTGGCACCGGCTGCGTGCCCTTCAGGATCTTGGCCACCGCCTCTTCCCAGGCGGGAGGTGGCACCGTGGGCGACTGGGCAAGCGCTTGATTGCCCGTAGGCAGAACCGCAGCGAAGGCCAAGGCATGGGCCCCGAATTGTCTCCGATCCATGGTCAAGGAGGCTTCTCCTGCGCTGGAATCTGCCAAAGCTCGCTGTGTGTATATAGAGCCAGCGCAACTGGCGTCCAGACACAAGCCATTGAGCAGAGGATACTTTCGCTATTGTCCTGATGGCGAAACTCGTCTCCTTCTGCGGCTCGCGGTGAATGAATTTCGCGATCTGAAGGACACTAGCTAAATCAATAGCCTAGTGTGCCTCAGAGCGAGAGGTCCGTCTCGCAACCCAGCGGCAAAGTATGTGACGGACTTCTCGATCATCACGCTTGCGCCAGCGGCGCCGCGTCGGTTCTTGCGTTAACAACCGGGGCCGAGAAGTATACGCATCCCAAAACGTGCTAGGCTTTACGATCGGCTCCAGCAGTGGTCGTGCGGTGCCAGACAAGTTGACGTAAACGTCAACTTTGGATAGTGTCCGGGCCACGTTTTTCGGGGTTTCCGACAAGTTTTCGATAACTGGTGAGGCGAGCGATGGCGGCGGAAATCGTATTCATCCTGCTGTGCTTGGCAGGCGTCTTTGCCCTGGCGATGCGTGAAACGTCCCTGTTTGGATGGGCGCTGGCGCTCGGCGCAGCGGTGTTCGTCTGGCAGACGGATCTTCTGCACGGGGAGTTCAACGAGCCCGAGTTCGGGCCCGGCGGGATCCTGGCTTGGGTGCCAGTGGTCGTGCTGTTTGCACTCGCCGTTCCCGGCATCCGTCGCGCGGCGCTGACGCGCCCCATCTACGGCATGGTGAAGGGCAACCTGCCCAAAGTCTCGGCGACCGAGCAGGAAGCCTTGGACGCAGGCACCATCGGCTTCGACGCGGAGATCTTCTCCGGCAAGCCCGATTGGAAGAAACTGCGCGCAGTGCCGCCGATCACCCTCTCGGAGGAGGAGAAGGCCTTCCTCGAGGGGCCCACGAACGAGTTCTGCCGCATCATCAACGACTGGGAAGTGCGCCACAACAAGCACGAGATACCGGATCACATCTGGGATTTCGCCAAGAAGCACGGCTTCCTCGGCATGCTCATCTCGAAGGAACACGGCGGGCTCGGCTTCTCGCCACAGGCCCAGTCGATCATCCTTGGCCGGATCGCTTCGCGTTCGCCGGACGTGTGCACCATCGTCATGGTGCCGAATTCGCTCGGGCCGGGCGAGCTGATCGAGAAGTACGGCACGCACGAGCAGAAAGAGTATTACCTCCCGCGCCTGGCGCAGGGCCTCGAGGTGCCTTGCTTCTCGCTGACCGGTCCGACATCGGGTTCGGACGCGGCAACAATGCGTGACGTGGGCTACGTCACCAAGGGCATGCACGAGGGGCGCGAGGTGGTTGGCATCCGCACCTCGTGGGACAAGCGTTACATCACGCTTGGGCCGCAAGCGTCGCTCGTGGGCCTCGCTTTCCGCCTGATCGATCCAGAAAACATGCTCGGCCGCGGCACGGATATCGGCATTACCGTGGCGCTGATCCCCGCGAACCACCCGGGCGTCAACATTGGGCGGCGGCACCTGCCCTCGGGTGCAGCGTTCCCGAATGGACCGAACTGGGGCAAGGATGTCTTCATCCCGATCGATTGGGTGATCGGTGGCGAGAAGATGGTGGGCCAGGGCTGGCGCATGCTCATGGAATGCCTTGCTGCCGGACGCGCCATTTCGCTGCCGTCGTCGGGTGCTGCCGGTGCCAAGTCGCTGCTGCGCACGTCTTCGGCTTATGCGCGCATCCGCAAGCAGTTCGACCTGCCCATCGGACGCATGGAGGGCCTGCAGGAGCCACTCGCGCGCATGGTCGAGAATGCCTACGTGAACGAGGCGGCACGCGCGGTCACTGCGTCGATGGTCAGCCGCGGCGAGAAGCCCTCGGTGATCTCGGCCATCATGAAGTACCAGTCCACCGAGCGCATGCGCCGCTCGCTCAATGACGCCATGGATCTGCATGGCGGCAAGGCGATCTGCGATGGCCCGTCGAACTACATCATGCCGGCCTACCAGGCGATGCCGGTGGCAATCACAGTGGAAGGCGCAAACATCCTCACGCGCTCGCTGATCACGTTCGCGCAAGGGGCGCTGCGCTCGCATCCGTTCCTCTACAAGGAAGTGCAGGCGGCCCAGGATAGCAACAGCGAGCGCGGCCTCATGGCTTTCGACAAGGCCTTCGGCGGGCACGTTGCCTTCTCGCTCTCGAACACGTTTGGTGCCTTTTTCCACAACGTCACGGGAGGCGTGTTCGGCCGGGTGCCGGAAAAGGCCTACGGGACGGCGGAGTGGTATCGCCAGATCTGGCGGGCTTCGCGCAACTTCGCCTTCGTCGCCGACCTTACCGTGGCGGTTCTCGGAGGTGGGCTCAAGACCAAACAGAAGATCACCGGGCGCCTCGCGGATGCGCTGTCGGAGCTGTACCTGCTGTGCTGCACGCTCAAGCGCTACGAGGACGACGGCAAGCCCTCGAATGACCGCCTGATCGTGGCGCTGGCGGCGCACAACGGTCTCTATCGCTTCCAGGAGGCCATGCGCGGGGTGGTGGAGAACTTCCCCGTGACGCCGGTACGCTGGCTGATGAAGGTGGTGGTGTTCCCATTCGGGGCACCCTATCGCCCGGCTCCCGATTGGCTGGGGCACAAGGCGGCCGAGATGGTGCTTGTTCCGGGCGAGGCACGCGATCGCCTGACGCGGCTCATCTACATCTCGAACGACGTCAACGATCCCACTGGCCTGCTCGAGGTGACGTTCCAGAAGGCTGTCGCAGCGGAGGCCATCGAGAAGAAGCTCGACCGCGCCGTGCGTGCCGGCAAGGTGCATCGGGTGCATGGCACCGACTGGTTCGGCGAGGCAGCGAAAGCCGGTGTCATCACAGAGGCGGAAGCCGATCAGCTGCGCGAACTGGAGAGGCTTACGGCCAAGGTGATCGCGGTGGATCATTTCGATCCGGCGGAGGTTCGGCCGAACTACATGACGGCGGGCCACAACGCCCGCGCCATGCAATCGGCGGCGGAGTAACCGCCGGCTGCCTTTCGCGTTTCAGCATAAGACATACGGGGAGGGCGCGCGGCGCCCCCTCGAAGGTGCTCCGAGTGGGGCACCGCATTCCAACCTGAAGCAAATCTCAGCGTGGCGTCTGGCCACCCATGTCCCGAGTGAGGCACGTCATGACCGATCTCTCCAATCTGCGCGACTGGCGGTTCCTGATCGACAAGCAGGGCATTGCCTGGGCGACGTTCGACCGGGAGGGCGAGAGCCAGAACTCGATGGGACGCCGGCCTCTCGAGGAACTCGGCGCCATCGTGGAGCGTGTCGAGGCGGGCGCCAGGGACAAGTCGATCCGGGGGCTCGTCATCCAATCCGGCAAGGAGAAGGGCTTCATCGTCGGCGCGGACGTGCGCGAGTTCGAGACAATCACCTCGGAAGACCAGGTGATCGAGAGCGTCGGCACCGTCAACGAGATGCTGAACCGGATCGAGAAGCTGCCGGTGCCGGTGGTGTGCTGCATCCATGGCTTCTGTTTGGGTGGTGGCCTTGAGCTGGCGCTTGCCTGCCATTGGCGCATCGCCACGCGCGACGAGGCGACGAAGCTCGGCTTCCCCGAGGTGAAGCTCGGCATCTTCCCGGGCTTCAACGGCACGGCGCGCTCCATCCGCCAGGCCGGTGCGCTCTCGGCCATGCAAATCATGCTGACGGGCTCGATGATCCGAGCCGGGGCTGCCAAGGGCATGGGGCTGGTGGACGAGCTCGTGCCGTCGGCACTGAACCTGCCGTGGGCCGCGCGTCGCGCCGTCGAGAAGAACCGCCGGTCCAAACCGGCTGGTGGCTGGAAGGGTGCGCTGCGCCGCTGGCCCGCGCGTGGCTATCTCGCGGGCAAAATGCGCGCAGAGACGAAGAAGAAAGTGCGCGAGGAGCATTATCCGGCCCCCTTCAGGCTAATCGATTTGTTCGAGACGCACGGCGGCAACCTCGAAGGCATGAAGAAGGCAGAGACGCGCGCATTCGCGCCGCTCATGCTGGGCGACACCTCGAGAAACCTGCGCCGCGTCTTCAAGCTGTCGGAGATGATGAAGGCGCAGGCGCCAAAATCGTCGGCCTGGAAGCCGCTGCGCGTGCACGTCATCGGCGCCGGTGTGATGGGCGCGGACATCGCAGGCTGGTGCGTCGCCTCGGGCATGGAGGTGTCGCTGCAGGACCTGAACGCAGAACAGATCAAGAAGGGCATGGACGCGCAGAAGAAGCTGCTCTCGCGCCGCTTCAAGACCAAGGCGCAGCGCGATGCGGCCAAGGCGCGTTTCATCGCCGATGCAAAGGGCGACTACATCGGCCGTGCGGACATCGTCATCGAGGCGATCGTCGAGAAGCTGGAAGTAAAGCAGGCGCTGTTCAAGTCGATCGAGGGCAAGCTGAAGCCTGGCGCGGTGATGGCGACGAATACGTCCTCCATCATCATCGAGAAGATTGCCGAGCCGCTTGCGGACCCTGGCAGGCTCATCGGCGTGCACTTCTTCAATCCCGTCGCGCAGATGCCGCTCGTTGAGGTGATCAAGAGCACGATGGCGCGCCAGGAAGAGGTGGAGAAGGGCTGCGCTTTCGTGACGGCCATCGGCAAGTTCCCGCTGATCGTGAAGAGCAGCCCCGGCTTCCTCGTCAATCGTGTGCTCGGCCCCTACATGATGGCGGCGCTGGAGCGGGTCGAGAAGGGTGAGGCCAAGGAGAAGATCGACGAGGCGGCGCGCGCTTTCGGCATGCCCATGGGGCCGGTGGAGCTTGCCGATACCGTCGGTCTCGATGTGTGCGCCAACGTCGGCAAGATCCTTGCGGGTGCGGCGGGCGTGGCCCTGCCGCCTTCGGCTGCGAAACTGGAAGCGATGGTGTCGGCAGGCAAGCTCGGCAAGAAGTCCGGCGAGGGCTTCTATGTCTGGAAGGACGGAAAGCCCGAGCGTAAGGAGCCAGCGCACCCCTATGATCGTTTCGAGCTCGAACGCCTGGGGCGCGAACTCGTCGATCCGCTCATCAGGGAAGCGCAGAAGGTGCTCGACGAGGGTGTCGTTGCGAACGCGGATCTTGTCGACGCCGGCGTGATCTTCGGCACGGGGTTCGCGCCCTTCCGCGGCGGACCATTGAATTTCGCGGCCAGCGAGAAGAAGTCGAATGTGACGCCGCTCCGCCCCGCGGCAGAGTGAAACCCTTTTCCAGATTGCAAGCCGGGAGCTTCCCATGACCCAGTCCCTGCGTCGCGTGGCCGTCGTCGGCGGTGTGCGCATTCCCTTCTGTCGCTCCAACACCTTGTATGCCGACCAGTCGAACCTCGAGATGATGTCGGCGGCCCTGGCGGGGCTGGTGGAGCGCTACAACCTTGCCGGTGTCCACATCGACGAGGTGATCGGTGGTGCCGTCGTCTCGCATTCGCGGGACTGGAACCTCGCCCGTGAAGCCGTGCTGAACACGAAGCTCGCCCCTTCGACACCCGGCGTCACGCTGCAGCAGGCCTGCGGCACGAGCCTGCAGGCGGCCGGCATCTTGATGGCCAAGATTGCAGCGGGCGAGATCGAGAGCGGGATCGCCGCCGGTTCCGATACGACGTCCGATGCGCCCATCGTGTTCAAGCCCAAGTTTGCAAAGCGCCTCGTCGAGGCGCAGGGCGCCAAGACGCTGAAGGATCGGCTGGGCGCTTTCAAGGGCATGTCGCTTGCCGAGCTTGCGCCGCAGCCGCCGTCCACGGGCGAGCCGCGCACGGGCATGTCGATGGGCCAGCACACGGAGCTGATGGCGCAAGACTGGGGCATCTCCCGAGCCGAGCAGGACCAGATCGCCTACGAAAGCCATCACAAGGCGGCAGCGGCCTATCGTGAAGGCTGGATGGACGATCTCGTGGTGCCGTTTGCCGGCGTCTACCGCGACAACAATCTGCGCGAGGACATCAGTCTCGAGAAGATCGCAACCCTCAAGAATGCCTTTGACAAGAGCGAGCGCGGAACGCTCACGGCGGCCAATTCCACGCCGCTCACGGATGGCGCAGCGTGCGTGCTGCTTGCCTCAGAGGAGTGGGCCGCCAAGCGCGGGCTACCGGTGATGGCCTACCTCACGCACACGCAGAACGCAGCGGTGAATTTCGTCGCCGGTGAGGGGTTGCTGATGGCGCCCACGATTGCAGTCGCAAAGATGCTCCAGCGCACGGGGCTGAAGTTGCAGGACTTCGATTTCTACGAGATCCACGAGGCCTTCGCGGCGCAGGTGCTCGCCACGTTGAAGGCGTGGGAAGACCCCGTCTACTGCAAGGAAAAGCTCGGTCTCGATGCGCCGCTGGGGTCGATCGACCGCTCCAAGCTGAACGTCAAGGGATCGAGCCTTGCAGTTGGACATCCGTTCGCGGCCACCGGCGCGCGCATCATCGCGAATTTGGCGAAGCTGCTGTCGGTGCATGGCGGACGCGGGCTCATCTCCGTCTGCACGGCGGGCGGCATGGGCGTGACCGCGATCATGGAAGGCACCAAGGCTGCGCAAGGCACGATGCCGATCGCTGCGGAGTAGCGCGCAATCGTATCGCAGACGCGTTTGCGTGTGGGCGCTTTGCACGCGTCGCCTTCGGCGTTTGTCCAATATGCGAAGGCGGGAGGGGCCGGTTATGCCGGCCCCAGGTCGCCTTCGGGCTCGCCGTTCATGCCGGGCTCGCTGTTTGCGTCGCCGCTGTCCTCTGGGATGCGCTCCACCGACACGACTTTTTCACCCTCGTCCGTTCGGAAGATGCGTACGCCCTGCGTATTGCGGGCGGCGATGCGAACGTCGTCCACGGGGCAGCGGATCAGTTTGCCACCATCGGTGACCAGCATGATCTGATCCGTTTCCTCGATCGGGAAGGAGGCGACGAGCGGCCCGTTGCGATCGTTGACGATCATGGCGGTGATGCCTTTGCCGCCGCGTCCGGAGATGCGGTAATCGTAAGACGACGAGCGTTTGCCGAAGCCGCGCTCCGACACCGTCAAGACGAACTGCTCCCGACCTCCGAGTTCCGCATAGCGCTCAGGTGAAAGCTCGACGCTTTCTGCGGCTTCCTCTGCTTCCACCTCAGGCGCGGCGTCGGCTACGTCTGCGCCTTGTGCACGACGCATGGCGGTGGCCTGCTTGAGGTAGGCCGCGCGCTCGCCGGGCGTGGCGTCGGCGTGGCGGAGAATGGCCATGGAAATGACGGTGTCGCCATCGTCCAGGCGGATGCCGCGCACGCCGGAAGAGTCGCGGCCCTTGAAGAGACGCACGTCGTCGACGGGAAAGCGGATGCAGCGGCCCGAAGCGGTGGTGAGAAGCACGTTCTCGAGCACTTTGCCGCTCGTGGTGCTGATGCCGTTCTCGATGTCGGCCGGCTCGGCCTCAGGCGCGCCTTCGCCGCCACCGGCAGATCGGCAGATGGCGACGCGTACGATGCTGTCGCCCTCGTCGAGCTTCATGGCGATCTTGCCGTTGCGATTGATGCTCTCGAAATCGGCGAGGCTGTTGCGGCGCACGTAGCCCGACCTGGTGGCAAACATCAGCTCGAGGTTGCCCCACGTCGCGGCGTCTTCCGGCAGCGGCAGAATGGAGGTGATCCTCTCGCCCTCGGAGAGCGGAAGCAGGTTTACGAGAGCCTTGCCGGTCGATTGGGGTGTGGCGGCCGGCAGCCTCCACACCTTCATGCGATAGGCCATGCCGCGGGATGAGAAGAACAGCACCGGCGTGTGCGTGGATGCGATGAAGATCTGGGTAACCACATCCTCTTCGCGCGTCGTCATGCCGGAGCGGCCCTTGCCGCCGCGCCGCTGTGCCCGATAGGTGGAGAGCGGCACGCGCTTGATGTAGCCGCGGTGGCTGACGGTGACGACGACGTCCTCGCGCTGGATGAGATCCTCGTCCTCGACCTCACCTTCCATCTCGATGATCTCGGTGAGGCGCGGCGTGGAAAACTCGCTCTTCAGCGCGTTCAGCTCATCCTTGATGAGGCCGATGATGCGGGTGCGTGACGACAGGATCTCGAGATACTCGCGGATCTCTTCGCCGAGCTTCTTCAGTTCGTCGCCGATCTCGTCGCGGCCAAGCGCCGTCAGGCGCTGCAGGCGCAGGTCGAGGATAGCGCGTGCCTGCTCTTCCGAGAGGCGGATGGTGCCGGCGTGCGAAACCTTATGGCGCGGATCGGCGATGAGCTCGACCAGAGGCGCGATGTCCTTGGCCGGCCAGTCGCGCGACATCATCTGTTCGCGCGCCTCCGCAGGGCTTGGTGCCGTTCGGATGAGAACGATCATCTCATCGATGTTTGCCACGGCTACGGCAAGGCCGACCAAGACGTGGGCGCGGTCACGCGACTTGGCGAGCAGGTGCTTGGTGCGGCGGCTTACCACCTCCTCGCGGAAGGAGGTGAAGGTGGCGATGAAATCCTTGAGGTTCAGCTGTTCGGGCCGGCCGCCGTTGATGGCGAGCATGTTGGCCCCGAACGTCGTCTGCAGGTCCGAAAACCGCCATAGCTGGTTGAGCACGACGTCTGCCACCGCATCGCGCTTCAGCTCGATGACGATGCGCATGCCCTCGCGGTTGCTCTCGTCCCAGATGTCGGAAATGCCTTCCACGCGCTTCTCACGCACGTGTTCGGCGATCTTCTCGACCAGCGTGCGTTTGTTCACCTGGTAGGGAATGGCCGTGACGATCAGCGCCTCGCGGTCCTTGCGGATCTCCTCGGTGTGGACGTTGGCACGCATGATGATGGAGCCGCGGCCTTTGTGATAGGCGGCGAGCACGCCAGCGCGGCCGAGGATGCGCCCCCCGGTTGGGAAATCCGGCCCTGGTACGATCTGGGTCAGCTCATCGATCGTGATTTCGGGATTGTCGAGGTGGGCGATGCAGGCGTCGATCACCTCGCCCAGGTTGTGCGGCGGGATGTTCGTGGCCATGCCGACGGCGATGCCGCCAGAGCCGTTGACGAGCAGGTTCGGGAACTTTGCGGGAAGCACTGCGGGCTCGCGCAACGTGCCGTCGTAGTTCTCGCGCCAGTCGATCGTGTCCTTGTCGATGTCGTCGAGAAGCGAGTGGGCGACCTTGGCGAGGCGGCACTCGGTGTATCGTTCTGCTGCTGGGGGGTCGCCGTCGAGGGAGCCGAAGTTGCCCTGGCCGTCGATGAGCGGCAGGCGCATGGAGAAATCCTGCGCCATGCGCACGAGCGCGTCATAGATCGCCAGGTTGCCGTGCGGGTGGTACTTGCCCATCACCTCGCCCACGACGCGGGCGCTCTTGACGTATTTTTTGTTCCAGTCGTTGCCGAGTTCGTGCATCGCAAAGAGGATGCGACGATGCACGGGCTTGAGGCCGTCGCGCACGTCCGGCAGCGCCCGCGAGACGATGACGCTCATGGCGTAATCGAGGTAGGAGCGCTTCATCTCGTCGGTGATGGACACGGGGCGGATGTCGCTTGGCCCGGGTCCCTTGCCGTCCTTGTCGCCACCGCCGGAGCGCGGTGGATCTTTATCGTCCGCCACTTGAGCGTAACCCTTCTGATGTGCTGATTGCGAGCGGCTTGCAATGCTCGCCAAGCCTGGGGCCGATAGCTTTCCCGGACCCTGATTGTTAACCAGTGTGATAGCCGACGGGGAAGCCCATCGCAACCCAATAGAAGATCTTTTCTGTCAATAACTTATTGCCCGCCAAGATGGCATTTGGATGGCCCTGGGCGGGGCCGGCGGGAAGCCTTTCTAAACGGCCCCGAAACCTGTCTTGCCGAGGTCGGAATCACCCCCTACATCACCCCTGCGACCGGCTGTTTCGGCCACCGTTGGAGATTTCCTAGATGAACAAGCTCGCTCTCGTGCTCGCCGCGGCCCTGATGCTGTCGGTTCCGGCCTTTGCCCAGAAGGCGGACGAGCAGAAGAAGGCGCCTGCCATTCCGGCCAATACGTTCTTCAAAGGGCAGACGTCGGCTCAGGTGCTGGGCAAGGAGAGCCTGCTTGGTGCCAAAGTGAGCGACAAGGACGGTAAGACGCTCGGCACGGTAGAAGACATCATCATCTCCGGCGCGCAGCTCGAAGGCCTCATCATCGCCGTCGGGTCGAAGAAGGTTGGGGTGCGTGTTGGCGCGCTCACCATGACGACGACAGACGGCAAGCTCACGATCGTGATGCCCGCGGGCACGCCTGAGGTGCTCGCTGCGATTGCGCCCTACCAGCGGGCGCATGGCGCAGCCAAGAAGTGATGCGCTATCTGCCTGTGCCTGGGCCTCAAAGCTTGGTGCGGAGGGGCGCCAGGTCGGGGAACTTGGCGGGGCGCTTTTCCTGTTGCGCGCGGAACGCCTCGCCCATGTGCGGGCGCGAGAACATGCCCGTCTGCCAAAGCGCGATGTAGTCGAGCGCATCCTTGAGCGTGTGGTCGCGGGCATAGTTGATCATCACCTTGGAGCCGGTGACCGCCAGCGGGTTCTTCGCGGCGATTTCGCGTGCCGTGGCCATGACCGCGGCCATCATGGATGCGTGGTCGGGATAGACCTCGTTCACGAGGCCAATGGCCTCGGCCTTGCGGGCTGGAAGGCGGCGCCCGGTGTAGGCCATTTCGCGCACCCACCCTTCGGGGATCAGCTTGCACAGGCGGGGAAACGTGCCTACGTCGGCCGTCATGCCGATATTGATTTCCTGGATGCAGAAGAACGCGTCTTCCGTGCAATAGCGGATGTCACAGGCCGACGTCATGTCCACGGCGCCGCCGATGCAACCGCCCTGGATAGCGGCGATCACGGGCATGCGCACCTCGTCTAGGCAAGAGAAGGTTTCCTGCAGGCCCAGCACGAGGTGCCGGAATGCCTCGTTGAGCACGTGCGGATCCGTTTTCTGGCCCGCGGCGAGCGCCCCGTTCTCTGCGAACACTTCGAGATCCATGCCGGCACAGAAATGCTTGCCGGAGGAGGAGAGGACGATGACGCGCGCCTTGGCACCGGCATCGATCTCGCGCACGATCGCCGGCAATTCCGACCAGAACGGGCGCGTCATGGAGTTCATCTTCTCCGGCCGTTTCATCTCGAGATGTGCCACGCCGTCGGCGATGGTGACCTTGAAGCAGGTGCTGTCGTTGGCGGCGGACATGGGGGCGCTCCTGGCGGGTTGCTGGTTGCGGAAAGCCAACACCATCTTCGGCGCCAGCGTCAACTTCCACCGTCTTCCGCCCCTTCCTTGCAGCGCGCGCGAAGGAGATGTATTGGGCTCGTCAAACGAAGGGAGCCGTTTCCAGCGATGATGCCGGATCTGCCCAAGACCGAAGCCGCGATCATCGAGATGACCAATGCGTTCCGCAAGAGTCAGGGGCAGGCGGGCGTGAAGGCGGACCCGAAGCTGGCGGCGGCGGCGCGGGCCTATGCTCAACTGCTGGCGCGCACCGGCAAATTCACGCACGAAGCGGATGGGAAGAAGCCGCATCAGCGCGCCGAGGTGCAGGGTTATCGCTTTTGCTTCGTGGCCGAGAACCTGGCGGTCGATTCCAACCGGGCGGGCTTCACCGCGAAGGCCTTGGCGGAGGAAGCCGTGAACGGCTGGAAGAAGTCGGATGTGCACCGCCGCAACATCCTGATGCCGGGCGCGACGGACATCGGCATCGGGGTGGCGAAGGTGCCCGATCATCCCGGACAGTTTGTGTCGGTACAGATGCTTGCGCGGCCTGAAAGCGAGCGCATCGCCTTTACGATCGAGAACAAGGCGGGGTTTCCGGTGGAGTATCGCATCGGCGGCAAGCCACGTACGCTCGAGGATGGCAAGTCGGCCACCTATCGCAGCTGCAATCCAATGTCGTTGACGTTTCCGGCCGGGCCGCGCGTGGAGTATGAGCCGGGCAACGGCGAGCATTTCATCGTGAAGGCAGCGGGCAGCGACCGGATCATCGTTGATCGGAAGCAGGAGCCGCGGCCGAAAGCCCGATGACGAAGGCAACGGCCGGCTGCCACAGCATGAACAGGACGCGCTTGTCCACCATGCCCCGCTCGCCGAAATAGAAGAACAGTCCGAAGGCGGCGCCAACTATAACCGTCAATGCCAGCGAGAACGGGCGCCTCAGGCGGGAAACAGCGGCAGATGCGCCAAGGTGGGCGACACCTGCGCCGAAGGCACCGGCTGCGAGGCTTGCCGCGACGAGATGCGCGTCGTCCCCTGCATTGCGTTGCAGCCTGATGGCGATGTGGGTGGCGCCGCTCCAGGCATAGAGCGTAATGACGAAGGCGAGCAGGCTCAATCCCAGGCGGCCTGAGAGCAACAGCAGACCGACGAGCAGGGCGGTCGCAAAGCAGATGCCGATGGGGAGAAGGCTGGCGTGCAGGAGAAAGACGTCGGCCACGGGCTGCAGGGCCGGCAGGGCTCTTTCAACGCCAATCACCGCGGACAGGAGGCCGGAAACGATGCCCAGGGCGCCCAGGATCATCGCCGGCCTGTCGCGCAAGGTTGTGCGCTCAACGTCTGTCGCAGTCACGTGTCGGCAACTCCTCTCAGGCAGGGAGGGCTGTCATAGGGCCTTTTACAGGACTTGCCTATTTCGCACGTAACGCGGCCTTGAGGCGGGCACGGGCCTCCGGCAGTTGCAGGTTGCGCGGGCGCGTGACGCGTGCTTCGAGAAAGTGGCCCGTGATCTCGAGGCCGGCATCAATGTCGGTGGCGGTGACATTGCCGCTGGACCCGGCGCGCAGGAATTGCGGGAGCGGAAACAGCCTGTCCTTGTAGGGCTCGCCGGCTGTTGCCGATACGGCCCGGCCGGATTTGGGGGAGACGTAGATGAGATCGCTCGTTGCACCCGTCGCCGCGCAAGAGCCGAGGTCAAGGCCGAAGCCCAATTCTTCCAGCAGCGCCAGTTCCCATCGCACGTAAAGCGCGGGCCATACGTCGCGGTCGTCGAGAAATCCCAGAACGAACTGCGTCACCTCGTAAAGATTGGGATGGGGATCGCGCTCGGGGAGGAGGCGGGCAAGTTCGGCAAGACAGGTGAGGGCGAGGAGCGAGAGGGGATCATCCATTACGCGCGCGGCGTAGGGCGTGCGCAGTTCAAAGGCGAAGTGGCCGAGGTTGTCGGGAAGGCGCGCCTTCCATGTCAGGTCGACGTGGTTGCCCGTCTGCAGCAGAGGCCGAAGCTTGCGGGAGCGGCCCCCGTGCACGAGGCCAAGATGGCGACCGTGCGCGCGCGTCAGCACTTCCGCCACGGCCCCGGTCTCGCCGTGGGGCCGCACGCTCAGGATCACGCCTTCGTCGCTCCATTCCATGGCCGAGTGGTAGCCGATCTCGCGGCAAAGCCCAAATCGCGGAGGCGCGCGCTCAGAGGAAGCCTATTGAGATCCACGGCACGGCCGCTACGACGATCAGTCCCACGAGCAGCGCAGCCATGTAGGCCCAGATGGGACGGATGCCTTCATCCGGATTGACGCGGCCGATGGCGCAGGCCGCGTAGTAGCCGACGCCGAAGGGCGGCGCGAAGAGGCCGAGGCCCATGGCAAGGATCACCACCAT
>JBDHTJ010000001.1:0-73527 GCA_039808585.1 Hyphomicrobiaceae bacterium | reverse complement strand
CGCCGGGGACCCAGTGGTCCCAGAAACCGATGGAGACCTTGCCGGCGGCGTTGGCCGTGCGGACGAAGGGTGCAGCGACCATCGCCGAGGCTGCGGCCGATGTGGCCAGGAAGCGGCGTCGGGACAAAGAGTAGCGTCTCATTGCTGATTTCCTCCAATGTCGTTGATTACTCACCGGTGGTTTTTGGGTCCGGCTAAGCCGCACGTGGCGGCGCTTTCAGGTGTTCAATCTCCTTCTCGTCGTGGACGCGTGAATGCAGAGCCCGAGCGCAGCTGCGACGGACTTGAGTGAAGGAAACCGGATGGAAAGCGTGGAACGCTTGCAAGCGCAGGCGCAAGCCGCCGCGTGGGGCCTGCGGAGGAAGCATCGAGCAGCCGTGGGATTCGGGAAGCCGCGATGAGCAAGCTCCTACTCCTGGCAAGCGTTTCGTCCCGTACGTCGTTCTTATCGCCGGCTCTGCGGCCGTTCGAATTTGCACCAGTTGAGCGTCAGAGATCGCGGCCTGTCAAGGTGCGCCGGAATTAACTTATGCAAATGCAAAAGCGTGGTGAACACAATTGCAGCCCCAAAGCTCCGGCGCACTTTCCGCGCAGTTCAGCGGTTGTGCAGAAACGCTGCCGCGCCGGCGCCCAAAATTCTCGGCAAATGGTTGTAAATATAGAGGCAGCCTTTCGCCCTGATGTCGGGAAGCGTCTCTGCGGTCGCTGGCATGCCGGGGGCTGCACCCTTCGCCCTGATGCGCTGCAGCACGTGGTCGATCGCCTGGGCTACCGGCGGCGCCTTCGGATTGCCGGGATGGCCCATCGACTGGGAGAGATCGGACGGACCGATGAAGAACACGTCGATGCCTTCAACGGCCAGGATCTCGTCGATGTTGGCGACCGCCTCCTGATGCTCGATCTGGACACAGACCAGGGATTGCGCGTTGGCGGCGGACGTAAAGTCGGGCATGCGCGCGCCGAGGCCCCAGCGGTCGGGCCGTGTGCCGGCGGCAAGTCCTCGCGCGGCACCCGGGCCGAACTTGACTGCTGACACGGCGCGGCGGGCATCCTCCGCGCAATTGACGTGGGGCACCTGGACACCGGCGACACCGCGATCCATGACCGACTGGATATCGGCGGCATCGTTGCTTTTCGGGCGCGCAATGGCGGTGATGCCGGAGGCGTCGGCCGCCATGGCCATCATCTCGACGTCGGCAAGCGAGAGGCTGCCGTGCTCGCAGTCGAGGAGCACCCAGTCGAAGCCGGTATAGGCCAGCATCTCGACGATCTGGGGCGCGGGAAACATCAAGGAGCAGCCGAGAGCGGCTTTGCCGCCGGCGATCTTGGCTTTCATCTGGTTAGGCTTCATGGCGCTCTCTCTGGCTTGGGGGAGGACCGGGCAACGAGTGTCAGCCGCTCGGTGTAAAGCAGGCTCAGGCCGGCGCCGAGGACGACGAAGATGCCGAGAATGGCGATGGCATCGGGAATGTCGCCCCACCAGGCGTAGCCGAGCGCGAGTGACAGCGGCACGGGGGCATAGCGAAACGGTGCCACGACACCGATCTCGCCGGTGCGCAGCGACATAACGAGAAGCGTGTTGCCGAAGAAAAGGCAACCTGCGGAGAAGATCAACAACGACCAGGCGCGTGTCGAGGGCATTACCCAGGCGACATCGAGCGGGGCGAAAATCAAGCCGCCGACCGCGATGGCTGCAGCGCTGGCTGCGCCCACGAATATGGAGGGAATGTCGCGCGAGAGACCGCGGGTGGTGAGATCGCGCGTGGTCGTGAATACGAGGGCCACGAGCACGACCCAGGCACTCCAGCCAAAGGCACCGCCGGTGGGCTTCACGATCAAGAGCACGCCGATGAAGCCGATCACCGCGGCGAGCCAGCGCGTGGGGCCTACGCGCTCGCGATAGGCGATGGCGGATCCCGCAGTGACGGCGAGCGGCGTCATCTGCATAACGGCGTTGACGACGGCGAGCGGCATGTCGCGCAGCGACAGGACAACGAGCGTGGAGGCGGCGGCGGCGGCCAGCACGCGCGTCATCATCATGGGTTGCAGGAGAATGGAGAGCGGACGCCAGGCGCCGAAGACATGGGCGCCGGCGACAAGCATCGCCGTGGCCATAAGGCCGCGCAGGAAAATGATCTCGGAGACGGGGAGTTCGGCCGAGACGAGCTTCACGATGGCGTCGCTCACCACGAACACGGTGGAGCAGGCGAGGACCGCCAGGATGCCCTTGAGGTTTTCGCTCAACTGCGTGCCGCCTTGGAAAGCTTCTGCTCGCGCAGGAAGGTATAGAGCCCCGCACCGATGACGATGGCCATGCCGACGAACGTCATCTTGTCGGGAACCTCGTGCCAAATCGCGATGCCCGCAAGCACCGACCAGAGAACGATAGAATATCGGAACGGTGCGACGGCAGTGATCTCGCCGGTGCGAAGCGCGAAGATGAGCCAGTGCTGGCCGCCCAGAAGCGTGAGGCATGCCCCGGCGATCAGCAGCATCTCGCGCATGCCCGGCAGGCGCCAGCTTTCGAAGAACAGGAACCCGAGGCTGGCGACGCCGACGAACAGGGTCGACGTGAAGGCCATCGCGAGCGAGGAGACGTTGAGGCCGATGGCGCGGGTGACGAGATCGCGCGTGACAGCGAAGCAGATGGAGAAGAGGGCCAGGAGCGCCCAGCCGTTGAAGGCCGCGCCGCCTGGCCGCACGATCACCAGCACGCCGATAAGCCCGACGGCCGCTGCCGACCAGCGGCGCCAGCCAACCTTGGCGCCAAGGAATACGGCCGCGCCCGCGGTGAGGGCGAGCGGGGTGAATTGCAGGATGGCGTAAGCATCTGCGATGGGCATGTTGGTGAGCGCAAAGATGAACGTGAAGGCGCCGCCAACGTCGCCCAGGGCGCGCAGCATCACGCGCGGCTGGAGGGCCTGGGCCAATACGCGCGGGGCGTCGCGTGCGAGGATGAGGCCGAAGCATATGGCGGCGGTGCCGATGGCGCGCAGGAAGATCACCTCGCCGGTCGGCAGCGTCGCGGCAGCGAGTTTCACGAAGGCATCGTTGAGGACGAACGAAGCCATGGCGACGACCATGGCGAGGATGCCACGCAGGTTGTTGGCTGGGTCGTGGGCGTGGATCGCTGCCGTCACCGGGATCTCCTGCCGAGATCGGGCGGCGCGATCGAAACATCGATGCCAGGCCTGCCCGCGGGCCGGCAGGCCTAGCACCCCATCAGCCGCCCGTCACGCTCATATGGCGGGCGACGGCAGGGGCACGCGTGCGCCTGTCGATGACGAAGTCGTGTCCCTTGGGCTTGCGCGCGATGGCCTCGTCGATGGCCTGGAGGAGCAGCGAATCGTCCGTGGATGCCCGCAGCGGAGCGCGCAGATCGGCGGCATCTTCCTGGCCAAGACACATGTAGAGGGTGCCGGTGCAGGTGAGGCGCACGCGGTTGCAGCTTTCACAGAAATTGTGGGTCATCGGCGTGATGAAGCCGAGGCGGCCGCCCGTTTCCTTCACCTCGACGTAGCGGGCCGGTCCGCCCGTGCGATAGGGGATGTCGATGAGCGTGTAGCGGTCCATGAGGCGCGCGCGCACGACCGAAAGGGGCAAGTACTGGTCAGTCCGATCGCCGTCGATGTCGCCGAGCGGCATGGTTTCAATAAGGGTCAGGTCGGCACCGCGACCATGGGCGAATTCAAGGAGGTCGGCGATCTCGTCCTCGTTGAGGCCCTTGAGCGCCACGGCGTTGATCTTCACCTTCAGGCCGGCTTTTTCGGCTGCCTCGATGCCGGTCATCACCTGGCCGAAGTCACCCCAGCGGGTGATGGCCTTGAACCGGTCGGGCTTCAAGGTGTCGAGGGAGATGTTGATGCGCCGGACGCCGGCATCAGCTAGTTCGGCTGCATACTTTGGAAGCTGGCTGCCATTCGTAGTGAGCGTCAATTCCTCGAGTGCGCCGGAGGCCAGGTGCCTCGACAAAGACCTGAAAAGCCACATTATATTCTTGCGCACCAGAGGCTCGCCGCCAGTGATGCGCAGCTTCCTGACGCCCTTGGCCACGAATGCGGAGCAGACCCGGTCCAGCTCTTCCAGGGTCAGAAGATCCCGCTTGGGCAGGAACGTCATGTGCTCGGCCATGCAGTAAGTGCAGCGGAAGTCACACCGGTCGGTGACCGAGACGCGCAGATAGGAGACCGTGCGGCCAAAGGGATCGACCAGCGGCGCGAGGTCAGTAGACTTGCGGACAGGCTCTGGCTTGCTCATGTGGCTCGTGTGCGGTCAGATGGGACGCGATCTCTCATACAATAATGGGAATCCGCCGGTGCAACAAATCCTGGGGCTCTCGAAGTGGGACGCCCCTACCTTCGTATAATAATCCAGAGCATAGGCAAGTTTCGTTCGCACTCACCAAGCTTGTTCTTCAGCGTTCGCCGCAATTCACCAAGCTGTAGTGCCGATTTGTTGCTCAGTATAACCAGAATAACTTTTCTTCGCACTGCACAATAAGTACCCCAAAAAATTCCCGTGTCGCGTGATTGTCAAGTTGCTGCTTCCGTGTAATTTGCTCTGCTCAAGAAAATCCACAATCGCCATACAGCAACTTCTGTGCGTATGGCGCTATCCCTGGGGGTGGACATGTCGCAGGCGTCAGGCGTGGCGCGCTCGGCATCGGACGAGGTGACCGGTGAAGACATCCTGCGCGCACAGGCATACCGCCTGCTTGCGCGCTTCCTGTCTTCGGCGCCGGCGGCAGATGACCTGCGCGTCGCCTCCGCTCTGTCGGGCGACGGTGGCGCCTTCGGCCAAGCCATTAGCGCGTTCGGCCGCATGGCCCAGCTGACCACGGCGCAGGCTGCCGCGGAGGAATATCAAACGCTTTTCATCGGCTTGGTGCGCGGCGAACTCGTGCCGTATGGCAGCTACTATCTCACCGGGTTCCTGCATGAGAAGCCGCTTGCCAAGCTGCGCAGCGACATGCGTCGCCTGGGCATCGTGCGCGAAGAGGGCGTGCACGAGCCGGAAGACCACATCGCCTCGCTGTGCGAGATGATGGCGGGGCTCATCGATGGCAGCTTCGGCGAGCCGCTTCCGCTCGAGGCGCAGAAACTCTTCTACAAAACACACATCGGCAGCTGGGCAAGCGTATTCTTCCGCGATCTGGAGATTGCGAAGAGTTCGATGTTTTACGCCGCGCTCGGTGCGGTGGGACGGCAGTTCATTGCCATCGAGGACATGGGTTTCGAGATGGTCTGAGGCGACTGGCCCGCGACACAGGCGGGCCTGCAATGCGAGAGTCCTAGGGGCTCCATACGGAGGACGAAATGAAGAAGGACAAGGACATCATCGAGGCCGTCGCCGACCGGCGCAGCTTCCTCAAGCTGGCGGGCGCAACGGCTGCAGCCAGCGGCGCCGCCGTTGTACCGGTGGTCGCGCAGGCACAAGAGGCCGAGCAGAAGCCCGGGCAGATGTATCGCGAGACGGAACATGTCCGCCGCTATTACGAACTCGCCCGCTAGTTAATCTGATCCGGGGACCGGCTCGTTCCTCAAACAGACAGCCGGCACGTATGGGAGATATCCATGCTTAAGAAGAAGTCGGGGGGGCAGGTACGTTCAGCGCGTCTGACGGCAAGCCTCCAGCAGGAACAGTCCGGCACGCTCGACCGTCGCGCATTCCTGCGCAGTTCGGGCCTTGCCGTCGGTGGCCTTGCCGCCGCCGCCACCATTTCCGGCACGCGCGTGCAGAAAGCCGAAGCGGCAGGCGCGGGTGGCACCGGAGCCATCGAGATCAAGAAGAGCATCTGTACGCATTGCTCGGTCGGCTGCACGGTCATCGCAGAAGTGCAGGACGGCGTCTGGATCGGCCAGGAGCCGGGCTTCGACAGCCCGTTCAACCTCGGTGCGCACTGCGCCAAGGGTGCCTCCGTACGCGAGCACGCCCACGGCGACCGGCGCCTCAAGTACCCCATGAAGATGGTGGGCGGTAAGTGGACCCGCATCTCATGGGACCAGGCGATCGAAGAGGTGGGCAGCAAGCTGCTCAAGATCCGCGAGACGTCCGGCGCCGATTCGGTGTTCTGGATGGGCTCTGCCAAGTTCAACAACGAGCAGGCCTACCTGTTCCGCAAGTTCGCGGCCTTCTGGGGCACAAACAACGTCGATCACCAGGCGCGTATCTGTCACTCCACCACGGTCGCGGGCGTCGCGAACACGTGGGGCTATGGCGCCATGACGAACTCGTACAACGACATCCTGAAGTCGAAGGCGATGTTCATCATCGGCGGCAATCCAGCAGAGGCGCACCCTGTCTCGCTGCAGCATCTGCTCAAGGCCAAGGAGCAGAACAGCGCCGCGATGATTGTGTGCGATCCGCGCTTCACGCGCACGGCTGCTCACGCCACCGAATACGTGCGCATGCGCCCCGGCACCGACATTGCGCTGATCTGGGGCATCCTCTGGCATATCTTCGAGAACGAGTGGGAAGACAAGGAGTTCATCCGCAAGCGCGTGTGGGGCATGGACTTCGTACGCGACGAAGTGAAGAAGTGGACGCCTGAAGAGACCGAGCGCGTGACGGGCGTTCCCGGCGCGCAGCTGCGGCGCGTGGCCAAGACGCTGGCCACCAACAAGCCCGGCACGGTGATCTGGTGCATGGGCGGCACGCAGCACACGGTGGGCAACGCCAACGTGCGCGCCTACTGCATCCTGCAGCTCGCCCTCGGCAACATGGGTGTCGCAGGTGGCGGCACCAACATCTTCCGCGGCCATGACAACGTGCAGGGCGCCACCGACTTCGGTGTCGAGCCGGTTACGCTACCGGGCTACTACGGCCTCGTGGAAGGCGCATGGCGCCACTGGTCGCGCGTATGGGATGTCCCCTACGACTGGGTGCTCGCGCGCTTCAAGGACAAGAAGATGATGGAGACGGCGGGCATTCCGTTGTCTCGCTGGGTCGACGGCGTGCTCGAGGACAAGAAGAACGTCGAGCAGCAGGACACACTGAAGGCGATGGTGTTCTGGGGCCATGCACCCAACTCGCAGACACGCGGGCCCGACCAGAAGAAGGCCTACGAGAAGCTCGACATGCTGGTTGTCATCGACCCGCATCCGACGATCTCGGCGGTTCTGCACGACCGGCAGGAGAACACCTATCTTCTCCCCGCGGCGACGCAGTTCGAGACCTATGGCTCCGTGACGGCCTCGAACCGTTCGGTACAGTGGCGTGAGAAGGTGTTCGGCCCGTTCTTCGAGGCCAAGTCCGATCACGAGATCATGTACCGCTTCGCCAAGAAGTTCGGCTTCGACAAGGAGCTGTTCAAGAACATCAAGGTGGAGAACAACGAGCCCTCGATCGAGGAGATCACGCGCGAGTGGAACCGCGGCATGTGGACGGTGGGCTACACCGGCCAGAGCCCGGAGCGCATGAAGGCGCACATGGCCAATCAGCACACCTTCGACAAGGTGACGCTGAAAGCCAACGGCGGTCCCTGCGACGGCGACTACTACGGCCTGCCCTGGCCCTGCTGGGGGACCCCGGAGATCAAGCATCCCGGCACGCCGAACCTCTACGACACGTCGAAGCCCGTGTCGGACGGCGGCCTCAACTTCCGCGTCAACTGGGGCCTGACGGTGAAGGGGGTGGAGAACGACAAGTGGTCGAAGAACGACCCTGTCGCCGACAGCCTGCTCGCGGTCGAGAGCTTCCCGGTCGGCAACGAACTGAAGGACGGCCATCCGCCCGTGTCCATGGGCCTGCTCATGAAGATGGGCTGGGACAAGGACCTGACGGACAAGGAACTCGAGACGATCCGCAAGATCGGCGGCGAAAAGCCCGAGACCGTGCTTTGGACCAACGACCTCTCGGGCGGCATCCAGCGCGTTGCGATCAAGCACGGGCTGGCGCCGTTCGGCAACGGCAAGGCGCGTGCGGTGGTCTGGAACTTCCCGGACGCGGTGCCGCTGCACCGCGAGCCGCTGTACACCACGCGCCGCGACCTGCTGCCGAAGTACGCGACGCACTCGGATCGCAAGCTCAATCGTCTGCCTCTGCTGTTCGAGTCCATCCAGAAGAACGACGTCTCCAAGGACTATCCGATCATTCTCACGTCGGGTCGTCTCGTGGAGTACGAGGGCGGCGGCGAGGAGCAGCGCTCAAACCCGTGGCTCGCCGAGCTGCAGCAGAACATGTTCGTCGAGATCAACCCTGCGGACGCCAACAACCTTGGCATCAAGGACGGCCAGCAGGTGTGGCTCGAAGGCCCCGAAAAGGGCAAAGTCAAGGTCATGGCGATGGTTACCGAGCGCGTGGGCAAGGGCGTCGCCTTCATGCCCTTCCATTTCGGCGGCCACTTCCAGGGCAAGGACCTGAGAAGCAAATATCCTGCAGGCACCGATCCGATCGTGCTGGGTGAGAGCGCCAACACGGCAACCACTTACGGCTACGACGTCGTTACGCAAATGCAGGAAACCAAAGTCACGCTCTGCAAGATCTGGAGGGCCTAAACAATGGCGCGCATGAAATTCCTCTGCGATGCCGAGCGGTGCATCGAGTGCAATGCCTGCGTTACAGCGTGCAAGAACGAGCACGAGGTGCCGTGGGGCATCAACCGCCGGCGTGTCGTCACCATCAACGACGGAAAGCCTGGCGAGCGGTCCATCTCGGTCGCGTGCATGCACTGCTCGGACGCACCGTGCATGGCGGTCTGCCCGGTGGATTGCTTCTACCAGACCGATGAAGGCGTGGTGCTGCACAACAAGGATCTGTGCATCGGCTGCGGCTACTGCTTCTACGCCTGCCCGTTCGGTGCGCCTCAGTATCCGCAAGCCTCGAACTTCGGTTCGCGCGGCAAGATGGACAAGTGCACCTTCTGCGCCGGTGGTCCGGAGAAGAAGGAAGAGGTGCAGTTCAAGAAGTACGGTCGCAACCGTCTCGCCGAGGGCAAGCTGCCGCTCTGCGCCGAGATGTGCTCGACGAAGGCGCTGCTCGCCGGTGACGGCGACGTCGTCTCCGCCATCTATCGCGAGCGTGTCGTGACGCGCGGCTTCGGCTCGGGCGCCTGGGGATGGGGCAAGGCCTATCCCGGACAGTCCGGCTGAGACATCTGCAAATGTGCGGGAAGGCGCGCCAATCATGCGCCTTCCCGCTCCATCCGGGGCGCAGTCAGCTGATGTCCCGCACGTATCTAGGGAAACGCAAGATGCATCATGCATCGACCTCGCCGCGCGAAACCTGCGCCAGACTCGCAAAGCGCCTGGCGCTGATGGCGTCTGCCAGCGCGATGCTGCTGACGCTGCAGGCCTGCCGCGAGACCGAGAGGGATCGGCCCCTCAGCTTCACGCCGCACGTCTACCAGGGCGACAAGACGCCAACGCTCACCGAGAAGCAGAAGCGCGAACTCACCGAGCGGGGAAATCTGCAGCGGTGACCGGGCTCATTGGGAGGCTTGCACATCGCGTGAGCCCCAAACCGGCGCCACAAGAGAAAGAACGAGGGCGGCCCGCAAAGCGAGGCCTGGCCTGAGGAGGGAAGGGATGAAGTCAATCGAACGGGCTCGGAACGCCAAGGCCGCCGTGCGCGCACGCTTCGTCGTGATGCTCGCCGCAATCGCGCTGCTGTGCGCCCTGACTTTCGCTCATTTCCAGGATGCCTCGGCACAGGGCCAGCCCAATCCCAACGTTCGCCCGCCTGCCAACGCGGTGAACCCCGGCGGCAACCTCGTGCAGCCGGAGCGGCCCGGCAACTACGACATCGAGATGTGGCGCAAGGTGCGCGAGGGCATCAGCGGCCAAGTCTCGATCCCCGACAAGAAGGCGGGGCAGCTTGTGCAGTCGCAAGGCGAGGCATGGCGCAACTTCCGTAACGGGCCGCTGCCCACCTACGGCGCCTACGGCCTGGGCGGCATGATCATCCTGCTCGCGCTGTTCTACCTTTTGCGCGGCCGCATCACCATCGATCACGGCTGGGCGGGCTACACCATCGTGCGCTTCAACACGATCGAGCGCTTCGGCCACTGGCTGCTCGCGACGTCGTTTCTGATCCTGGGCCTGACTGGCCTCAACGTGCTCTACGGCCGCTACGTGCTGCTGCCTGTGCTGGGGCCCGACGCGTTCGCTTCGCTGTCGCACTTCGGCAAGCTGGTGCACAACTACGTGGCGTTCGCTTTCATGGTGAGCCTGGCGCTGACCTTCGTGCTGTGGGTGGCCAACAACTTCCCGACGCGGCAGGATCTGGTGTGGCTGATGAAGGGCGGCGGCATGGTCGTGAAGGGCTCGCACCCGCCCTCATGGAAGTTCAATGCAGGGCAGAAGATCCTGTTCTGGCTGGTGATGTTCTCGGGCGTGTCGCTGTCGCTCTCAGGCATCGCACTGCTGTTCCCGTTCCAGACGGCGATGTTCGGCAAGACCTTCGAACTCATCAACCTGTTGGGTTTCAGCTTCCCGACGAACCTCACGCCGGTGGAAGAGATGCAATACGCCACCAGCTGGCACGGCATCGTCGCGCTGGCGATGATGGTGGTGATCATCGCCCACATCTACATCGGAACGGTGGGCATGCAGGGCGCGTTCGACGCCATGGGATCGGGCGAAGTGGATGTGAACTGGGCCAAGGAGCATCACAGCCTGTGGGCCGAGGAAGAGATCAAGAAGCTCGGAAACGCTCGCGTGGCGGATGCAGGCGGGGCCAGGATGGCGCCCGCCGAATGAGGCGTGCAGGCGGCGCTGTGACGGCCCGTCCGGGCTGGCGTCGCGCCTCGTCGCGCGATGCCTCTCGGGTGGCGCCGAGCTGTCTGTTGACGCTCCTTGCGTGCTGTCTCGCTGTTCAGCTGACAATCACCCCGTTGGCACACGCGCAATCGACGGCGGGGCCGCCCGCAGCTGCGCCCCCGTCGCCTTCTGCGTCCGCTCCTCCGGCAGAGGCTGCGCCGCGCCCCGGTCGCGCCGAGGCCCTGCGGCAACGGCGGGCGGGCAAGGGGAACCTGCTCGGCCACGGCGGGCCGATCAAGGCGATTGCCTCGGACCTTGCGAGCGGCCGCATCCTCACCGGCTCGTTCGACTACAGCCTCATGGCGTGGGACGTGACGCGCGAGGATCCGACGGCGGTCGCGCGACTGGAAGACCATGGCGGCGCGGTGAATGCAGTGGCCTTCATACCGGGCTCAACGCGCGTGCTGGCCGCGGCCGATGACGGCAAGATCGCGGTCTGGGATCTGGCCACGCGCACGCTCGTCCACCGCTTCGAGGGGCATGAGGCGAAGGTCGTGGGGCTTTCGCTGTCGCCCGACGGCCGCTGGGCCGTCAGCGCGAGTTGGGAACGCACTGGGCGGTTATGGGACCTGAAAGATCTGAAGCCCGGGCCCGTCCTCACTGAACACAAGGGGCCGGTGAATGCGGCCGTCTTTTCCGCGGACGGACAGAGCATCTTCACGGCGAGCGCAGACGGCACGATCGGCGCGTGGAGCAGCAAGGGCGAGTTCCTGCGTCCGCTCTACCAGAACGGCTGGGGCGTGAATGTTCTGGCCCGTCTGCCCGACGGCAACCTGCTCTATGGAGCGCTCAACGGAGCTTCCGGGATCGTCGATGCTGCGAGCGGGGCGCTGATCAAAGAGTTGCCGGCGGTGGAGCGGCCCATCCTCTCGGTGGCGGTGACGGCCAAGCCCGGGCTTGCCGCCATCGGCAGCGGCGACGGGCGCATCCGCGTGTTCCGCCTGCCGGACGCGGCGGAGGTGGAAGACTATCGCAACCTGTTCGGGCCCATCTGGGCGATGGCGTTCGTCGCGGACGGGACGGGGCTCTATTACGGCGGTCTCGACGACTTCGCCACGCTCTGGCGGATCGCGCCACGCGAGGCGTTCGAGCCGCTGGCCAACGCCGGGCCCCGGCGCTTCCAGGTGCGCCCGGAGGGCAACGACATCCTGGCTGCGGGGGAGCTTCAGTTCGCGCGCAAATGCAGCATCTGCCACACGCTGGAGAAGGACGGCGGCAACCGTGCCGGCCCCACGCTGTGGGGGGTGTTCGGCCGCAGGATCGGCACGCTGCCGGGCTATCCTTATTCCGACGCCCTGCGCTCCATGGATATCGTTTGGAACGAGGAAACGGTGGACCGCCTGTTCGCCGAGGGGCCCGACACCTACACGCCCGGCTCCAAGATGCCGCTGCAGCGCATGACCGACGCCAGCCAGCGGGCCGCACTCATTGCCTACCTCAAGGCTGCCACTGATCCGGCCACCGCCGAGAAACGTTGACGCAGCATGCCGACTTGCCCCAGACTCACCGGAAACGGAGTTGACCCATGAAAGCTTTCATTCTCAGCGTCGTGGCCCTGGTCGCGATTGCCTTCGCGGCGGCCATCGGCCTCAGCCTGGTGCCGATGTCGTCGAGCCAGGTCTACTCTTCGCATCCCAACGTGCGGCTGTGAGCGCGGCCTTGCACGCCTCCAGCGATTGCCTCTGACAGGAGACGGCCATGGATGAAGACAAGCTCAACATGTCGATCCGCAAGTTCCTGAAGCAGGTGGGCGTCACCTCGCAGCGCGAGATCGAGCGTGTGGTTCGCTCCTCGGGCAAGGGCAAGCTGAAAGTGAAGATAGTGCTCACGGCCGATGGTACCGACCTCAAGCATGTGATCGAGGAGGAGATCGACGCGGGCTAGGCGCGGCGTCGTCGCGGCCTCGCGCCCTCCGGATCCTCATGCACCTGCCCGACCCAACGTTCCCGCCGCTTTTGACAGGTCATGGCGTCAGGGCTCCACTCGTGCCCGCCACGGAAGCTATTCGCGCCGTTCAGGCCGGAGAGCTTGGCGCGGGCGACGTGATATGGGCGCGCAACACCACGCGCGCCGAGCTTGCCATCATCCTGGAACCCGATGTGAGCCTGGAGCGGGCGCTGCAGATGGGGCCGCTGCTCACCGTCGCAGTGGTCGATGCGCTTGCTGCGCTGTGCCCGCCGAAAGTGGCGATCCTGCACCGGTGGCCCGATGCGATCCTGCTCAACAACTCGGTGGCGGGGGAGGTGCATCTGCATGCGCCCACTGGGCCGCTTTCGCAGGAGCCGGCCTGGATCGTGGCGGCAGCCAACATCGAGATCGCGGCGCAGGAGGAGCGAACGGACTGGTCGCGGACGTCTGTGGCGGAAGAAGCCGGCGGCGAGATCACTCGCACGGATCTCGTCGAGGCCATCGCGGCGCATTTCCTGAAGCGCCTGCATCATTGGATGGACGAGGGTTTCCGCTCCGCGCACGACGATTGGCTGATGCGTTGCGCTGGCCGGGAAGCGCCGCTGCCGTTTCCGGCGGAGGAAGGCACGATCGAGGGAACGGCCGTGGGGCTCGACGAGGCTGCCGGCATCATGCTGCGCATTGCCGACGGCCGGGTGCGTACGCTGGGCTATGCGCGCCACGTGCAGTGGCTGGAGCCCGCCTCGTGAAGCTCTTGCGCACCATCCGCTTCGATGTGTCCGATACGTTCGTGTTCGACAAGGCGGCGGAGCCCGGGGAATGGGCGGTGCCCGGCGCATTCGCCTTTGCGCACCTTGCTGCAGACGACCTCAAGGGCAAGACACGGCAGGCCTTCGCCAACGGGTTCCTGGGGCTTTCGAGCTTCGGCCGTTCCACATTCGCCACGGTCGGAGAGGCATTGCCGGAAGACGAGGCGCAGATGGTGGAAATGCTCGCTTCGCATTTCATCGAGGCGTGGGGCGCGCCGACGCTGGACGAGGCACGCGAGGTCGCACGCGACGAGGTCGCGTTCGTCGCCGATCTCGTCAAGGATGCCGACATCAATACGGTGTTCGCGTTGCGCCGCAGCTTCGACGGCGACGGCGGCATGAAGGAGGAGTTCCGCACCTTGCAGAAGCAGTCGCTGGAGGACCAGCACGCCAACGCGCGCATCTGGAGCGTCGTCGATGACGAAGCGTGACTTCTGGAAATCGGCGGGCTTCCATCTGGTGAAGGTGGACGCGGAGGGGTGGCTCGCGGTCACACCGGACTTCCTTCGGGCCTACTACACGCGGCCCGAGATGCACCCCATCGAGACGTCATGCGCGCGCGAGATCGCCCTGCACGAGGCGCTGATGGAAGACCCCTTCAGGGCGGTCACGGATGGCGAGCTCGCAGGGCTCGCCGACCAGGAGGTGGCCGGCAACTATCGCGTCGTGCTCGCTTATCGCGACATCCTTGCCAAGGCCGGCACGATCGAGGGCGCCTACCTCAGGATGATGCGCCAGGGCGGTGTCTCGGTGCCGCCGGTGTTCATCGACCAGATGGTGCACCTGATCCTGCGCAACATCCTTGCCGAATGCCAGGATCCGATACGACTGCGCGCGGCGGAGATCTTCTTCCGCGAGCAAAGCGCCTCGACGCCCGAAGGCCAGCTGATGCTCGCCGACGAGGAGATCGTGGAGATGCATGCCAAGGCGGGGACGGAGACAGGGCTGGCGCAGCTGCTGTCAGAGACCGGCACGCCGATGAAGTCCGTAGCGCTCGACGTGCTCGATGAGGACAACAAGAAGATCTACTGGGATCGCTCGGACCGGTTCGACACGGTGGTGGATTTCCGCTTCGGCCAGCCTGCGCCCGACGCCTTCGCTCGCGTCATTGAAGCGTGGCTTGCGCACCTTCTCAAGATCGAGGTGCGGGTGGAGCCGAGGCCGAACATCGAGGACCCCGACTGGCGCTGGCACATCGGCCTCGACCGCGAGGCGACAAACCTGCTCAACACGCTCTACCAAGGCAAGACGCTGAGCCTTGAGGACAATGCCCGCATCCTCGGCCTCTTCCGGATGCGCATCAAGGATGAGCGCCTCGTGATTCCGCGCGTGAAGGGCAAGCCGATCTATCTCGGCCTTGCCATGGATGCGGCCAAGCGAGTGAAGATGAAACCGCAGAACCTGCTCATGAACCTGCCGCTGGCGGCGGCATCGTAACGGGAGAGCGCCATGAAAGCTGCCGTGATCACCGAGACGGGCGTTGCCGTTCGCGAAGTGCCGAAACCGGTGCCGGGCGATGCTCAAGTGCTTGTGCGCGTGCGCGCTGCGGGCCTCAACCGCGCCGACGTGATCATGGCTTCGGGGCACATGCACGGCGCGATCGGCGGGCCGGGCGCGATCCTGGGCCTGGAGTTCGCGGGCGAAGTGGAGGCGGTGGGCAGCGCGGCGAAAGGCATCAAGCCGGGCGATCGCGTCATGTGCTCGGGCTCTGCGGCCTATGCCGAATATGCGGTTGCCGACTGGGGACGCACGTCGCCCATCCCAGCCAACAACATGGGGTATGAGCAGGCGGTGACCCTGCCCATCGCGCTGCAGACGATGCACAATGCCATCGTCACGGCCGGCCGATTGAAGGCCGGTGAGAGCGTGCTGATCCAGGGCGCGAGTTCCGGCGTGGGCCTCATGGGGCTGCAAATCGCGAAGGTGATGGGTGCTTCCCTGGTGATGGGCACGTCGACAAACGCCGCACGGCGCGCGCGGCTTGGCGAGTTCGGTGCCGATCTCGCGATCGATACGAGCCAGCCCGACTGGTCGCGGCACGTGGCGGAGGCTACCAAGGGCAAAGGTGTCGATCTCATCGTCGACCAGGTTTCGGCGAGCGTCGCCAACGAGAACATGAAGGCGGCGGCAGTGCTGGGGCGCATCGTCAACGTGGGCCGGCTTGGCGGCTTCAAGGGCGAGTTCGACTTCGACCTGCATGCCTTGAAGCGCATCGACTACATCGGCGTCACCTTCCGCACCCGCAGCGTGGACGAGGTGCGTGAGATCAACCGGGTGATGCGCCAAGACCTGTGGGGGCACATCGAGGCGGGGCGGCTGCGCCTGCCGATCGATCGCACTTTCCCACTGGACGAAGCAGCGGCAGCGCTGGCCCACATGAAAGCCAACGCGCATTTCGGAAAAATCGTGCTGACGGTCTGAGACGGCGGCATGGCTTGAAGACGGGCTGCATCCGCAGTCTAATGCATGTCTCTCCGCAAAAGGCACAGCTCATGAAGCTCAAGTTGCATCATGTCAATTTCGTCTCGAAGGACGTATCGGCCCTCGATCGCTTCTATCGGGAGGTGCTGGGGCTGGCGGAGGAAACGACGTTGTCGGCCGGGCGCATCGCCGACCAGGGGTATCCCGGCAAGGTCGCATTCGTCACCGACGGCACGACGGAGCTGCATCTGGCCGAGCGCGACATGGGGATCGGCTTCCGCACAGGCCAGGCCGTGAACCCCGTCGATCGCGGCCACGTGGCCTTCCGCACCGACGACATCGAGGCCTTCAAGGCGCATCTGAAGGCCAAGGGCATCCCCTTCTCGGATTATGGCGCCTGGGCCATGAAGGGCTGGGAGCAGATCTTCTTCTACGATCCCGAAGGCAACGTGATCGAGGTGCATCAGGTGAAGGACGCGGGCTGATCCGCGGTCGCCGGGGCGCCCGGCCAAGCGCCTTCACTCGCGTTCGGCGCCGAGCCCCAGATAGCTCTCGATGACGCGGGGGTCCGCGGCCAGCTGCGCCGCCGGCCCCTGTGCGGTGATCTCGCCGAGTTCCATGACATAGGCGTTGTCGGCGGCCTGCAGGGCGGCGCGCGCGTTCTGCTCGACGAGCAGGATCGAGACGCCGCTCTTGCGCAACTCGGCGATGATCTCGAAGATGCCGCGCACGATGAGAGGGGCGAGGCCGAGGCTCGGCTCGTCCAGCATCAGAAGACGTGGTTGCCCCATCAGCGCGCGGCCCATTGCGAGCATCTGGCGCTCGCCGCCCGAGAGAGTGCCGGCGATCTGCCGCCGCCGCTCCTTGAGGCGCGGAAACCGCTGAAAGACGTTGTCCATGCTTGCGGCGCGCTGCGCGCCGCTGGCGCGGAAGCCCCCGAGCAGAAGGTTTTCCTCGACCGTCATGGTCGAGAACAGCTCGCGTTTCTCCGGCACCAGCGCGAGGCCCATCGCGACGCGATCCTCCACGGAAATGCCCGAAAGGTCGCGACCGTCGAAGGTCATGAGGCCGTTCGACGGCAGTATGCCCATGGCGGCGTTGAGGAGCGTCGTCTTGCCGGCGCCGTTCGCCCCGATCACCGTGACGATGCTGCCAGCCTCGACGCTGAGAGAGACGCCGTGCACGGCCTCCACCTTGCCATAGGCGACGGCGAGGTTCTTGATCTCCAGCAGCGGCCCGCTCATGCCGCACCTCCGAGATAGGCCTCGATGACAGCCGGGTTCTTGGCGATTTCCTTCGGCGTGCCCTCGGCGATCTTGGTGCCGAAATCCACCACCACGATGTGGTCCGTCAGTCCCATCACGAAGCTCATATCGTGTTCGACCAGCAGGATCGTCATGCCCTCGCCCTTGAGACGGGTGAGGAGGCCCGCAAGCTCGCGCTTCTCCTTGTGCCGGAGGCCGGCGGCCGGCTCGTCCAGCAGGAGCAACACGGGGTTGAGGCAGAGAGCCCGCGCGATCTCCACGATTCGTAGCTGCCCGAGCGCCAGGCTGCCCGCCGGCTTGTGCATCTCGGCTGCCAAGCCCACGCGCTCGATCTGCGTCGCCGCTTCGTGGAGAAGGCGGGCCTCTTCCGGCCGGTCGATGCGCAGCAGGCTCGATACGGCGCCACGTGAGCCGCGCAGGTGCGCGCCGAGCGCCACGTTTTCCAGTACGGTCATGGCGGGATGGACATGCACGTGCTGGAATGTGCGCGCGATGCCCTGTCGCGCAATCGCCTGCGGCGTGCTGGAGGCGATCGACGTGCCCTTGAAGAGGATTTCTCCGCGCGTGACGGGCAGCACGCCCGTAACGAGATTGAAGGTGGTGCTCTTGCCGGCGCCGTTGGGCCCGATGAGGCCCACGATCTCGCCCGCACGCACGCCGAAGCTGACATCGTTGACGGCAATGAGGCCGCCGAACTCCTTGCGGGCTGCCTGCAATGACAGGATCGGCGTGCCTACCGCCGGCATGTCGCGGCGGGGAAGTGGCTCGGCCGCGGGTGGTCGCGGCGGCTCCGCCCTCGAAGGCATGAGTGCCGCGAGGCGAGGCCACAGGCCTTCGCGGGCCGTCTGAAGCAACACCACGAGCAGCGCGCCGAAGATGATGAGCTCGTAGTTGCCCTTGGCGCCGAACAGCGCGGGGAGAATGCGCTGCAGCTGATCCTTCAGAAGCGTCACGAGCGCGGAGCCGAGCAAGGCACCCCACACCTGCCCTGCGCCGCCGAGCACGGCCATGAGCAGATATTCGATGCCGGCGTTGATGCCGAACGGTGTCTGGTTCACGGCGCGCTGCATGTGCGCGTAGAGCCAGCCGGCGACGCCGGCCAGCAGCGCCGCATAGACGAAGACGATGAGCTTCACGCGCATCGTGGAGACGCCAAAGGATTCGGCAGCCACGCCACCGCCGCGCAGGGCGCGAATGGCACGGCCGGTGCGGGAGTCGAGCAGGTTGTTGGTGGCGATCACGGCCAGCAGCACGCAGAGCCAGATCACGTAGAAGATGCCGCGACTGTCGTATAGGTCCCAGCCGGCGAAATTGAAGGGCGGGATGGCATTGATGCCGTCATGCCGGTTGAAGAGGTCCAGTTCGCCGAAAAGGAAATACAGGCTCAGGCCCCAGGCGATGGTGCCGAGCGGCAGATAGTGCCCGGACAAACGCATCGTCACGAGGCCGAGGAGCAGCGCCGCCGTGCCCGTGATGAGCAGCGCGACGGGCAGCGTTGCCCAGGGTGACCAGCCGTACTTGGTGGTGAGCACGGCGGTGGTGAAAGCCCCGAAGCCCGCGAAGGCTGCCTGCCCGAAGGATGTCAGGCCGCCGACGCCGGTCAAGACGACGAGGCCGATGGCGACGAGCGCACCGAGGCCGACGTTGTTGAGAAGCGTGATCCAGAAGACCGGCATGCCCGGGACCAGCGGCAGCACGGCGGCGATGGCGATGAGAAGCAGTGTGGCGAGACGCGCGGGCATTGCTCACTCCTCCTCTTCGACGTGGGGCGAGAAGAGCGAGCGCATGACGAGCACGGGGATGATAATCAGGAAGACGATCACCTCCTTGAAGCTCGAGGCCCAGAAGGAGGCGAAGGCCTCGACGATACCGACGAGGAGTGCGGCAGCAGCCGCCAGCGGATAGCTGACGAGGCCACCGACGATGGCCGCGACAAAGCCCTTGAGCCCGATCAGGAAGCCCGAGTCGTAGAAGACCGTGGTGACGGGGGCGATGAGCACCCCCGACAGTGCGCCGATGGACGCCGCGATGATGAAGGCAATCTGGCCCGACAGGGCCGTGCGAATGCCCACGAGCCGTGCGCCAAGGCGGTTCACCGCCGTCGCACGCAGCGCCTTGCCGAGGATGGTGCGCTCGAAGAACAGGTATAGCGCCAGCATCAAGATGATGGCCGTTGCGTAGATCGCGATGCTCTGCCCGGAGACGGGGATCGGCCCCAGGTTGAAGCCGGCAGTGGACAGAGGCCGCGCGCGCAAGCCTTCGGGGCCGAAGAAAAGCAGGCCGAGGCCGGTCATGGAGAAGTGCGTGCCAACGGCGGCGATCAGCAATACGAGGACGGAAGCCTCGGACAGCGGCTGGAAAGCGATGCGGTAGAGATAAGGGCCCATCGGCGCCACGATGCAGATTGCAATCAATGCCTGCGGCACGGGGCCAAGGCGCATCGGCGCAAGCCAGACGGCGAGTGCGACGATCGCCAAGGGCAGCAGCACGTAGAGCAGGGCGAGGCGGGTCAGAAGACGGATGCTCAACTGCCGCCTGCTGCTCCAAAGCTCAACGACGAGCGCAAGGCCCGCAAAGACCACGAGCAGGCCGGCGGTGCCGGGGACGCGGCCCATGTCGAGCATCGCGAGCGTCATCGCGCCATAGGTCACGAACTCGCCTTGCGAGACGAGGATGACGCGTGTCACGGCGAAGACGAGCACGAGGGCGAGGCCGAGCAGGGCATAGATCGCCCCGTTGGTTATGCCGTCCTGCAGCAGGAAAAGGAGGATGGTACTGTCCAATCGCGCACTCCGGCGTCACCTGCCCCGAACTCCGAACCGGCACGCGCGCCAGGGGGCGCGGGAGCCGGTACGTCATGGTCGAGGGTGTGATTGGCTTGCGGCGTCTGCGGCGCGCAGGATGCGCGCTGCCCCGTGCAAATCCGGATCAGCGCGAGCCCGGCCAAAGCTCATCCCCCCGACATTGTTTTTGTTTTACTGTTATTGTAGTTGAGCATAACAATTCGGCGCCCTACTATCAAGGCCAAGATGAAAGCATGGAGCCAGCATGAGTGCGAGCGGCACTTCGGCCACGCAGGACGACGCTGCGGTGACGCCCAATGACGTCACGCAGCCGGGCGGCGTAGGTCCGCTGTCCGGCATGATCGGCTATGCTTTGCGGCGTGCGCAGCTCGCCGTGTTCGATACGGTGATCAAGAAGTTCGCCGAAGTGGACCTGCGCCCCGCGCAGTACAGCGTGCTCGTGATGCTGAAGCACCGCCCCGGCTTGAAGCAATCGGACATCGCGGCGCTGCTCGGCATCCAGCGCGCCAACTTCGTGGTGCTGATCGATGCGCTCGAGCAGCGCGGACTTGCAGAGCGCAGGCCCTCGCCGCGGGATCGCCGGTCCTATGCCCTTCACCTGACGCCCGAGGGCGAGCGCCTGCTGGCACATGCCAATGCGCTCGAAGCCGAGCACGAGGCGCGACTGGAGAAGATCCTCGGAGCGAAGGGGCGGGCGGATCTGCTGGCGCTTCTCAACAGGCTGATCGAGGAAGTCTGAAGGCAGCGACACGAGAAGCGAGTTCAGGCCCCCCTGCGTGCTGAAAGCCATGCAATCGATCGGGCAGGCGCGGCATCTCCTGAAAACCGGGCGGCGTGGTGAGCCCAGGCAGATGTTTTTCTGCTAAAGATGGAGGGGAGGTGACACATGCGAAAGGCTTTGATGTGGCTCGGTGGCGCCCTTCTCGGCATCGGCACGATGCTCATCGTGGTGAGCGCAGGGCTCAGTCTCATGGGGCTCGGGGCGAGCTACAATTTCGGTGATCCTGCGAAGTTCGAGTTTGTGCTCGTCCCCTTGTGGCAGATCGGCCTTGCGATTGCGCTCGCTGGTGGAGCTTGCCTGCTGGGAGGGCGCTGGCTGGACAAGCGTGCACGCTTGCGGGGGTGATGCAAGCATCCATCAAAAGCGTGATCAGTACCTCGAGCAATCGCTACCTTGCGCGCACGAACTCGCCGGTCAGACATATTTTCGCGGACGTGCAACCGTTGAGACGCCAGCGGTCCTTGTCCACCTGCTGAAACATGGTGTTGTAGGTTTCCTTGGTCTCGGGGTGGGTGACCTGCCCGAACCACGCCCCGTTCCTGGCCACGAACTTCGAAGCAAACACGTCCATGCCGACATTCTTTGGACCGGCAATGATTTTTGCACAAACGCTATCGCCCTGACATTCGTTGACCTCGACGGTAAAATTCTGCCAACGCCATTTCCCGACCATGTCCTTCATATCGCCGGCTGAAGCCGCGAAAGAAAACACGATGAAGGGGATTGCCGCCATTCTGCCAATTCGAACCATCAACGCTACCGCCGGCTGAAGTTCATGCTCGCCCCTTTCATGGGGACACCCTCGGTCGAGATCGTCAGGCTGTGAGACGACTTGCTGAAGGAAACCGACATCGATCCCGTGAACCCGCCGCCAGAGATGTTGAGCGAGATCCTGTTGTCACTGACGCTACCCGAGGCCGTGCCTGACGCATTGAAGGTGCGCTCGTCCCATTCGCCGGATGCCCTGCTGCCTTCAATCTTGAGGCGGCTTCGAATGTGGATCGGGTTCCTCTCGCTCTGGCACTGGATTGCCATGCGCAATTCGGTGCCGCCGCCGGTGTAGTAGGCGGTGCAGCGGATGCTTTCGGAGGAACCATCGGTAAAGCTAATGCGACCAGTGCCGCCCCAGCTTCCAAGAAGAGTACCCACCGCGCCGGTCTCTGCCGCACTCGCTACCTCAAGCGGCCAGGATGCAAGAAGTGCAAGGGCCAGAACGGCAACGCGATGCAGGGCGCAAGCACCAGAGAACGAACTCACTTCAGCCTCCTCGTTTGGCGAACACGAACGCCGGAACGAGGCGGCTGTCCTTGTTTTGGGTCAACAGTCGCCTGCTTTGCGCGAGGCGGCCTTGAGATTTATCGGCCACGCGCGATGGCGCGCAAAGCGGCGCCGCATCACGCGCCAGCATTCCTCGGGGCCTCCTTCATTTATGCGGTCCCGTTCGGGTTTTTGTCGCTTGGGACGGCCAACACGCCACCGGGTCGTGGATCGACTTGGCTCAGGTCACGGGTGGTGCTTTGCGCTTCTCCCCACGGACACGTGCCTTTGGCGGGAACGGAAAATGAAAAACGGCCGAGGCATGAGCCTCGACCGTTGAGAAATCCAAAAAGGAAGCGCGAGGCTTACTTCTTGTTGCGAGCGTCCATGCACTTGCCAGCCTTCTTGCTGTAGTACATGTAGGCGCCGCAGGAACCGGGGCGCTTGCTCTTGGCCTTCTTGCCGGCTTTCCGTGCCTTCTTCTTGAAGAAGGACTTCTTCTTGGCCTTCACGACCTGGGCAACAGCCTCGGTCTCGACCTTCGAGCTGGGGCCCACGGGGCCAGCAGCGAACGAGGGCGTGAAAGCAGCAGCGACGGAGAGCGCGACGACGGCGATAAGGGTCTTCCGCATTTCCAAGTACCTCCCGATGGACAACTCGGCGAAACCGCAATCCGATGCGACAACGCGTCCGCAAGTTAGATGGAACTACATGAACGGGAGATGACTGAGTGGGAGCAAAAGCACATGCCGTTGCGGACGAGCAACGCGGCGAGCATGCCCGCAATCGCCTCATCCCCCCGCACCCTTCGCAGTAGCAAAATTTAAACCTGTCCGGAGGCTGGTTTGCAGATCCGCCGCGTGGCGCTAGAAGATGTCGAGCCCCACGTGCTGCGCTTTTCGAGACCATCCAGGCAATGTCCTTCAACACCTTCGGCCATCTGTTCCGCGTCACCACCTGGGGGGAGAGCCATGGGCCCGCCATCGGCTGTGTCGTGGACGGCTGCCCGCCCGGCATTCCGCTCGAGGCCCAGGATATCCAGGCGGAACTCGATCGCCGGAAGCCCGGCCAGTCGCGGTTCACGACGCAAAGGCGCGAACCGGACGAGGTGCGAATCCTTTCCGGGGTTTTCCACGACGATTCCGGGCGGCAAGTGACGACCGGCACGCCCATTGCGCTCGTGATCGAAAATGTCGATCAGCGCAGCAAGGACTACGGGGACATCAAGGACAAATTCCGCCCCGGCCACGCCGACTTTACGTATTGGGCCAAGTACGGCATCCGCGACTACCGGGGCGGGGGGCGTTCCTCAGCGCGGGAGACGGCGATGCGCGTGGCGGCAGGGGCGGTTGCGCGCAAGGTCGTGGCGGGCGTCAATATCCGTGCGGCGCTGGTGCAGATCGGGCCGCACAGGATCGACCGCAGCCGCTGGTCGTGGGACGAGGTGGGCAACAACCCGTTTTTCTGCCCCGATCCCGGCATGGTCGCCACCTGGACGAGTTACCTCGACGGTATCCGCAAGGCCGGGTCATCGGTCGGCGCGGTGATCGAGGTGTGTGCGGATGGCGTGCCTGCGGGCTGGGGAGCGCCCATCTACGGCAAGCTCGACCAGGATCTCGCCAGCGCCATGATGAGCATCAACGCCGTCAAGGGGGTCGAGATCGGCGCGGGCATGGCCTCGGCCGAACTCACGGGCGAGGAGAACGCCGACGAGATCCGCATGGGCAATGACGGCCAGCCGCTGTTCCTCTCCAATCATGCCGGCGGCATCCTGGGCGGCATATCGAGCGGCCAACCCGTGGTCTGCCGGTTCGCGGTGAAACCGACATCATCCATCCTGCAGCCGCGCAAGACGATCGACAGGCACGGGAAAGAGACAGAGATCCTGACGAAAGGCCGCCACGACCCGTGCGTGGGCATCAGGGCCGTTCCCGTCGGTGAAGCCATGATGGCGATCACGCTTGCCGATCACTTCCTGCGCCACCGCGCGCAGACGGGACGATGAAGCCAGACACCGCGTGCGCGCGCAAGGAGAAGGCCCATGCCGCAGCTTGACGAGACACACGACGTAGCCCGCAAGAGTTGGATCGCTTCAGCAAACGGGCATCGCGATTTTCCGCTGCAGAACCTGCCATTGGGGGTGTTCAGCCCGGCGGGTGGTGCCCCCCGGGCCGGCACGCCCATCGGCAACAGCATTCTCGACCTGGCGGGCGTTGCGGCAGCGGGCCTTCTGGATGGCGAAGCAAAGGCAGCGGCGGCGGCTCTTGCGGAGCCGACGCTCAATACGCTGCTGGCGCTAGGCGCCGGACCGCGTCGGGCGCTCAGACGGCGTCTGTTCGCGCTGCTTTCCGAAGGCAGCGCTGAGCGGGCACGGCTCGAGCCGCTGCTGCACGAGGCCCAGCGTTGCAGCGTGCACAGGCCGGTGCGGATCGGCAACTTCACCGACTTCTACGCCGGCATCCATCACGCGGTGAACGCCGGCAAGAACTTCCGGCCGGACAATCCACTGCTGCCGAACTACAAGCACATCCCCATCGCCTATCACGGGCGTGCCTCGAGCGTGGTCGTGAGCGGTGCCGACGTGCGCCGGCCGCTGGGACAGCGCAAGCCGCCGACGGAAGAGACGCCGAGCTTCGGCCCTTGCCGCAACCTTGATTTCGAACTCGAACTCGGCGTGTGGATTGGAAAGGGCAATGCGCAGGGCGCGCCGATCGACATTGCGCATGCGCACGAGCACATCGCGGGCTTCTGCCTATTGAACGACTGGTCGGCACGGGACATCCAGGGCTGGGAGTACCAGCCGCTGGGGCCTTTCCTCGCCAAGAACTTCGCGACCACGATTTCGGCTTGGATCGTCACGCCGGAGGCCATGGCACCATTCCGGATCGCGCAGGAGAAGCGCCCGGCCGGCGATCCCGAGCCGATGCCCTATCTCACCGCGCAGTCGGACCAGATGGAGGGCGCCCTGGACCTCTCCCTGGAAGTGACGCTGATGACGGCCGGGCTGGCGGCGAAGGGGATGGGGCCTGAGCGCATCTCGCTCAGCAATGCGCGGCACCTGTATTGGACGCCTGCGCAGATGGTGGCGCATCACACCTGCGGTGGCTGCAATCTGGAGCCGGGCGACCTGTTCGGCACCGGCACCATTTCCACGCCCGACGCGGGGGGCCTCGGCGCGCTGCTCGAGATCACGAAAGGCGGCAAGGAGCCACTGACGCTTGCCTCGGGCGAGACACGGCGGTTCCTGGAAGACGGCGACGAGATCATATTCACGGCGCGTGCCGAGCGCAGCGGCTATGCCTCGATCGGCTTCGGGCCGTGCAGCGGCAAGATCGTGCCGGCAGTCGCGACCTGAAGAGCGGCAGGGCAAGTGCCGTAGGCTGGGATAGCGCAGGAATGCGCGTAGCCCAGTAGCGATGGCGCCAACCGGCGTGGAAGCCCGCCTTCGCGGGCTTGACGGGCGGTGGGCGTGGGACGGTGCTCGACCCTCGCCACGGTTGAGCCGATGATTGAACTGGATGCGCGCACCACTTCCGTCATCGCCGCGCGAGGCAGATATCCCCGCAAGCCAACGGTGAAAGCGAACCTCCACCTCTCTACCTTCCCTGCCGAGCGGAGCGAGAGCCAGGATCTTTCCCCGTTGAGAAAGAAGGAGCGGGGAGAGATCCCTGTCATTCGGATTTGTCAGAAGGGAATAGCGGGCAGGAGCAGGCGGAGCAGGGGTGATGCGGAGTAGGCGCGGTTTTTTTACAGTGCCTGCGCGAGACGGGTGACGGTGCGGTTGTAGCGCGCCAGCAGCGTTTCCCGCGCAACGTGCCGGCCATCCTTGACCACGTGCCGCCCGGCCGCGATGACGTCGGCAACGAGGCCATCACCGCCGGCGAAGGCAAGTGCGTCGATGATGGTGTCGCCGCTGCGGCCGGCAAGAACAGGGTGCCCCTGGTCGAGGACGACGATGTCGGCGATCCTGCCGACTGCGAGCGCGCCGGTGTCCTGCTGCAGGGCCTGGGCACCGCCGCGCCGCGCTGCGTCGAAGATGTGTCGCCCCGTGGAACTGCCGGTGGGTCCAAGACGGTTGCGTTTGCGATCGCGCAGCCGCTGACCGTATTCGAGCGTGCGCAATTCCTCGCCGAGCGCGATGCGCACGTTGCTGTCGGAGCCTATGCCGATGCGTCCGCCAGCATCGAGAAAGCGAGGCGCCTCGAAAATGCCGTCGCCCAGGTTCGCCTCCGTAATGGGGCAGAGGCCGGCGACAGCGGCACTTCTTGCAAGGCCCGTGATTTCAACGTCGGTCATGTGCGTGCAGTGGATGAGGCACCAGCGCTGGCCGACGGCGGCATTTGCCAGCAGCCATTCCACCGGCCGGGCGCCACTCCAGGCCAGGCATTCGGCCACTTCCGCCGTCTGCTCAGCCGCATGCATGTGGACGGGGCAGGAGGGAAAGGCCGCAAGCAGTGCCTTCAATTCGTCCGGCGCCACGGCGCGCAGCGAGTGCGGTGCGATGCCAACATGGCCTCTTGCGAGCGCAGCGACGCTTTGTTGCGCGCGCTCCATCAGCCGCATGAAATCATCAAGGGAACACAGGAAGCGCCTTTGCCCATCCTTGGGGGGCTGGCCGCCGCATCCGCCGTGGGCGTAGAAGGCCGGAAGGAGCGTCAAGCCGATGCCGGTCGCGTGCGAGGCGGCAGCGATGCGCGCGCTGGTCTCGCCGACGTCGGCATAGTGGCTGCCATCCGCCGCGTGATGCACATAATGGAATTCACCGACGCAGGTGTAGCCGGCCTCCAGCATCTCAACGTACAGCCAGGCGGCCACAGCCTCGATATCGTCGGGCGTCATCTCGGCGAGGAAGCGGTACATCACGTCGCGCCACGTCCAGAAGCTGTCGTCCTCCGGCCCACGCCGCTCGACGAGACCTGCCATGGCGCGCTGGAATGCATGACTATGCAGATTTGCCATGCCGGGAATGGCGATGCCCTGCATCGGAATGGCCTGCGGCATGGACGCGACGCCACTGGTGACGCTGGCGATGCGCCCGTCGGCGATGGCTATGGACACGTCGCTGCGCCAGCCTTCCTCGGTGAGGGCCAGGGGGAAATGGTATGTGCTCGTCATGCGCCGCCGCTTCTCCGCTTCCGGTTACAGCGTCTATAGACCATTCCCCTTCGCGGCAGCCAGTGCCACACTGGGTAGATCGGAAGCGAAGGAGTGAAATCCGGATGCAAGTCGACCGTTTGTGGACCGACGCGCGCATCGCGACGCTGGATGGTGCGCGGGAGGGGCTGGGCGTCATCGAGGGCGCTGCCATTGCCGCCAAGGACGGCCGCATCGCCTGGGTCGGGCCCATGCGCGAGCTACCGGGCATCACGGCACGGGAGACGACGCGCCTCGAAGGGCGATGGATCACGCCGGGGCTGGTCGATTGCCATACGCATCTCGTGTATGGCGGCAATCGCGCGCACGAGTTCGAGCTGAGGCTTGCGGGCGCCAGCTATGAGGAACTGGCGCGGGCGGGTGGCGGCATCCTGTCGACCGTGCGGGCAACGCGCGGCGCCTCGGAGGATGACCTCGTCGGGGCGGCGCTGCCGCGGCTCGATGCACTCATCGGCGAGGGGGTGACCACGATCGAGATCAAGTCGGGCTATGGGCTCGAACTCGATACGGAGGCGCGGCAACTGCGCGCTGCACGTCGCCTGAGCAGCGAGCGTCCGGTGAGCGTGACGACGACGTTCCTGGGTGCGCATGCGCTGCCGCCAGAGGCGAAAGACAAAGACGCCTACATCCGCGACCTGTGCAGCCATATGCTGCCCGCGATTGCGCGCGAGGGCCTCGCGGATGCCGTCGATGCGTTCATGGAGGGCATTGCCTTCAGCGCCGCGCAGACAGCGCGCGTGTTCGAGACGGCGAAGGGCCTGGGGCTGCCCGTGAAGCTGCACGCCGACCAGCTGACGAACGATGGCGGGGCAGCTCTTGCGGCCCGGTTTGGCGCCCTGTCTGCCGATCACCTGGAGCACACGGACGCGGACGGCGCGGCCGCGATGGCAAAGGCGGGAACCGTTGCGGTGTTGCTGCCCGGCGCCTTCTATTTCATCCGGGAGACGCAAAAGCCGCCGGTCGATGTCTTCCGCAAGCACAAGGTGCGGATAGCGCTGGCAACCGACAGCAATCCGGGCTCGTCGCCGCTCACTTCGCTGCTGCTGACGATGAACATGGGGGCGACGCTGTTCCGCCTGACGGTCGAGGAGATCATCGCCGGTGTCACGCGGGAGGCGGCGCGCGCCCTGGGGCGGCTTGCCGAGATCGGCACGATCGAGCCCGGCAAGAGCGCGGACCTCGCCATCTGGAATGTTGAGCGCCTTGCGGAGCTGCCCTATCGCATGGGCTTCAACCCTTTGCATGCCCGTGTATGGAGGGGAAAGTGAGCGACGGCGTCGTCACCCTGCAGCCGGCGCGGGACCCTTTGAATTCCTGGATGGCGATCTACAGGGGAGCCGGCGTGAGGCTGGCGCCGGAGGCGCAGGAAGGCGTGCGCGCGTCAGCGGAGGCGGTGGCCGCCATCATCGAAGCGGGCGCGCCGGTCTACGGCCTCAACACCGGCTTCGGAAAGCTCGCCAGCGTGCGCATCGCGGCGGATGATCTCGCCCGGCTGCAGAGGAACATCGTGCTGTCGCACGCCGCGGGCGTCGGACCGCCGATGCCCAAGGCGGTGGCGCGGCTGATGATGGCGCTGAAGCTCGCGAGCCTCGGCCAGGGTGCTTCAGGCGTGCGGCCAGAGACCCTGGCGCGGCTGGAGGACATGATCGCGGCAGACCTCATCCCCGTGATCCCGAGCCAAGGCTCGGTGGGCGCTTCGGGAGATCTTGCGCCCCTCGCGCACATGACGGCTGCGATGCTGGGGGTGGGCGCGGTGTTCCAAGGCGAAGCGCAGGTGCCAGCGGCCGAGGCGCTGTCGAAGGCGGGGCTGGCTCCGCTCGTGCTGGCGCCGAAGGAGGGGTTGGCGCTGCTCAACGGCACGCAATTCTCGACCGCCTACGCCCTTGCAGCGCTGTTCGAGGCGCAGCTGCTGTTCCAGTCGGCGCTGATCACGGGCGTTCTGGCGACAGAGGCCGCGAAAGGGTCTGATGCACCGTTCGACGCGCGCGTGCACGCGCTGCGCCCCCACAAGGGCCAGACGGAGTGCGCCGCCGCGTTGCGGCGGCTGATGGCCGAGAGCGACATCCGGGCGTCGCACCTCGAAGGCGACGACCGCGTGCAGGACCCCTATTGCCTGCGCTGCCAGCCGCAGGTGATGGGCGCGGCGCTGGACATCCTGCGCAATGTGGCCGTGACACTCGAGATCGAAGCCAACAGTGTCACCGACAATCCGCTGATCATCTGCGGCGATGGGGCGGCCGTTGCCTTGTCGGGCGGCAATTTTCATGCGGAGCCGGTTGCGTTCGCAGCAGACATCATGGCACTGGCGCTGTGCGAGATCGGGTCCCTGGCCGAGCGGCGGATCGCGATGCTGGTGGACCCTGCGCTATCGCGCCTGCCCGCGTTCCTGACGCCGCGGCCCGGTCTCAATTCCGGCTTCATGATACCGCAGGTGACGGCGGCGGCGCTGACCTCGGAGATGAAGCAGCGCGCGGCGCCCGCGAGCGTGGATTCGATCCCCACCTCCGCCAACCAGGAGGACCACGTGTCGATGGCAGCGCACGGTGCGCGGCGTTTGATGGACATGATCGGGAACTTGCGCGAGATCCTGGCGATCGAGCTGCTGGCGGCCTGCCAGGGCTGTGATTTCCATGCGCCGCTCGCCTCGAGCCCGGCGCTGGAACGCGTGCGGGCACTCGTGCGGGCACAGGTTCCGCAACTGGTCGAAGACCGCTATCTTGCCCCCGACATGCATGCCGCCTCGAAGCTCATCGCATCGGGAGCCGTGACCGCTGCCGCGGCGCTCGATCTTCCAACGCTCTGGACCCCTGGACCCGCATGATGCAATCCCGCCCCGATTGGCTCACCGTAGAAAGCCGGCAGGCGCCGCTGATCGTGAGCTTTCCGCACACCGGCACGCAGCTGCCGCCAGACATCGAGGCGCGCTGTGTCTCGCCGTGGCTGGCACGCAAGGACGCCGACTGGTGGATCGACCAGCTCTATGGATTTGCGCGGGACCTTGGCGCAACCGTCGTGCACACTGCCATCTCGCGCACCGTGATCGACGTGAACCGTGCGCCGACGGGCATTTCCCTTTATCCCGGCCAGAACACGACGGAGCTGGTGCCCACCACCACATTCGACGGCGAGCCGCTGTGGAAGAAGGGGCAGGAACCCGACGCCGCCGAGATCGAGCGCCGCAAGGATACGTACTTCCGCCCCTATCACGAGGCGCTGGCGGGAGAGATTTCGCGGTTGAGGACGCTTCATCCCGCGGTCGTTCTTTACGATTGCCACTCGATCAGGTCGGTGATCCCGCGCCTGTTCCCGGGCGAGCTGCCGGTGATGAACATCGGCACCAACGATGGTGCTGCCTGTGATCTCGACCTGGCGGAGCCCGTCAGCGCGATCGCCTGCGCGAGCCCGTTCTCGGCCGTCGTCAACGGTCGCTTCAAGGGTGGGTATATCACGCGCTCGTTCGGCAGGCCGGAGACAGGCGTGCATGTGGTACAGATGGAACTTGCCTGCCGGGGCTACATGCGCGAGCCCGTCGGCCCCGTGTCGCAGGACAACTGGCCGGTGCCTTTCGACCCGCAGTTCGCCGAACCCATCACCCTCACCCTGCGCGCCATCCTGGAGTGCTGCCTGACGTTCGCCGAGGAGGCGGCGAGGGGGAAGCCCGGCGCCTGATGCAGCTGCTTAACGCGCGTTAACGGTTTTGCAACGCGACGCAGGCAGCCTCCTTTCTCGCGAAACGGAGGCGAGCGACCTGCGCCATGGCCACAACAATGGGCGAAAGCTTCTCCCGGATGCTCGAGGAGGTCGGCTTCAAGCGCGAGGAGCCGCCGCCGCACGTGCGCCTGCGCCCGCTCAGCAACCCCGCCTACCAGATCCAATTCGTCTCCGATCCAGCCCGCCCGCTGACGGCGGAGACGCTTGGCGGGCTCTATCTGGAAGAACTCGTCTATGACGCGGAGACGATGGGCGACACGCCCCCTCCCGCGACCAGCACCGACCCGCAGGAAATCGCTGCGGAACTCGGCATCACAGGCACCACGAGCCTTGAAGAGTTGCATCGCCTGCGCAGGCGCTTTGCGCTCAGCAATCATCCCGACCGCTTGGCGCCGATCTATCGCGAAACGGCTACGCGCCGCATGATGATCGCGAACCGCCTCATCGATGACGCCATTTTTCACCGTACCTGAGACTGACGGAAACGCTTCCTCAACTTTGAAGCAAACTTTGCCTGCCGCCTTGGCTGCTTGCCAATCTTTTCGCGCTAGAGATCGAGCATCCGGGTCCTGTCGCCGGATATGTCCACGCGTATCGAAAGCGCAGGTTGCATGTCAGACAACGTCGAACTCGCCGCCCTCATTCGCCGCCGCGACGGCATCCGCGCGTGGCTCGACGACGAGGCCCCCTACACGGCGCACGACCAGCGCCATCTCGACGTCAACACGCCCGAGCGCGCCTATTGGCACTACGGCTATCAGCAGGCGCTGGCCGACGTGATCGACATGCTTACGGCTGCTGGCCGAATATCCGGCAGCGCGGGCACCTCAAAGTAGTGCCCTTGGGGCGACCCGGGTGAACGAAGTTGCCGGGCGGCTGGATGTCGTGAAACAGCTCGCATTCCTTCTCGAACGCCTCGCGCTCGCTTGCGAAATAGTGGAACTTGAAGAAGGTGCCGGCGCCGATGCACTCGCGCAGCCGCTCCTTGACGTCGGTATCCGAGCGGCCGATGCTCATGATGGCGAAGCGGCCTGAAAGATCCCTGCTGCCAAGCGCATAAACGCCCGGTGAGCCCGCCTTCACGGCGTCCTCGATGCCCTCGAAGCTCAAAGGGAAGGGGCCGACAAGCCCGCTGTTCTTTACCATTTGCCCTCTCGAGTAGACGAGGCGGAGATGCCCCCGCGCCGGCAAGCCGGCCTGCAACCCGCCTTCACTGTCGTTGAGCCTTTTCATTGCCTACTCTGACGCCACAAAACTTTTCCGACTCCGGGGTCCACTTGCCGAACCCCGTCGCTACCATATTCGAGATCACACGGCACACGTAGCGCTTCTGCGCGGGATCGTTATCGGGCCCGGCGTGATAGCGCGCAACGGCTTTCGTCCAGGTGCCTTCGCGCACCTTCAGCTGCGCCAGGAAACGGGCGGCATAATCCACGTTGGTGACGGGATCGAGCATGGTCTCCAGCGAGGCGAAGTGCTGACTGTGATAGCGATGGTTGATCTGCATGCAGCCGACGTCGATGAACTTGGCACCCTTGCGCGTGGCGGAATTGAAGGCCTTCACCGCCTCGCCCTTGGAAAGCTCGTAGACCGCCTTGCCATCGATATTGAGGGCGTAGGGCCGCAGCGAGTCGCCCCTGCCGGTTTCGGTGAGGCCGACGGCGTAGAGCATGCCAAGGGGCACGCCGTGGCGATGCGAGGCGGCGATCATTTCCCGCTCGCACAGCTTGTCGGCGCCACCCCTGCCGGCGTTGCCTCGGTTCTGGGCGGCAACCTCAGACGTAAAGGCCACCGCCAGCAGAACGCTGAGAAGTACTGTCTTCATGTCCCCCGCGCGCTGCTGCGCGCTCTCCGAAAGCTTGGCCTTGCTCGCGACGATTGCCACCGGCGCCCCATGCGTCGGCACCACCGCCCTGCGTCTGCTCACCCAGATACGACTGTCCAGATCCGGTGCTCGCCGAGACGGTGTCGGGCGCGGCGGCGCGCACCGTGACGCCATCAACCTGGATGCCGGCGTTGCGCAGCATGTCGGAAAGGGCATCGCTATCGGTCTGCAGCATGCGCGCGGTTGCCGGATGCTCGGCCTCTATTTGAACTTCGAGGGCGTCACGCACGAGTGACATGCGCACCGTCACGGAGCCAAGCTCTGCCGGATGCAGGTTGATGCTGAGTACGCGAACCGGCCCGTTTGCCGCAGCGGGCTGATCGAGCCCGGGGGCGGAAACCGATTGCGCGTGCTGGGCGCCGAGTTCCTGTGCCAATGCCAGCATGCGTGGCGCAAGCTGATGTGCGGGACCTGCAAGCTGGGCCGCAGCGCCGTTGCCCGAAACATCGGTTGCTTCCGGCGCCTTGCGCGCGGCGATCTGGGCTGCGGCTTTGGCGTCGGAGGCCGCGGCGCTGGTTCCCGAGCCCGAGGTATCGGCGCCACGACGGTCGCCCGTGTGACCGGCGCCTGCCTTTCCGCGTGCCTGCGCCACGGCGTTGGCGAGATCGAGATCTTGCAGCGCAGGCAGCGTTGCCTCGCCCGCATCCCGTTTCGCGGCGCCTGCAGCCGTTTCGGCAACGGAAGACTTGGCCGCAGTGGTGCCGTTGGCCGCGGCGGAGGCCAGCTTCTGCGCAAGCTCCAGGGCGATGGAATTGGCACCGACGGGCGCAAAATGCGTTTCGACCTTTACGGATAGGATTTTCACCTCGCGCAAGGGCCTGGCGGCGGCGGCGTCCGCATCGGAGGCGAGATTGGCCGAGGCGGTGCCCGAATGCTTGTCGTGAGATGCGGCGCCCTGCGCCTGCCGGGCATCGAGCGTGCCTTGGGCGAGGATCTGCGCCAGAACTTTCTCCGGCGCGGCTGTCAGCTGGGGTGAGGAAAGAGCGGCATCGAGCGTGGCCTGATCGGCCTCGTCGTTGTCTGCCAGGAGCTTCGCATCACCGTCGACCGCGTCATCGCCTTTGGCGAGCCTCTTGGCCGCGGCTTCGTCCTTCACGGCAGCCTTGGCCGCATCAAGGCGACGCGCGCGCTCGAGGATGCTGCGCGCGTTGTTTTCGGAATGCCTGCCGGCCGCTGGCGCCTTGTCCTGCTTGTCCTGCGCGACGCTCGTCAGTGCCTCGTGAAATTCGCCGTCGCGCTGCGCCTCGCCCTTGTCGCCAGCCTTGCCAGCGACGGGCTGCACCGAGACACGCTCTGCCGGCTGCGGCACGCGCACCGGAATCATGTCCATGGGGGTCATCGTTGAGCCTCTGTCAAAAGCTTGTCGGCATTTGCAATAAGGGATTGTCCGCGACCGACGGTGGCGAAGTTGGCGCCAAGCTCATTGATCCATTGCGGGTCAGGCTTGCTGGAGGGCGTGAGCGTGCCGACCTTGTGGATCTCGTCGGCGATAGACTGCGCCGCCGCGATGATCTCGAGGTCTTCCTTGTTCTCCAGCCGGCCCTTCAACTCTTCGAGGTCTGCCCTGGCCTTCGCGGCATCGAGCGACGCTGCGTGCATGCTGTTGATGTAGACCTTTGCCCGTGCCTCGAACACCGTGTCGGCGCGGGCGAGCTGCAAGGCGCCTTCGGATGCGAACATGACAAGGTCGCGACGGGCCTTGGCTACGGCCTCGCGCGCGATCTCGAGGTACATCTCGAGGCGGTCGCGCGGGTTCAATTGCTCCAATGCCTCGACCAGGAGATCGGTGGTCGCATGCTCGCTGACGACCGGCCTCTCGGTGGCGAACCGCGTGATCTGCCGCTTCAGCGTGGTGGCATAGGCAGAGCGCGAAAAGCGGCGGAAGTAGACCTGCGTCAGCTTGTCGGCGCGCGCGAAGTCTTTTTGCGCGCTGAGCAGCCCCACCTGCCGGCGCAGCGCCGCCTCCTCGATGAGCGTGCCGGGCGCCAGCAACCGCGCCTGATCGAGCCGTTCCAGGGCCTTGGCAGGGTCCGTTCGAGCAGCGAGTTCCGATTGCGCGAGGGCGACCTGGCCTGCGATCGAGGGATCGAGCTGGAGGGGATCGAGCTTGGTGAAATACTCGAGTGCCTCGCCGCGCCGTCCGCTTGCAAAGGCGTGAATGCCGCGTGCGAGGGCGACATCGATACTCTTCGGCTGGCCACGCAGCAGCAGGGAGCGCAGGGTCTTGGGATCACCACCGCTGAGCGAAAGGGCAAGCACGGCGCGGCCATTGCGCGGATCGGTCCACACCACGTCATCGGCCTTTTCGAAAGCCTCCGCCATGGCCTCCGTCATCTGACGCTGACGAACGATCGCCGCTGCATCGCCCTGGGCGATGCGATCCTGCAGCTGCCGCAGATCGCGCATCATCTGATAGGGTTTGGGGCCAGGAGGCATCAGCGCCTCGTCGACAGGCGCCTCGAAGGGCTTCTCCTCGGGCTTCTTCTCATCAGCCTTCTTCTCCGGGGCCTTCTTCTCGGCCGGCTTTTCGGATTTCTCGGCCTTGGCAGGCGCTGGCTTCTGCGCAGCGATGGCAGGCACGCAAATGGCGACAGCGGCAACAGCCGCCAGCGCCACAACAGTGCCGGTGGTCGAATGCCTCGCCATCAGCGCGGCTTCCTGAGAAGGATCTCGATGCGGCGGTTGGGTGCCGCCATCGGATCTTGCGGAACCTTCAGGCGCTTGTCGGCGTAGCCCTCGACCTTCTCAAAACGCTTCTCGTCGATGCCGCCACGCAGCAGCATGTAGTAGGCCATGTGGGCGCGGGCGGTGGAGAGGCGCCAGTTGTCATAGCGGCTGTCCTTGTAGGGGCGTCCATCGGTATGTCCGCGCAGGACGAGCGGATCGGACTGCTTCGACAGAACCTCGGCCAGCTTCTCCATCACAAGGACGAGATTGGGCGAGGGCTCGGCGGAGGCGACCGAGAACATGCCGAAATCATAATCGTCCGTGACGGAGATCAGCATGCCCTCTTCCGTCACCGTGACCTCGATATTGGGGACGCTGGCAAGACCGGTGGCGGCGACGGAGCTCTTTATTTCACGCTCCACGCGCTGCGCGACGGCGTTGGCGGCCGCGACGGCACGCTCCTCCTTGCTCGCCGGATCAGACTTGTCGGACGGCTTTTCCGAAGCCTTCTCGGCTGGCTTGGGCAGAGGTTGTGCGTTGGCCTGCTTGTCCTTGTCGGTATCACCGGCGCCGAGCTTCTTCTCGACGATATCGCCGATGCCGCCCTTCTGTGGGCCGGTTCCATCCGTGACGCCACCCTGCTTGGAGCGGTCGGGCAGATCGCCTGCGCCACCGCCATCGTTTTTCTCCGGGAATGGGCCCGTGCCCTCACCCTTGTCACCCTTGCGGATCACCTCCACCTGCTGGCGGAAGCCCGGATCGAAGGGATCGCGGACCTGCTCGGAATTGGGCGTTGCAGGCGTGGGCTCGCTGGAGGGAGCCGGCACGGCGCGTTCGGACTTTGCTGCGGCATCGCGGGCGTCGCTGGCGATCTTGTCGAGCGCTGCCAGAGGGTCCTGGAAGATCGCATCCTCGTTGAAGGTGCCCTTGGGGTCGCCCTTGGTTTCCTCGCGCTTGGACTTTTCCTTCTTGGCGCCCTGCGTCGAGCCCGAGGACTGCACCTCGTCTCCCTGGGCCGTGCTCTCGACACTATGCGCCTCGTGCAGACCCTTGGAGGCCGCCGACTTGTCGGTGAGACGCAGCGGGTTGAAGTAGGTTGCGACCTGCGTCAGCGTCTTCTTGTCGGAGGAATTGATGAGCCACATGACAAGGAAGAACGCCATCATGGCGGTCATGAAGTCGGCGTAGGCGATCTTCCAGACGCCGCCGTGATGGCCTTCCTCACCGCCGCCGCCGCCGCGCTTGATGATCAAGAGCTCGGGGGCTTTCGTCTCCTCTTCGCCTTCCTTGCTCACGGGCAGGCCTCATTCAATTTCTCGACCCAGGCGGCAAGGCGCGTGGACAGGAGCGCGTGGCCCGCCGTCACCTCGACCTCGCAGGAGGACGAGGGCGTGAACGTCATGGCGCCAGCGTGTTCGGAAAGGCGAAATTCCAGGGCCTTGAGCAGATCGGCAGGGCCGCTGATGGCGATAGGAGCGTCTGGCTCGCGCCGCAGCACGTCCTCGATGGTTCGCGAAAGCTCGGCAAGGGCCTTGTCGCGGACCTGCTCGATCAGGAAAGGCTTCAAGACGTGGGCCGTGACGGCGATGATCTCGTCGCGTGCACGCTCGATTGCGGCGTTCATGGCATCGGCAAGCGCGGTGGCCTCGGATGCGGCCCAAGCCTCGCGCGCAGCGACCAGCTGTTGCTGGAATTCGGCGTCGCGCTGGGCCAGCTGTGCCTCGGCCTCGGCAAGCGCTTCCGCGCGCCCGGCCTCGAAACCTTCGGCACGCGCGGCCTCCGCCAGCTGCGCGCGCTCCTCGGCCTCTTCTTCCGGCGACCGCGCAAGCGGCTGCTCCGGCGGCAGGCAGTCGCTGAAGTCCTTCAGGAAAGCGGCGACGGGCATCACGTTCATGCGGGTTCAGCCTCACGCAGCCATTGCTTCAGGATCGCGGCGGCCTGCTCCTCGTCGAAGTCGACCATCTGCTCGAGGCGCTTCTGGGGGGCACGATCGAGCTTCTCGGTGAGGTCGGCGATGAGGCTGGGGTCGCCGGGGGATGAGCCTCGACGCGCGCCTGAGGATGCCGGATTGCCGCCCAGCATCGCGGCCATTACGGGATCGATCGGCATCTGATCGCCATTCTCGCCGGATGCCGTGATGGCTGCGGGGGCCTCGGGCGGGGCTTCCATGATCGCCTTCATGGCCGGCCTCAAACCGAACCAGATCAGCAAGGCCGTGACGAGCACGAAGGCGCCCGCGTTGACGAAGCTGCCGAGCTGCCGGCCGAGCATCTCCTGCCAGCCTACGGCCGGTATCGGGTCCAGAGTCATCCCGCCTTGCACGAAATCGAGCGCCGAAACGGCGACGAGATCGCCACGCTTGAGATCGACGCCGGAGGCCGAGACGACGAGGCGCTCGACTTCCTTGATGTGCTTGTCGACCGCCTCAGGAGTGGCATCGGCGCCCAGGGTTTCCATGATGCGCTTACGGTTCAACACCACGGCGATGTTGAGGTTCTCGATGCGGTAGCCTTCGCTCACCGTCTGCGTGGTCTTGGTGCCGACCTCGTAGTTGGTCAACTCCTCGCGCCGCTCGTTCTGCTTCTTGGACTGATCGCCGCCGGCTGCGGTGCCGCTCTGGTCGGCGGGTACGTTCTGTTCCGCGCCCGTGCCCTGCTTGGTGGCGCTGTTCTGGGAGCTGCCCGTCTCCTTCACGACACGCACGGAGCGCTCGACACGGCTTTCGGGATTGTAGGTGGTCTCGCTCGTCTGCTTCTTGTCGGTGTTGATGCGTGCTGCGACGGAGATCTCGAAATTGTTGACGCCGAGATAGGGCGTGAGCGTCTTGGCGATGTTGTCCTGCATTTCCTTGGCGACGGTCTTCTCGAGCGTCATGTTCTTCGACGGCGTGGCGCCGGTGACGTCGCCGGCCGAGGCCATCACCGTGCCGTCCATGTTGAGCACCGTGACGTGGTCGATGCTCATGCCGGGAACGGCGGCCGACACCAGATGGCGGATGGCCTGGCCGGACTGGAAGTCGGCAGGGTTCTCCGTGCGCACGATCACCGACGCAGACGGCGACTGGCGCGTGCGGCGGAAAGAACCGGCTTCCGGCATCACGAGATGCACGCGTGCGGCCTTGACGCCGCGCATGGCCTGAATGGAGCGGGCGATTTCGCCTTCGAGGGCACGCACACGCGTCACTTCCTGCATGAAGGACGTGAGGCCCATGGAGCCCAGCTTGTCGAAAAGCTCGTAGCCGGCGTTGGCGCTGTTGGGCAGGCCCTTTTCAGCAAGCAGCATGCGCGCCTGGGCCGTCTGCCCGTAGCGCACGAGCACGGCATTGCCCGCCGAATTGATGTCGAAGAAGATGCCGGCCTCCTTCAGGGCGCCGCCGATGCGGCTTACATCCTGAGGATTGAGACCGGTATAGAGCGTCTCGAGATCGGGCCGGCTCAGGTAGTAGCTGCCAAGCCCCACCGTGCCCATCACCGCCGTACCCACGAACGCGAGCGCGATCAGCCGCCGCGCCCCGAGGGCAAGCAGGCTCTTCCAAATCCGTTCAAGCTGCTCCAAGCCAAACATTCAGGTTCCCGCGCGAGTTCTGGTTGGAGCCCGCACTGTGGGACGCGAAGCTTGCGTGGGGATTGCCGGGAAGAGGGAGTTGCAACAGCCAGACGAGGTGGCTGTGCGGGGCTAGACGAACGACCGGATCAGGCCTCCGATCAAGAGGTTCCAGCCGTCGATCAGCACGAAGAACAGCACCTTGAATGGGAGCGAGATGACGGTGGGCGGCAACATCATCATGCCCATCGACATCGTGAGGGTGGCGACGATCATGTCGATGACGAGGAACGGCAGCACCACCAGGAAGCCGATTTCGAAGGCGCGGCGCAACTCCGAGATCATGAAAGCGGGGATGAGGATCCTCAGATCGATCTCGGTATCGCCCTGCTTGGGCTTCAAAGTCTCGCTGGCGAGTTCGGTGAACATGTTGAGGTCCTTCTCGCGCACGTTCGCCCGCATGAAGACCCGGAATGGCTGCGTGATGCGCTGATAGGCCTCCTGCTCGGTGATCTCGCGCTTCATCAGCGGCTGCACGCCGTTGTTCCAGGCGCGGTCGAAGGTGGGGCCCATGACGTAGAAGGTCATGAACAGCGCGAGGCTGACGAGCACGATGTTGGCGGGCGTCGTCTGCAGACCCAGACCCGAGCGCAGGAACGACAGCGCGATCACGATGCGCGTGAAGCTCGTCACCATGATCAGGAGGCCAGGCGCCACCGACAGCACGGTGAGGAGCGCAATGAACTGCATGATCCGCCCGGAGGCGGTGGGATCGCCAGGCGGCACAAGCTGGTCGAGAGATGGAATCTGCGCGGTGGCCGGCACCGCCATGCACACGAGCAGTCCCAGGCCGAGGAGGAGCCTGCCGATCATTCCACGATGAAGGATTGGAGCACGAAGTCTCGCACCTTGCCCTGCCCTCTCACGCGCACGCGTTCGTTGAGGTCTTCCCGCATGTACTGGTAACCGCTGCCGCCCTGGATCTGGTCGAGCGAACAGGTCTTGAAGTAGGCGACGATGTCTTCGACGAGTTGCCCCGTCAGCTTGTCGACATTGTCGCCCTCCATCACAGCCGAGGCCTCGATTCGAATCCAGACCTTTTCCGGCTGCTGTAGATTGGTGACGATGGGCGGGAAGCTAACTAGCCGTGGACCAAGGCTTTTCCCGTCCTTGCCCTTGGCATCCTTGGCGTGTGCATCCTTGTCGCCGCCGTGGCTATCCTTACTGCCGTGCTGGTCGTTGGCGGCTGCATGCGCCTTGGCGTCGGGCTTCTTGGCATTGGGCCCGATCTTCTGCGCGGCCTGGATGCCGAACAGTCCGCCGGCCCCGACGCCAAGCCCTGTGATGATGAGGAAGCCGATCAGCGTCGACATGAAGCCTCCGCCCTTGGCGGGCGGGGCCTCCTTATCCTTGTCCTTGTTGCTGTCTTTGGCCATCAGAAGGGTGCGAACAGGTCGATCAGCTGTTGTCCCCAGCCAGGGTTCTGCACTTCGCTGACGCGGCCACGGCCGCCGTAGGAGATGCGAGCCTCCGCGATCTTGTCGTAGGAGACGGTGTTGTCGGTGGCGATGTCGCGCGGCCGCAGAACGCCGGCGACGTTGAGCACACGCACCTCCTGGTTCACGCGCACTTCCTGCGTGCCGCTGACGACCAGATTGCCGTTGGGCAGCACCTCCGATACCACGGCGGCGACCAGAAGCTCGATGCTTTCCGAGCGCGTGATGGCGCCTGCGCCCTTGGTGGAGGTGCCCGAGGAGATATCACTGCCGACCTTGCCACTGCCCTTGCCGGCGAAATTGCCATTGGCGTAGGAGAGGTCGTAGGAATTCGAGAGATCGAGATTGTTCTTGCTGTCGCGGGACCGCTGCGAGGTGTTGTCGAGCGAGGCCTTGTCCTTGATGGCGATCTTCACGGTGACGACGTCGCCCACGCGGTTGGCGCGCGGATCGCGGAAGAGGTCGCTACCGGAATCGGTCCAGAGGGAGTTGCCGCGCTTTTGCGGCATCGGGGGCGGCGTGTCGCTGAGTTCGGCAACGCGATTAGGCTTGAGGCCGGCGCCGACCGGCGTCAGGGCAGGCTCCTTGTTGAAGTCTGCCATCTTGTCGGCGCAGCCTGTCAGCGCGGTCGCCGCGAACATGGCCAGCGGGACGAGGATGTTGCTGCGGGATCTCATGATTTTCTCTCCGGCGCCGGCACTGGTCCTGGCCCTGTGGGCTTGGCAGCGGGCGTGTCCTTGACCTTGGCCGCGCCGCTGATGATGGACGTGAGGCGGGCTGCATATTGGGCGTTCATGTCGTTGAGGATGGCACTGGCGATGCGCGGATCGAGCTTCATGATGACCGCCGCCGCCGTCTCCTCGTCCATCGCCATCAGCTGCTGGCCGGCGGCTTCGGGCCGCATGCGCGAGTAGATGACGACGAGATTGTCGGTCACGCGCTTGGCGAAGTCGTCGCGGCGGGCGAGCCACGCCTTGTATTCCTCGGTCTTGGCCTCGAGCCTGGCGATGCGGTCATCAAGTTCCGTGGCGAGTTCGGCGATGGCCTTCTTCTGCCATGCGAACTTGGCGTCGCTCGCGAGCGTGCCGATGTTGGCACAGTAGCCCTTGGCAAGCGGTGTCTCGAGCGGTGCGGCTGCAGGCGCGGAAGGCTGCGCGGGTGCCTGCGGCGTGTTGCTCTTGGCGGGTATCGCCTCGGGCTTGCCCTGGGCTGCGATATCGCGCACCTGCCGGCGCTGGTCGGCGAAGGGCAACGGCAGGAGGGGCAACTCCGCCTTGTCGGTGGGCAGGTTCGCCGGCGCATCCTCACCCGGCTGCGATCTTTGCGGGCCGCGCATACGCGGCAGGGGCTCGGTCTTGGCCTCGATCGGCGTCACGGTCGGCGCCCATCCGGATTGCGCGAGCACCGGGGCTGCGAGAGCGGTGAGGGTCAGGGTGAGCAGCAGGCTGCCTGTCACGATCCGTTTCATTGCACCACCAGATCCGCTTGCAACGCCCCTGCCGACTTGATGGCCTGCAGGATGGCGATGATGCCCTGCGGCTTGAGGCCCATGCGATTGAGGCCGCTGACCAGCGATTGCAGGTTCGTGCCCCTGACGATGGCGAGCTTGCCGTCCTTCTCGTCGATGCCGACCTGGGTTTCGGGCAACACCACCGTCTCGCCCCGTGAGAAGGGATTGGGCTGGCTGGCCCTGGGCGTCTCCGTTACACGCACGGTCAAGCTGCCGTGCGCAACGGCGACCGTCGAAACAGTCACATCCTTGCCGATGACGATGGTGCCGGTGCGTTCGTCGATGATGACGCGGGCGGGCGTATCGGCCTGGACATTGAGATTGCCGACCTCGGCCATGAAGCGGGCGGCGCTGATCTTGGGTGGCTTGCGCAGCGTAACGGTGCGCAGGTCATCCTCGCGCGCAACGCGCATGCCGTAGCGTTGGGCGCCGTAGGCGTTGATGGCGTCGGCCAGCTTCACGGCGGTGTTGAAGTCCGGGTTGCGGAGCTCGAGGACGAATTCCTTCTCTTCGGGGAAGTTGCCGACGGCCTCGCGCTCGACGCTGGCGCCGTTGGGAATGCGGCCTGTGGTGGGCACACCTTGCGTAACGGATTCGGCCTTGCCACCGGCGGAGATGCCGCTGACGGCGAGGGGGCCTTGCGCCACGGCATAGACCTGGCCATCAGCGGCGGTCAGCGGCGTGAGGATGAGCGAGCCGCCGACGAGCGACGTCGCGTCACCGAGCGAGGATACGGTGACGTCGATGCGCGAGCCCTTGCCGACGGACGCCGGCAGCTCGGCGGTGACGATGACGGCCGCGATGTTGCGCGTGCGCGCCTGCGCGTTGCGGACATTGACGCCCATGCGGTCGAGCATCGACTGGAGCGATTGCTGCGTGAAGGGCGCGTTGCGCAGCGTGTCGCCGGTGCCGTTGAGGCCGATGACGAGGCCGTAGCCGACGAGCTGGTTCGACCGCACGCCCTGCACGGTGGTGATGTCCTTCACACGCGTCTGAGCGCCGGCGGGAACGATCCAGCCGACGCCGAGCAGAAACACGCAGATGGCAAGCCATGACCGCATCAAGGGCTTCCGATCCTCACTGTTCCATCTTTTGCGACAACACCGCGAATCTGCAGGCCGCTTTCCGCGTTGCGCAACGAGACGCTGTCTCCCACCGCGCCGCTCTGAAGGGCCGTCGCCTGGCCCGTGATGGTGAGGCCGCCCTCCATGAAGACGACGGTGGCGGGCTTGCCGCTGATCACGAGATAAGGCTCGCGCACGGCGTTGAGCGGTATGGGCTGGCCCTTGAGCAGGGTACGCTTGGCGACCTTGCCGATGACGCCGGACCGGTCTTCCTGGACAGAGCCACGCGTTACCGTGGAGGCGATGAAGGCGCGGTCGGTGATGTGCTCCTCGCTGATCTCGTCGTTGGGATAGATGGTGACTGCCGGGACGGGCAGCAGCATCTCGGGCTGCGGCTGGGCGGGCTGTGCTGCCGCCGGGGTCGCGCCAAGCAGCACAGCGCACTGCGCCAGAAGCGCCACAAGCCATAAACCGCCGATAACCCGCTTCATGCCGTTCACCGCTTGGCGATGGTTGAGAACATCTCGTCTGCGGCCGTGATCACCTTCGAGTTCATCTCGTAGGCGCGCTGGGCCGAGATGAGTTCGGTGATCTCCTTCACCGGATCGACGTTGGAGTTCTCGAGATATCCCTGGTTGATGGTGCCGTAGCCGGGATCACCCGCGACGGCGAGCGTGGCGGTGCCCGACGCCGTGGTCTCGCGGAAGAGATTGCCGCCCAGCGGATCGAGGCCCGCGTCATTGGCGAAATTCGCCACGACGAACTGGCCGAGCAGGGTCTGCGTGGTGGCGCCCCCGAGCGTGACGTAGACCTGGCCCGTCTCGTTGATGGTGACATCCGTGGCCGTGGCCGGAATGGTCATCGCGGGCTGCACGACATAGCCGTCGGCCGTGACGATCTGGCCCGTGGCGTTCTTGCTGAACGAGCCGGCGCGCGTATAGAGGTTCTCGCTGTTGGGACCGGCGACCTGGAACCAGCCGCGGCCGTTGATGGCGACGTCGAGCTTGTTGCCGGTCTGGGTGAGCGAACCCTGGATGTGCAGGTTGCGGACGGCCGCGGTGCGGGCACCGAGCCCGATCTGGATGCCTTCGGGCACGGGTTCACCGCCACCGCGCGTGGGAGCACCGGCAGACTTCTCGGCCTGGTACAGGAGATCCACGAATTCCGCGCGGGCGCGCTTGTAGCCTGTCGTATTGATGTTCGCGATGTTGTTCGCGATCACTTCGACGTTGGTCTGCTGGGCATTCATGCCCGTGGCGGCGATGGCAAGCGCTCTCACTTCTCAACTCCTTCAGATCTGCATCCGGCTGATCTCGAGATAAGCCGTAACAACCTTGTCACGCACCGCGATGGCGCCCTGCAGCGACTGCTCGGCGTTCATCACCGCCTCGACGACCTGCTGCACGGTGGCCTGGCCCTTGATGCCCGCCACGGAAACCGCCTCGGCCTTCTTCACGCTGTCCGCGGTAGAGGCGAAAAGGTCGCCGAGCAGCGCGCCGAAGTCGGCACCCGCGACCTCGCCGGGGCCGGCGGTGGGGCGCACGGGCACCATCTCGAGCTCGCCCGTGACGGCAGGATTGATGCTGAGCGACTTGAGGCTCTCGATCATCACGAGCTCCTGAGCATGTCGATGGCCATGTTGATCATGTCGCGGGCCTGCTTGATCAGCTGCAGGTTCGCGTCATAGGAGCGGTTGGCCTCGCGCATGTCGGCGACCTCGGCCATCACGTCGACGTTGGGCAGCTTGACCATGCCCTTTTCGTCGGCGGCGGGATGACCCGGCATGTGCTCGATGCGGAATGCCGAGCGCACGGTCTCGACGCCCGAGACGCGGACGCCGCTCGTGCCCTCGATGTCGTCGAGCTGGTTCTCGAACGTCACCATCTTGCGGACGTAGGGATCGGAGCCGGGCGTGGCGCCTGTCGAGTTGGCGTTGGCGATGTTCTCCGACACCACGCGCATGCGCACGCTTTGCGCCTCGAGGCCCGAGGCGCCAATGCGCAGGATCGACTGGAGTGGATCGACGGCCATGATGCGTTACACCTTCGTGCTGGCGAGGATCATGCGGTGAAAGGTTTTCACCACGCTCGCATTGAGACGGTAGGTGCGGTTGATCTCGCCGGCCTTGATCAGCTCCTGCTCGAGGTTGACGCTGTTGCCGGAATGCGTGACTTCCCAGCTGTCCTGGCCCTGGACCTTTTCGCCCTCCCGCACCTGCGTCTCGCCCATCTGCATGTGCTTGGTGTTGCTGGCCGACATGGAGATGCGGGCGGCATCGAGGGCGGATTCGAAGGGCGCCACGTCCTGCGCCTTGAAGCCCGGCGTGTTGGCGTTGGCCACGTTGGTGGCAACCGTGGCCTGCCGCGTGGAGAGCCAGCGGTTGTGCTGCGAGGCGAGGCTGAACAGGTAGACTTGTGTCATGGGCCGCGACCGGAGAGAGGAAAGCTGTCGCAGGCTAGTCGTGTAATCTTGTCTCAAGCTTGCGATCAGGCATGCGCGGGAATAGCGGCCGAAGCTTTCAGGGCTCCTTAGAGCAATTTGAAAAATTTAACGAATTTGTCGGAGGTCCGCGGCCCGGCGATGCGAATCGATTCGCATGCTGAAAGCATGGCTGGGTGGGGCGATTTACAGCGCGGCTCCAGCGCTCGGCGCCTTCTGCGCATAGGCTCGGATCGGGCTGGTGCGTGCATCCGTGATGGCCTCGACGAGGCGTCGGGTATTGGCGTCGGGATCGGCGGCACTGTTATCGAAGGCGATGTATGTGATCTCGACCCCGGCTTGCAGAGCCTCCAAGCGCAAGCGGAAATAGACGCTGACGCCCTGATGCTTGAATTCCATGTCGAGGCTGACGACCGGGGTGCCGCCCCAGCGCACGTCGATATCGCCCGACTGACCGAACTTCACGGTGCCGGGCAGGAAGTAGCACTCGGCCGAAGAGGCCACGAGGGTTGCCAGATTGCCATATTGCTCGGTGCGGATGAAGGCGATGAGATCGGCGGCCTCGATGAGACGCAGTTCGGAGGCGACATCGCGCAGGCCTTCGGCAAGGGCCATCTCGCGCTCCAGCGCATAGTTTCGCGGTTGCTTCAGCATCGAGCGGGATCACGGGTTTCTGGAGGAAAGGCGCCAGCGATCGTGCGCGGCCCGGCGAGGACGCGTGTGGCCGGCTTTCCGATGGCTTCAAGACACCGACGACGAGGCACCGCATGGGCTTGCAGCACGACATCCTCGATGCATAAGACCTTATGTGATCGGCCTTATCTGAGCCTGACGCTGTGACAGATAGTAGATGATCTCGGCGACGGCCTTGTAGAATTCCTTCGGGATCATCTTGTCGACCTCGACGGCCCTGTAGAGGGCGCGTGCGAGCGGCTTGTTCTCGACGATGGGGATGTTGTGCTCGGCGGCGAGTTCGCGGATGCGCAAGGCGATGAGATCCTTGCCCTTGGCGATCACCAACGGCGCGCCGCCCTCCTCGCGCACGTAGCGCAGGGCCACGGCGTAGTGGGTGGGGTTGGTGATGACCAGCGTGGCGCGCGGCACGGCACCCATCATGCGCTTGCGGGCGCGATCGCGGCTCAGTGAGCGCTGGCGCGCCTTGACTATGGGATCGCCGTCGCTCTGCTTGAACTCGTCCTTGATCTCCTGCCGCGTCATGCGCAGCTCGTTGTGCCAGTAGACGCGCGACCAGACGACGTCGGCCGCGACGAGAACGGCCGTCGCGACAGTAATGGTGGCGATGACCCGGATGCCGAGGTTGAGGAGCAGGGCCGGCAGGTCGGACGGCTCCACGAAAATGGCGTTCGTGACGCTCATGGTGTTGGAGCGCACGAAGTAGTAGCCCACGGCGCACACCACGCCAAACTTGAAGACGGCCTTGAGGAACTCAATCTGGCCCTGCACGCCGAAGATGCGCTTCCAGCCGCTGGAGAGCGAGACGCGCGACATTTCCGGCATGATGCGGTCGACGACCATGCTGGGCGGGTTCTGCAGAGCCGAGGCTAGAACACCGGCAATGCCGAGCACGATGACGATGGGAACCACGAGGCGGCCAGCCTCGAGTGCGACGGCGCCCAGCAGCAAGGTTGCATCCGCCCGCGTCTCGAGTGCGAAGGCTGCCGGCTGGTCGAGAATGCGCACCAGCGTGCCGGAGAGTTCCGCAACGCCCGAGGCAAGGAAGAAGCTGGCGACGAGCAGCATGCCGATGAGGGAAGCGAGCGTGGCGGCCTCGCGCGAGAAAGGCACGTTGCCTTTCTCGATCGCATCCTGGATCTTCTTCTCGGTCGGCTCTTCTGTTTTACTGTCCTTGTCATCCTCGTCGGCCATGACCGGAACCCTCGACCGTTGCCGTCGCCTGGGGCGGGACAGTTAGAGTGATTCAGGGCCCGCCGATAGGGCTCATTGGGTCACGTCGCTCAGGTCCTCGGCGGGGCGGATCTGGATATCCCCGCGCGCATTCATGCGCAGAACGATGTCGACGACGCTGCGCCGCGCTTCCTGGATCTCCCGCGGCGGCGCGGTGGAACCGCTGGCAAGCTCGGCTTCGACCATGCGGCGGGAACGGGCGGCGAGAGACGCCAGAATGGTCGTCTGGAACTGGCTGTCGGTGCCGCGCAGGGCCAGCACCAGCTTCTCCATCGGCACCTGGTCGAGCACCAGCGTGCGGGCGGTGGCGGGCAGCGTGATCATGTCGTCGAACGAGAACATCATGTTCTTGAGGACCTTCGCGTCCTCGGGCCGCACCTCGGCGAGCGAGCGCAGCACGTCGTCGCTCTGCGCCTTGTCGAGCCGGTTTAGGATGTCGGCGACGCCGCCGTGCTTCGTAGGGCCTTCGACCTTGAGCAGGTCCTCGCCCAGCACATCCTCGATGGCCTGCATCGCCTCGGGGTCGACGTCCTTGGCGGCGAGCATGCGCACCAGGATGCCGGCGCGCTGCTCGGCGGGGAAGGAACTGACGAGCTTGGCCGCCATGTCCGAATCGAGTTTCGATAGGATCACGCCCACGGTCTGGGGATGCTCCTGCAGCAGATAGGCCCTCAACTCTTCGACCTTGACCTTGGAAATTTTGTCCCAGATCTGCTCGTCGCGCATGGCGCCTGCCGCCGCCGCCTGCATCAGCGGGGCGACCATGGGCTCCATTTCGCCGTAGAGCGCGGCGTTGTACTCATCCTCGCTCATCACGTCGCTGAGAAGCTCGCGCATCTCGCGCTCGGTGCCCATGAATTTCACGCCGCCGGTGAACTTCTGGGCGAATTCCTCCACCAGGTGCTCGACGTCGGCGGCATCGACGGGCTTGAGCGTGGTGGCCGAGCGGGTCAGCAGCTTCAGCTCTTCCGGCTCGAACCGGCGCAGCAGGTTGCTGGCCTTGCTCTTGCCGAGCGCCAACAGCAGCACGGCCACCTTCTCGATGCCCGAGAGGTGCGCGATGTTGGAGCTGCCTGCGGATGCCGACATGACGCTGATCTATCTTCCTCAGGAGGCCGCGTCGGAAATGGGCGATTGCGTGAGCACCTCAGTGAGCTTGATGCCGAAGCGCGAGGTCGCCTCGTCCATCACCACCACCTGGCCACGCGCCACGGTGTGGCCGTTGACGGCCACCTCGACCGGCTCGCCGACCTTGCGCTCGAGGGGGATGACGGAGCCACGCCCCAGCTTCATCAGGTTTGCCACCGGCATCGTGGCCGATCCCAGCACCACGCGCACCGTCACGGGGATGCGCATGATGGTGTCGAGACGCGGCGGCGCATCGCTGCCGCCGGCCATGGCCGGGAACTGGTTTCCGAAGGATGGCTCGTCGCCTCCCAGAGACATGCCCTCTTCCATGACGGCGGGCATGGCGGAGTCCGGGTTGTACTCCTCTGCGGCCTGCTGTTCGACCGGCAATTCGTCAGATGGATCGTTCATGGTTGCTCACCGGGCACCGGGTTGAAGACTGTCTTGTTGCAGACGCACGGGAACGGGACATGAGGGAGCGGGAATCTCACGAGGCTAGGATGTTGTCCATCAGTTCCTGCTCCTTGTTGACGAACTCTTCCACGCGCAGCGTATAGGCACCGTTCGACTTGCCGAGCGAGCACCACAGCAGGCGCTCGCCGTTGGTTTCGACCACCACCTGGCTTTCGGTGGTCGCATTGAGTTCCAGGATATCGCCCACGCGCAGGCGCGCGATCTCGCCCAGCGTGCCGGGCCTCTCGTCGAGAATGGCCGTGACGGAGACGTTGCTGCGGTTGAACTCCTTGCGGATGAGTTCACCCCAGGTCTCGTCGTTGACGTCGTCCTCGGTCTTGGGCTCGACGGACAGCGCCTCGCGCACGTTTGCGAGGGAGGCGTCGGGAATGAGGAAGTGGATCTCGCCCTTCTGCTTGGGCGTCTCGATCTCGAAGCGCGCGACGATCATGGGGCTGCGCGGCTTGATCTCGTCGAAATCGGGCTCGGCCCACGTGGTCATGAGGTCGAAGCCGGTTTCGGCGGTCATCATGAAGGCAGAAGAGATGGTGCCGAGCAGTGTCTTGAAGAAGATGGTGGAGACGCGCTGCTCGATCCTGGAGAGGTCGCGCTCGACCTTCACGACGGGATCGGCAGGGTCGGCGCCGAGCAGCATCTCCAGGACAATGAAGGCGGCGCCGCGATTGCAGGTCATGTAGCAGGGGCCGCTCCACCCGGTGGTGGCGTAGACGGCAATGGCGCAGGTGCCACCGTGCAGGGCGAAGGCATCCTCGGCCGTCATGGAGCGGCAATTCACGAAGGCGAGGCGCGGCGGCGACGGCATGGTCTGCCGCATCTGGTCGTACAGCATCTGGCCTACGCCAGACAGGCACGCCTTGAGCATCGGCATGCGATCGGCGGCGCCGGCGCCGTCGCCGAACATGTCCTCGATCTTGGTCTGTCGTGCCGTTGCCGTTGCCATCGCCTGCCCGCTGGCCATTCCTTATGCCGCTGCCTTCTGGCCGCCGTTGGGATCCATCGCTGCCACGGTGACCTGCTCGACATCGTCGAGCGTGGGGCGTTCGTAGGCCGAAATCGCCTTGCGGCCGTACTCGAGTGCTACCTGGGGCATGGCACCGTTCATGAATGCCAGCAGCGTCTGCTTCACGATGTAGTAGAGACGCAGCTTCTTCTCGCGCACGATCTTGATGTTGGTGGCGATGGGCGTGACGACCGCGTAGGAGAAGAAGATGCCCGCGAAGGTGCCGACGAGCGCGGCGCCGATGAGGTGGCCCAGCACCTCCGGCGCCTCGTTCAGCGCGCCCATGGCCTTGATCACGCCCATGACGGCGGCGCAGATGCCAAGCGCGGGGAAGCTTTCAGAGATGGTGACCATCGAGTGATAGGCCTTGAGCTTGTCGTGCTTGATGGTGGAGATCTCCTCGTCCATCAGCGCCTCGATCTCGTGCGAGCGGGCGTTGCCGATGATGATGAGGCGGCAGTAGTCGCAGATGAAGGTGAGCATCTCGGGGTTCTTCATGATGCTCGGGTAGCGCTGGAACAGCGCCGACTGCGACGGATCGTCGAAATGCGCCTCGACCTCGTTGCGGGGCTTGGTGCGCAACTCGCGCATGAGCGAATAGAGAACGCCGAGGGTATCGAGATAGTCGTTCTTCTTCGGGGCCTTGTGCAGGATGGCCTCGACCAGGCCGACGCCAGCGTCCTTGATGGTCTTCATCGGGTTGCCGACGATGAAGGTGCCGAGTGCGGCGCCGCAGATGATCACGTATTCCCAGGGCTGCCACATCACCTCGATGTGCCCGCCCATGGCAGCGAAGCCGCCGAGCATGCAAGCGAGGGTAACGATTAGTCCAAGGCCGATGGTCACCGGAAAGCCCCTTTTCCTGCGCGTCTCATCTGTGTGGGGCCCAACGCTTGCGCGAGGCTGGTGCGGGCGCATTTTAATCGAATTGGCGCGGGCACTTGGTCAGCCTCGTACAAGGCCGCTGCGGCACAGTGGGAAGGCCCGCGTTGCTTATGCCATGCGTGGCGAGACACATCGGCCAATCCGAGGGCGCTCTGTCGTGCTGAACAATTTCTACGTTGGACTGTCGGCGCAGAAATCACTGATGCGTCGCCTCGACACCATCGCCAACAACGTGGCCAACGTTTCGACCGGGGGGTTTCGGGCCGAGGAAGTGACGTTCTCGGCCGTGCTCTCGGACGTCAACAAGGACCCTGTCGCCTTCGCCTCCAGCGGCAAGAGCTTCATCTCGCGCAGGCCCGGCGAGATCGTGCGCACCGACAACCCGCTCGACGTCGCGGTGCAGGGCGATGCGTGGCTCGCCATGCAGACGCCGGCCGGCACCGTATACACGCGCGACGGGCGCATGCAGATGTCGCCGCAGGGGCAGCTTCTGTCCATGAGCGGCTATCCGATCCTGGACGTGAGTGGCTCGGCCCTTAGCCTCGAGCCCGAAGGCGGGCCGCCGACCATCGGCCGTGACGGCACCATCGCGCAGGGCAAGCGGCAGGTGGGGCGGATCGGGCTTTTCACGATCGACGCGAAGGCAGACCTAGCGCGCTACCAGAATTCCGGGGTGATCCCCAGCACTCCGGCGCAGCCGGCGCTGGAGGGCAGCAAGTATGGCGTGCAGCAGGGCTTCGTGGAACGCTCGAACGTCAATCCCGTGACCGAGATGTCCAAGATGATCATGGTGCAACGCACGTTCGATGCGGTGACGGCGACCATGAAGGATTCCGACAGTTCGCAGCAGGAAGCCGTGCGCACGCTGGCATCCGGGCAATGAGGGCTGGTGAGCAAGGGGACGCGTGTTGAATGAGCACCTCTGCGCAACACCTGCCCAATCCGCTCGAGAGACTGGCCGCGACCGTCAACACGCTGATGGCGAGCGAGCCTTTGACCTCGGTCGGCGGCGCGGTGGTGGAGGTGGCGCCATCCTATTGCCGCGTGGCGGGACTGTCGCAGCACGTCAAGCTCGGCGAGTGCGTTGAAATCCGCACCGGGGGCAAGCCGCAACTTGCCGAGGTGGTGCGCATCGAAGCAGGCGGGGTGACGATCAAGCCGTTCGACGCGATGCTGCAGGCAGGCCTCGGCCAACATGCCTGGCGACGCGGGTATGTCACCATCGAGCCGGATGCCAGCTGGAAGGGGCGCACGATCAATGCGCTGGGCCAGCCGATCGACGGGGGCGGGCCATTGGCATCCGGACCGCAGGCGATCTCGACCGAGCGCGAGCCACCGCCCCCCTTGAGCCGGCAACGCGTGAAGCAGCCGATCAAGACGGGCGTCAAGGTGATCGACATGTTCACGCCGCTGTGCGCTGGCCAGCGCATCGGCATCTTCGCGGGCTCCGGAGTGGGCAAGTCCACGCTGCTGGCGATGCTGGCCCGCTCGAAGGGGTTCGATACGGCGGTGATCGCGCTGGTGGGCGAACGTGGCCGGGAAGTGCGCGAATTCATGGAGGATGCGCTGGGGCCTGACCGGGTGCGCGCCGTGACCGTGGTCGCGACCGGTGACGAGAGCCCGATGATGCGGCGCCTGGCACCGCGCACGGCACTCTCGATTGCGGAGTACTTCCGCGATCAGGGCGAGAGCGTGCTGCTGATCGTCGATTCCGTGACGCGCTATGCGCACGCGGCCCGTGACGTGGCGCTTGCGGCGGGCGAGCCGCCGGTGGCGCGCGGCTATACACCGAGCGTCTTCTCCGACCTGCCGAAGCTGCTGGAGCGCGCGGGCCCTGGCGCCGAGGGCGCCGGGATGATCACGGGCGTGTTCTCCGTGCTCGTTGACGGCGACGACCACAACGATCCCGTTGCCGACAACATCCGGGGCACGCTCGATGGGCACATCGTGCTCGATCGCGCGATTGCGGATGCGGGGCGCTTTCCTGCGGTGAACGTGCTGGGCTCTATATCGCGGCTTGCGCAGATGGCGTGGACGCGTGAGCAGGCGCAGCTCGTCGGGCGCCTCAAAGCCATGATCGCGCGCTATGAAGAGACGCGCGACCTGCGGCTGATGGGGGGCTATCGGGCGGGATCGGATCCGGCGCTCGACCGCGCGCTCGACATCGTGCCGAGGCTGTACGAGGCGATCCGCCAGTCGCCGTCGGATGCAGCGACGGCCGACGTATTCCAAGATATCGCGCGCGCCTTGCAGCCCGAGACACCGCAACGGCCTGCGGGCCGGTGACGGCGGCTGGCGACACGGTTTGAAGGCCGTCTCCACGGGGCGCGCTGGAAGAGCGCGTCGCCTGCGGTTTTGCGCGCGTGAGGCGGGGCAGATGCAGCATCGGGGAAAGATCCCGGCGCTCGCTTCGCTCGGCCGGGAAGGCAGAGAGGAGAAGGTGCGGTGTGGTCGCGGGCTTGCGTGGATCTCCGCCTTCGCGGAGATGACGTTTGTGGAATGGAATGCGCACCCAACTGCTGTCACGGCCGCGACGTTGGGCATTCACGCACGTGAGCCGTGCGCCGCGCAAGGTGGCGCGTCGCTCCCGCTTTCCGAAGTCGAAGCCGGGCGCGCACTTCTCCTCGCTCCCTTCCTGGATGCGGACTCTTTCACAACGGGAAAGATCCCGGCGCTCGCTTCGCTCGGCCGGGAAGGCAGAGAGGAGAAGGTGCGGTGTGGTCGCGGGCTTGCGTGGATCTCCGCCTTCGCGGAGATGACGTTTGTGGAATGGAATGCGCACCCAACTGCTGTCACGGCCGCGACGTTGGGCATTCACGCACGTGAGCCGTGCGCCGCGCAAGGTGGCGCGTCGCTCCCGCTTTCCGAAGTCGAAGCCGGGCGCGCACTTCTCCTCGCTCCCTTCCTGGATGCGGACTCTTTCACAACGGGAAAGATCCCGGCGCTCGCTTCGCTCGGCCGGGAAGGCAGAGAGGAGAAGGTGCGGTGTGGTCGCGGGCTTGCGTGGATCTCCGCCTTCGCGGAGATGACGTTTGTGGATGGGATGCGCACCCGAGTTTCGCAGACGTCTCGCCTCTCGCGGAGATGACGTTTGTGGAGAGCGCAGGGGGCGTCAGGAGGCTTTGAGGACGCCGCGGCGGATCTGGTCTTCCTCGATCGATTCGAACAGGGCCTTGAAGTTGCCCTCGCCGAAGCCTTCGTCGCCCTTCCTCTGGATGAACTCGAAGAAGATCGGGCCGATCACGGTCTTGGAGAAGATCTGCAAGAGGATGCGGGTGCTGCCCCCGTCCACCACGCCCTCGCCGTCGATGAGGATGCCGTGACGCTTCATGCGGGCGATCGGCTCCTGATGGCCTTTCACGCGCGCAAATGACTTGTCGTAGTAGACATCAGGCGGGCCAGGCATGAATTCCAGCCCGCGTGCGGCGATGGCATCGGTGGCAGCATAAATGTCGTCGGTGCCGACGGCGATGTGCTGGATGCCTTCGCCCTTGTAGGCGCGCAGATACTCTTCGATCTGGCTCTTGTCGTCGGCACTCTCGTTGATGGGGATGCGGATCTTGCCGCAGGGCGAGGTGAGCGCGCGGCTGTGCAGGCCGGTGACCTTGCCTTCGATGTTGAAGAAGCGGATCTCGCGGAAATTGAAGGTCTCGTTATAGAACTTGTACCAGGTGTCCATGTTGCCACGCATGACGTTGTGCGTGAGGTGGTCGATGTAGTGGAAGCCGACGCCTTGCGGCTTGGGATCCACGTCGCCAAGCCACGCGTATTCGCCGGAGTAAGGTGAGCCCTTCGCAGCGTAGGTTTCGACGAGGTAGAGCAGCGAGCCACCGATGCCGATGACAGCGGGCACGTCGAGCGACTTGTCGGGGCCCGTGTACTCCTTGCCGCCAAGCTCAAGCACGCGCTTCAGGGCATGCCTGGCATCGACGACCCGCCAGGCCATGGCCGGCGCGCAGGGGCCGTGCTCGGCCACGAAACGGGCGGCGTGGGAGCCCGGCTCGCGGTTGAGGATGTAGTTGATGCCGCCCTGGCGATAGAGGGAGATGTCCTTCGTCTTGTGCCTTGCGACTTCGCTGTAGCCCATGCTCTCGAACAGGCGCGCAAGCTTTTCAGGCTGGGGGTGCGCGAACTCGACAAACTCGAAGCCGTCGGTGCCGGCCGGATTGGCGGCGCTGATGGCAGCAGGCGGGGCGTCGTGCGGGAAAGGACCCATGCTCGTCTCCGGGATGAGCTGTCGGCGATTTGATGCAGATCAATTTAATGCGCCATAGCCGCAATGTGCTTGCAATATGGGGTGTGTGATAAGATTATTACGCACTCTTCACGCATAAAATTAGGTATTCATGCAAGACTCGCGCATCGATGATATCGACCTGAAGCTGCTGGCAGCGCTGCAGCAGGAAGGGCGTTTGACCAACTTCGAGCTGGCAGATCGCGTCGGCCTCTCGCCTTCGCAGTGCTCGCGTCGGCGGGTGACGCTCGAGGCTGCGGGCGTGATCGAGGCCTATCGCGCGGCGCTTTCTGCGGAGGCGCTGGGGCTGAGCGTGCTCGTGTTCGTGGAGGTGCGGCTGGCAACGCATTCGCCGGAGAACTCCCGCCGCTTCCAGCGCCTGATCGATGGGCTGGACGAGGTGCAGGAGGCGTACGCGTTGACGGGCGAGGCCGATTATCTGGTGAAGCTCGTCGTGCCGGACCTGGCGAGCCTGTCGCGCATCCTCAACGAGGTGCTGCTGCCGCACGGCAGCGTCGCGCACGTGAGATCATCGATCGTGCTGCATCGGTTGAAGCAGACGTCGAACCTGCCGCTGTCAGCGGTCGCGGTGCAGCAGCGAAAGCAAGAGGCGGCGCGGTCGCCGACGCGGAAACAGGGCAAGCGCAGGGGACGGGCCACAGGCGCGTGAGGGGGAAACGAAAAAGGCCCGCGGAGATTTCCGCGGGCCTCGTCGCGTGGCGGTGTCGTCGTCTTACATCTTGGCCTTCTCGGCCCACGTCGGCATCGGATACTGCACCTCGCAGGTCTTCAGCTCGAAGGGATAGACGGTGCAATAGGCACCCTTCTGCACCTGCATAAGGATGGGACGAACCATGTTGTTCTGGCCCTTCTCGTCGAACTTCACGCCCCGATAGGGAACGATGAGCTGATCGGCGGGAATGTTCGTGGCGGCGAGTGCCGCACGGATCTTCTCGGGATCCGTCGATCCGGCGCGGTTGATGGCGTCGAGAAGCGTCATCATGCCGGTGAAGACGCGCGCGGGCACGTCCGACAGGTCGCGGCCGTTCGAGTGCTTCTTGAAGATCTCGTTGACCTTGGTGATCAGCGGGATGGTCTTGGCGAGATCGCCGTTGTAGGGCGAGCGCGTGATGGAGCCTTCCGCATCCTTGCCCATCGTGGAGATGAACGTGGGATCGGTGAAGCCGGCGTTCTGCGCAACAATCAGCTTGGGGTTGAAGTCGAGTTCTTTCGACGTGCGCAGCAGAAGGAAGGTGTCGGACGTGTAGGACGACGGCAGCAGCACGTCGGCGTTCGCGGCCTTAAGGCGCTGGACCTCGGAGGTGAGCGAGGTGGTCTGCGCCTTGTAGGTGATGTCCTCCTTCACCGCGTAGCCCTGTTCCTTGGCGAGGCGGTTCTGCACCTTGGCACTGTCGGAGCCGTAGGCAGTGTCCTCGTGGAAGAGAGAGACGCTTTCGATCTTCTTGCCAGTCTTGGCGGAGAGATCCTTCATGAAGTCGAACATGAGCTTTGAGAAGTCTTCGTCCGTCGGCGTGGTGCGGAAGAAGAACTTGAAGCCGCGCTCCGTGAGTGCCGGAGACGTGGAAGCCGCATTCAGGAACGGCACGCCTGCACGCTCGGCCGCCTGGCTTGCCGCCGCCGTGACGGAGGAGAAGTACGCGCCGATCATGGCGTGCACCTTGTCCTGCGTGATCATGCGTTCGGTTTCGCTCAAGCCCACTTCGGGCTTGCCCTGATGGTCGGCGACAAACAGTTTAACCTTCGCGCCGCCGAGGCCGGAAAGACCTTTGCTCTTGGCGAGAGGTAGCGGGAGATCTGCCCCTTCATTCACAATCTCGGCGACCGTCTTCAGGGCAGCGACGGCGTCGATACCGACCTGCGCCACCGGACCCGAAAGCGGGTAGATGGCACCGATCTTAACTTCCTGTTGGGCCTGGGCTGCAACGGTGCCGGCAAAAAGCACGGCTGCCGCACAGGCGACTTTCACGGGGTTCATTGACCTCACTCCTTTTCAGTGCGAAACCACAGCCTGATTACGCGTTTTTCTGGAGCGTTCGTCAATTGTCTACCGAAGTTCTCCTGCAAGCTGTCATCAGCGGCCTCCTGATGGGGCTCATCTATGCGCTCGTCGCCGTAGGTTTGAGCCTAATATTTGGGCTTATGGAGATTGTTAATTTTGCACACGGCGAGTTTTTGATGCTCGCCATGTTCGCCTCGTTCTGGTTCTGGGTTCTGGGCCTCGATCCCCTGCTTTCATTGCCACTCGTGGTGATCCTGCTCGGGCTCGCTGGTCTTGCGGTGCATTACGGCGTGATCAGACGGCTGCTGACGGCGCCGATGCTTGCACAAGTCTGCGGCACGTTCGGCCTGGCCGTGGCTCTCCGCGCAGGCGCACAATTCCTGTGGACCCCGGACTTCCGCACTATCACCAACCCGATGATCGCAGGCCGGGTGCAGATCGGCACCGTGTTCATCGGGCAGCCGCAGCTGGTGGCCGGCGGCATCTGCCTTCTGGCCTTCGTGCTGCTTTATCTCTTCGTGACACGCACGGAGACGGGGCTTGCCCTGCAGGCCACGTCCCAGGACAGGCAGGCAGCCGCCGTGATGGGCATCCCCACGGAGCGGATGTCGGCACTGGGATGGGCGATCGGGCTCGGCTGCGTCGGGGTGGCCGGCAGCATGCTGTCGACATTCTTCTACATCTTCCCAGATGTCGGCGTGAATTTTGCTTTGCTCGCCTTCGTGGCGGTGGCGCTGGGCGGCTTCGGCAGCATCCTCGGCAGCCTCGTTGCCGGCGTCCTCATCGGTCTCGTGGAGTCGGTGGGCGGCGTGCTGTTCGATCCTTCCTATAAGGCGCTCATCGTGTTCGGGTTGTACCTTGCTGTCGTCATCGCACGCCCCACCGGTCTCTTCGGCAGGTTCTGATCCATGACGACCGACAAAGCGCGCCTTCTTGAAGCCGCACGCGGCGAGCCCCTGTGGCCACGCCCCCCGCTCTTCGCCCTTGCCTTCGGGGCGCTGCTGGCCGTCGTGCTGGTGGCATTCCCGCTGGTGGGCACGACGACGTTCTCGCACCATGTGATGATCCTGATCTTCCTCTATGCGCTGATGGCGCAGGCGTGGAACGTGATGGCCGGCCTTTCCGGACAGATCAGCCTGGGGCACGCGATGTTCTTCGGCATCGGTGCCTATGCCACCGGCGTGTTGGCAGTGCGATTCGGGATCACGCCGTGGATCGGCATGCTCGTCGGCATGGGCATGGCAGCACTGACGGCGTTGGCCGTGGGCCTGCCGACGCTGCGCCTGAAGGGGCATTACTTCGCCATCGCCACCCTGCTGATCGGCTCCAGCGTGCAGATCATCTTCCAGCGCTGGGACTACGTGGGTGCGGCCTCTGGCCTGATGTATCCGATCAAACGCGGCTCGCCGTGGCTCGACCTGCAGTTCCATACGAGCAAAGTGCCCTACTATTATCTGTCGCTCGGCGCAGCGGCGCTGGGCTTCCTGCTGGTCTGGTATTTGCGCCGCAGCCGCTTCGGCTTCCGGCTGCAGGCGGTGCGCGACGAGCCGGATGCAGCGGCGAGCCTCGGCATCGGCGTGGCCAAGCACAAGGTGCTGGCGTTCATGCTGTCTGCCGCCATGATGTCGGTGGCCGGCGCATTCTATGCGCAATACATCCTCGTGCTCGATCCTGAACGCGTGTTCTCGGCCGACATCTCGGTGATCGTGGTGCTGATGACGGTGCTGGGGGGCTCGGGCACGTTGTGGGGACCGGCGCTGGGCGCAGCGATCCTGGTGCCGCTGTCAGAGTACAGCCGCATCTGGCTGGGCGGCACGGGCAAGACCATCGATCTCATCATCTATGGGCTGCTGATCATGGCGATCTGCATGTGGCGGCCAGCCGGCATCGTGAGCCTGTTCTCCGAGCGCCTGCGCCGCCGCGTGCTTCCCGGAGAGCCCGACCCCGCCGTTGCCGCCACGGCCTCGACCGCTGCGGAGGCCCGGCCATGAGCGTGATCCTCGACGTGAAGGGCGTGACAAAACGCTTCGGCGGCATCACGGCCAATAACGACATCACCTTCGACGTGAACGAAGGCGAGATCCTGGGCATCATCGGGCCCAATGGCGCCGGCAAGTCCACCCTGTTCGACCTGCTGACCAACTTCCAGAAGCCCGATACCGGCAGCGTGACGTTCGCAGGCCAGGACATCACGGGCATGCGGCCCGACAAGATCAACAAGCTCGGCATCGCGCGGACGTTCCAGAAGCTCAAGCCGTTCACCGAACTCACCGTCACGGAGAACGTGATGGTGGGGGCGCTTGCCCGCACCGCCAACATGCACGAGGCGCGCGATATCGCGCTTGAATCCATCGCCTTCGTGGACCTCCTGGAGAAGCGGCATCACTTCGCGCGGGAACTTTCCACGGGCCAGCGCAAGCGGCTGGAGTTGGCGCGCGGTCTTGCCACCAAGCCGCGCCTGATCCTGATGGACGAGGTGACGGGCGGCGTGGACCAGCGCACCATCCCGGGCCTCGTCGATCTCGTGCTCGAGTTGAAGCGGCAGGGCATGACGATCGTGACCATCGAGCACAACATGCAAGTGATGATGCGTATTTCCGATCGCATCCTCGCGCTGTTCGCCGGCCGCCGCATCGCCTTCGGCAAGCCGGAAGACGTGCGCCAGGACGCGGCCGTCGTGGATGCCTACCTGGGGTCGACGCCACATGTTGCTTGAGGTGAAGGGTCTCGAGGTCGCCTACGGCGACTACCAGGTCGTGTGGGGCGTATCCCTCGGCGTGGCCGCGGGCGAAAGCGTGGCGCTGCTGGGCCCCAACGGCTCTGGCAAAAGCACCGTGGTCAACACCATCTCGGGCCTGAACCGCGCCAAGGCCGGCGACATCGTGTTCGACGGCCAGAGCATCGTGCGCGAGCCGACGCATGCGCGCGCGCCGATCGGCATCGCGCACGTGCTGGAGCGGCGGCGCGTGTTCCCGCATCTGACGGTGCTGCAGAACCTGAAGCTTGGCGCGTGGCATCCGCGCGCGAAGGCGGAGCGCGAGGCTTCGCTGAAGCGCGCCTTTGCCCTTTTCCCGCGGCTGGAAGAGCGCAGGGACCAGCTTGCGCGAACGATGTCGGGTGGCGAGCAGCAGATGCTGGCGATTGCGCGCGGGCTGATGTCGCTGCCGCGCCTGCTGATGGTGGACGAACCGTTCCTGGGCCTCGCGCCGCAGGTGATGGAGCAGATGCAGGGCGTGTTCGAGCGGCTGAAGCAGGAAGGCATGGCGATCCTGTTCATCGAGCAGAACGTGCGGCTTGCGCTTTCGATGGCAACGCGCGGGTATATCCTGGAAAGCGGGCGGCTGGCCATCTCGGGCCCATCATCCTCGCTCATCGACAGCCCCGAGGTGCGCCGGATCTTCCTCGGCGGCTAGCGAGAGCGTTCGGGGCAATCGGCTTTCCATCACGTCCGACAAGATCGCGGGGCGGTGTGCTGCGCCCCGTGCGCTTGACAGCCTGCGGGTGGCGGATCTACTGCCGGCTCGTCGCGCCTGCGCGCGCACCACCAGGCGGAGCGAGAGATGCGGGCAAGATTTCTTCGGACAGCGCTTCTAACGGCACTGCTTGCGACGCTCACGGGGGCTGGCGGCTTCGCGGCGGAGCCGGTGCGCCACATCCCCGTCTATGTCGAACCGTTCTACCGCGCCGCGCGCACGCCGGATGAGGCGCCGCAGGTGAGCGTGGGTGGGCCCTACACGGCGCTGCTCGCCTCGACGAAGCGGGAGAACGTGCTTGCCGTGCGCGACATGATCCTGGGCAAGCCCGGCCTCACGACGCCGATGACGATGATGGTGCTCGCCATCCGCCTCTACGATTTCGGCCTGCGCGATGAAGCCGTGTTCTGGTTCTACGCGGCGAAGGACCGCTATTTCACGCTGGCCGAAGTGATCGCCCCGGGCACGCGGGAATTGGCGCAATCGGCGCAGGCCATGGCCGCCTTCAGCCAACTGGCAGGCCCTTACATCAACGGGTATGCCTTCTGCGATGTGGAGAAGCAGAAGCAGGCGCGGGTGAAGGCGCTGGCCTGGGTGGAGGCGAACCCGTATCAGGCCGTTTTCATGGAGCAGCTGCCGGCGCGTGACAAGGATCGCAAGGCGCTGCTGAAGGAGGCCGTGGCGAAGGCCCGCGGCAATCTCGAGAAAGAGCAGGCCCATCTCGCGGATCCGAAGAATCTCGAAGCCCTGCACGAGGGCCGCAAGCAGAATGAAATGGACGAGAAGTTCTGCTGGCCGCAGTGAGGGCCGCTGCAGTCCGGCTTGGATCTTTCCCCTTGCCATTTTCGTAACGGGGATAGATCCCGGCGCTCGCTCCGCTCGGCCGGGAAGGCGACAGGAGAGGTTCAGCCTTCTCTCGGATTTGCGTGGATCTCCGCCTGCGCGGAGATGACGGGCGGGGGACGGGATGCGTTGCCCGATTGGTGTCGACCCCAGTCGTGGGCTGTAGCTTGGTTGGCAGCGCAGGCTGCATAAGCCAGCGTATTTTCCCCATCCTCGTCGCTGCTGGGTTACGCGCACGGCGGGCCAACCCAGCCCTGCGCTTGCCGCGCGCCCTACTTATGCTTCGCGGGCGCCCCGGCGCGCTAACCGAAGCGGCAGTTTGCCGTAGCGCGGGCAGAATTGGCGCGTTTAATTGATCAGGGGCAAAGCGCACCCCGCAAAGGATCTGGAAGGGTGCGGAAAACCCCATATCGGGGAGAAGCACGTCTGCGACCGTCGCCCGAAGCCGTGCAAGGCCGCGACCTAAGGGATGGGAGCGGGATCGGGAGGGCCAGGGCAATTCCTTGAGCGTCGATCGCGACAAGAGCAGGACATGCAGTTCAAGCACGACCAGGGCACCGACATCAAGGCGGGTGAGGAGACGGGCGCGACCACGCTGCGCCGCGTGCTGCGACCGTTGCGCGTGGCGTGGGGCTACCGCAAGCCGATCATCATCGCAGTGGCGACGCTGCTCGTGCTCAACTACTTCATCATCCCCCTCGCCTTCGGACCCGTGGTGCAGGTGGAGGCGGTGCGGCGGGCGGATTTCGTGCAGAGCATCGTGGCGGCAGGACACGTGGAAGCGCCCTATCGCGTGAACATCGGCAGCCAGGTCACGGGTGTGGTGGTGGACGTGCCGGTGGAGCAAGGGCAGGAGGTGAAGGCCGGCGACGTGTTGGTGGTGCTCGACGACCGGGAAGCCAAGGCAGCAGTCGTGCAGACCGAAGGCGCCGTGGCGCAGGCCGAGGCGCGGCTGAAACAGATCAGGGAACTGGTGCTGCCTTCCGCTCGCGAGACACTTACCCAGGCGCAGGCGACGCTCGTCAACGCGCAGGCGACATTCGACCGTGCGGAGAAGCTTGCCCGCGACGGCGTGGGAACACGGGTGGTGCTGGAAGACGCGACGCGGGCGCTGGCGATTGCGCGCGCCCAGGTGCGCAGCGCCGAACTGCAAGTCTACACCAACAGCGAGGGCGGCAGCGACTACGTGCTGGCCGAAACGCAGCTGCGCCAGGCGCGCGCCGCGCTTTCGACGGCGCAGTCACGCCTGAGCTACACCGTGATCAAGGCGCCGCGCGACGGCGTGCTGATCTCGCGCGATGTCGAGCGCGGCAACGTGGTGCAGCCGACCAACGTGCTGATGCGGCTCTCGCCGTTCGGCAAGACGCAGCTCGTGGTTCTGATCGACGAAAAGAACCTGGGCCTGCTCGCCCTTGGCCAGAAGGCACTCGCATCAGCCGACGCCTACCCGAAGGAGCGATTTCCGGCGGTGGTGTCGCTCATCAATCCGGGCGTCGATTTGCAGCGCGCCTCGGTGGAGGTGAAGCTGAGCGTGGACAAGCCGCCGTCCTATCTGCGCCAGGACATGACGGTTTCCGTCGACATCGAGACGACGCGGCATCCGGCGGCGCTCGTCGTGCCCGCTGCCACGGTGCGCGACGTTGCGAAGGGGGCGCCGTGGGTCTTGAAGGTGAAGGGACTGAAGGCGGTGGCGCAGCCGGTGAAGCTCGGCCTCGTCAGCGGCGGCAATGCGGAGGTGCTGGAAGGCCTCGACGAGGGCGATCTCGTGGTGCCGGTGACTGCGACCAAGATCCATGACGGCACGCACATGCGCGCGCGCCTTGCGCCGCAGAAACAGCCATGAACCGCCTCGCGCCCTTCGAGTGGATCACGGCGCTGCGCTTCCTGCGGGAAGGGCGCATGCAGACGCTGTTCATCGTGGTGGCGGTGGCGATCGGTGTGGCGGTGATCGTGTTCATGTCGGCACTCCTGGCGAGCCTGCAGCAGAACTTCCTGAAGCGCGTGCTGACCTCGCAGCCCCACATCCAGCTCATTCCACCGGAAGAACAGGCGCGGGTGTTGCGGACGCCGGGCACGGGCGAGGTGGTTGTGCCCATCGTGCAAAGACCGGTGCAGCGCGTGCGCTCGATCGACCAGTGGCAGAAGGTGCGCGCGCAGCTGTCACGCTGGCCGGAGATCACCAACGTGTCGCCGACGATGGGCGGCTCGGCGCTTGCCGTGCGGGGGGCTGCGAGCCGCTCCATCAGCATGACCGGCATCGACCCCGACGTTTATTTCAATGTCGTGCGCATTCCCGACTACCTGGTGGCTGGACAGGTGCGCGTGCTTACCGACGATATCCTGGTCGGCACCGAGCTTGCCAAGGACCTCGGTGTCGGCGTGGGCGAGAAGATCATCGTGTCGGCGGCGACGGGCGCTACGCGCGTGCTGACGATCTCGGGCATCTTCGACCTCGGCAACAAGGGCGCCAACCAGCGTTCCACCTTCGTGGCCTTGCGCACGGCGCAGGCGCTGTTCGGGCTGGTCGGCGGCGTGACGACCATCGACCTGACGGTGGCCGACCCCTACGAGGCCGAGACGGTTGCCCAGCGCGTGCAGGCCGATACGGGCGTGCAGGCCGACAGCTGGATCAAGACCAATGCGCAGTTCTTCACAGCCGTCAGCGCGCAGCAGACATCGAACACGCTGATCCGCGTGTTCGTGGGGCTTTCGGTCGCTTTCGGCATCGCGAGCGTGCTGGTGGTTTCGGTGATCCAGCGCTCGAAGGACATCGGCATTTTGCGTGCGATGGGCACGACGAAGGGGCAGATCCTGCGCGTGTTCCTGATACAGGGCGGGCTATTGGGATTTGCGGGCTCGATCTTCGGGGCGGCGGTGGGAGGCGCGGGCCTCTACATCTGGCACGGCATGATGCGGCAGGCGGACGGCAGCGAGCTGTTCCCGCTGGTGCTGGAGCCGTCGCTGTTCATGATCGCGGTGCTGCTGGCGGCCGTGACGGGCGTGGGCGCGGCAGCGGTGCCGGCGCTGAGGGCCGCGCAACTCGATCCGGTGGTGGCGATCCGTGGCTGAGACTGGAGAGGTTCTGCGACTGGAGAAGGTGTCGAAACGCTACAACGTCGGCACGCCGGTCGAGACCGAGGTGCTGCATGATATCGACCTGTCGATGGCGCACGGCGAGTTCGTGGCGCTGATCGGCCCCTCCGGATCGGGCAAGAGCACGCTGCTCAACATCATCGGACTGCTCGACAGGCCGACAAAAGGCAGGCTCAGCATCGAGGGGAGGGAGACGAGCCGGCTGGACGATGCGACCATCACCAAGCTGCGCGGGCACAGCATCGGCTTCGTGTTCCAGTATCACTACCTGATCTCGGCCTTCACGGCGCTCGAGAACGTGATGATGCCGCTGCTGGCGGATCGCGGCTTTCCCGATGGGCAGATGCGGGCGCGGGCGCATGCGCTGCTCGACCAGCTGGGGCTTGCCCAGTGGGAGAACAACCTGGCCAACAACATGTCCGGCGGCCAGCAGCAGCGCGTGGCCATCGCGCGGGCGCTGGCCATGAACCCGGCGCTGGTTCTTGCGGACGAGCCCACGGGCAACCTCGACAGCAAATCGGCCGACCAGGTGTTCTCAGTGATGCGCGAGGTGAACCGCGCCAGCGGCACGACCTTCCTGATCGTGACGCACAACCTCGATCTCGCCCGCCGCTGCGACCGCATCATCGAGGTGGTGGACGGGCGGGTGAAGCGGTGAAGAGAGGCGCGTGAGCGCCTGGGAGCGGGCCATGGGAGGGGATGGGTTTCCCCATGCCCCTCGCATGTGCGGCATTGCTGCCTCAGAGCTTCGGGATGGGGCGGGCCGTCTCCTTGTTTGCCGCCAGCACCTTCTCGAGCGCCAGGGCGACCGAAAGCACCTTGGCATCCGCACCGTTGGGGCCCAGCACCTGGATGCCGAACGGCATGCCGGCGTGATCGACGCCGCAGGGCAAGGCAACGCCGCAGGAGAGCGCCATGGTCGGCGCGTAGGTGATGGCGAGCCAGCGCATGTAGGTGGGCATCTTCTTGCCGTTCATCTCTTCGACGAACAGCTGCTTGTGCGGGAACGGCGACACGGAGGCGGCCGGGCAGATCAGCACGTCCACGTCCTTGAAGAACTCCAGATAGCGCTTGTAGAGCTGGGTCTGGGAGACGTGCGCGGCGCTGACATCCGGGAGGGTGTATTTCATGCCGCGCTCGGCATTGTCGATGACGTTGCGGTCGAGCAGGTCGCGCGATTTCTCCAAGCGCTCGCGATGGGCGGCGACGAAGTAGACGCAGCGATGCACCTCGAAGCTCTCGTGGACGTCGCCGAAGTCGGGTGCTGCCTCGGATGCCTCGCGGAAGGCGGAACCGATGATCTTGGCGCGGGCCTTGAACACCTCGGCAATCTTGTTGTCGACGGGGGCGCAGCCGAGATCCGGGGAGAGCGCCACGCGCATGCGGCCGATATCGGCCGGGACGAGACGTGAGGGCAACGCGCCGTTGTCGGCGCTGTTGTAGGGATCGCGCTTGTCGCGGCCGATCTGCGCCATGAGCAGCATGTGAGCGTCCTCGACGCTGCGCCCCATGGGCCCGTTGACGCTGAAGGGGAAGAGCGTGGCGGCGCGATCGACGCTCGGTACGACGCCGGGCGACGGCCGGTAGCCGGTGACGCCGCAGAAGGCAGCCGGCGTGCGCAGGCTGCCGCCGAGGTCGGAGCCCGTGGCGAGGGCGACCTGGCCCAGGGCGAGCGCGACGGCCGATCCGCCGGAGGAGCCGGCGCAGGTCTTCTCGGGGTCGAAGGGATTGCCGGTGGCGCCGTAGACGCGGTTGCGGGTGTTGGCGCCGGCGCCGAACTCGGGCGTGTTGGTCTTGGCAAGGATGACACCGCCCTGGGCGCGGACGTTACCGACGCCGAGTTCGTCCTGCGGCGGCACATGGTCCTTGTAGATGAGGGAGCCCCAGGTGGTGCGCAGGCCCTTGGTTGCCTGAAGGTCCTTGACGCCGACGGTGAGGCCGCCGAGCAGGCCGATGTCGTCGCCCTTGGCGAGCTTGGCTTCCACGGCCTTGGCGGCCTTGCGGGCGGCATCCGCGTCCATCGCCACGATGGAGTTGAAGGTGGCGTTGGTTTTCTCGATGCGCTTCAGGTTGCTTTCGAGAAGCTCTGACGGCGAGAGTTTCTTGGCGCCGATCAGGCGTCGCGCTTCCAGGGCGGAAAGGTCACACGGCTCGGTCATTTTCGGAATTCTCCTCGAGATGTCGCGGCCGAAGAGACTTCGAGCCGGGAAGATGGATGGGACAATAATGAAAGGCGTGGTTCAGACAAAGAATTGCTCGAAGGCGGCGATGACCTCCTGCGGGCGCTCCTCGGCGAGGTAGTGGCCGGTGTCGATGGGGCCGCCGGTGATCGTGTTGCTGCAGTACTGCCGCCAGATGGCGAGGGCATCGTACCACTGGCCAATCTTGCCCTTCGAGCCCCACATGACCAGCAGCGGGCACGCGACCTTGCGTCCCTCGGCGCGGGAGGCGCGATCATGGACGAGATCGATGGTGGCGGCGGCGCGATAGTCCTCGCACATGCCCATGATCATCTCGGGCGTGCGGGCGGCGGCGAGGTAGTCGGCCAGCGCGGCGGGATGGAAGAAGCCCGGTGGCTTCGGCTCACGCGAGGTGTGGGCGGTGAACCAGGCATCCGGCGCGGCGCTGATGACGTTCTCGGGGAACGGATGGGGCTGGGCGAACCAGAACCAGTGATAGTAGCCGAGCGCGAAGGACATATCGGCGCGCTCGAAGTGCTCGATGGTGGGGATGATGTCGAGAACGGCGAGCTTGATAACCTTGTCGGGATGATCGATGGCGAGGCGATGGGCGACGCGGGCGCCGCGATCGTGCGCGCCGACGAAGAAGCGCTGGTGCCCGAAATGGGACATCACCTCGACCATGTCGCGCGCCATCTCGACCTTGGCATAGGGCGCGTGATCGGCACTGGCCGGCGGCTTGAACGAACCGCCGTAGCCGCGCAAATCGGGCATGATGACGGTGAAGCGCTTGGCGAGCGCCGGGGCCACGGCGTGCCACATGAAATGCGTCTGCGGGTTGCCGTGCAGCAGCAGCAGGGGCGGGCCGGAGCCGCCGTGGCGGAGGCGAATGCTGCCGCCGCCGGAGACGGGCACGTGAGCGAGAGTGAAATCCTGAAAGAGCATGAGAACCGCCGACATCGAATAAGCGGAGCTTCCCGGATGGATCGCGGCGAGCGCGGCGGCTTGCCAGGACGTCAGGGGCTACTCCAGGAGATGGCCGCCGTCATACATGCAGGCGATGCGGCCCAAGGCTGAGCGAACCTCGTCGCTTTCTAGCAGGTCGCCCAGGCCGGCAGGGGGCCTGGCGCCCGGGGCGCGCGGAAATTCCGCCTTTCCCTTGAGGATCGCTGCGAGTTCCTGAAGAGGCATATCGGACTTGCGGTCGGCCGCGAGGCCGGCGCGGAGGATGGCCTCAAGCTCGGCCTGCGGCATGCGCGGGGCCTGCGCCATCAGCCCTGCGACCAGCAGCCTTGCGAGCGCGTGATCGGGGTGATCGGGCTTTTCGGGTGCGCGGCCGCAATCCCAAAGGTGGCCGACGCGATCCCAGGGGGCCGGCTTTTCCGGCAGCTTGCGTGCAAGGTCGGAGGCTTCCTCGGCGATGTAGAAGCGATTGAGGTTGTCGAAGAAGGCAAAGCGGTAGCCGTTGCCGGTGAGCATGGGCTCCCAGCTGTCCCATGCCGCCTCCATGCTGCCGGGCACGATGGCCTCCACCAGGACGAGGCGGGGGCGATGGCGGTTGAAATCCATGCCCGCCAAAACCTCGGCCTCTGCGCCTTCGACGTCGATCTTGAGGAAGTCGATGGTGGTGAGGCCGGCCTCGTCGCACAGCGCGGAGAGCGGGCGCATGGGCTTGCGCACGGTGTTGAAGGCGGCGCCGAAGCGGGCGGCACCGGCGGCATTCTCGCGCACGGTGGTGGAGAAGCCGTGCAACTTGTCGACGATGTGGAACTCCACCTCGCCGCTCGTGCTGCCGGCAAGGCAGGAGACGGTGTGGTCGCGCGGGCGAACGTGGGCGTAAAGCGAGGCCAGAGCCTCCTGTGGCTCAACCACGAGGCCGTGCCAGCCCTTGAGGTAGAACCAGAAGGAGACGTTGTCGGCCACGGGGTGGCCGCCGCCGACATCGACGTAGGTGCCGGACTGCCGGCCTTCGAATACGAGATCGAGGTGATAATCCTCGAGGTTCTGCGCGTAGGAAATCTGCATGTTTTGCCCGCGGAAGCTTCGCGAGGACCTTTTCGGCTGGGAACATGGCGGGCGCAAGGAGGGATGTGGCGCAGTTGCCAGTGTCTTTCGGCCGCAAATTAGCTATGAGCGGGGGCTTACGTGAGGACGCTGGAGCCCATGACCCCGCCGATCATCCACAATGCCGGCCCGCTGCTGGAAAACTACGACGTGCTCCTGTGCGATATCTGGGGCGTGGTGCACGACGGGCGCGATGCCTATGCGGCTGCCGGGGAGGCGCTGGCGCGGTTCCGGGCGCGCGGCGGCACGGTGATCCTGGTTTCGAACGTGCCGCTGCCGGCCAAAAGCGTGGAGCGGGTGCTGGAGCAGACGCGGGTGCGGCGGGACAGCTGGGACGCGATCGTGGCCGGCGGGGACATTGCGCTCGCGCATATCGCCGAGAAGGGCTATCGGCGGCTGCACTGGGTGGGACCCATGGACCGGGACCGGGCGCTCTTCAAGCAGGCGCCGGGACCCAGCGTGCCGATCGAGGAGGCCGAGGCGATCCTGTGCTCGGGCCTTGTCGACGATGCCAACGAGACGGTCGAGGACTATCGCGCGGTGCTGGAAGCGGGACTGCGGCGCAAGCTGCCGTTCGTGTGCGCCAACCCGGACTTCGTGGTGGACGTGGGCGAGAAGCGCCTGCTGTGCGCCGGCAGCCTGGCGGCGGAATATGAGAAGCTTGGCGGCATGGTGTATTGGGGCGGCAAGCCGCATCTGCCGGCCTACAAGACGGGGCGGGAGAAGGCTGCCGTGTTGCGGGGTGCGATGCCGGAGATGTCGCGCATCCTCGGCATCGGAGACACGGTGCGGACGGATCTCGGGGCGGCGCAGGCGCTGGGCTGCGATGCGCTGTTCGTGACCGCCGGCATCCACCGCGACGTGATCATGCGCGGGGACGAGATCGACGAAGCGAGCCTGGCAGAGTTGTTCGCACCCGCGGGCACACCGCCGGCGGTGGCGGCGATCAACTATCTGCGCTGGTGACGACAGACGCCGGGCGCGGCAGGAGCCGTTCCGTCAGGCGGGCTTGATCCAGACGTGATTGTCGTGGAAGGCGGCGCCGCCGACGGGACTGGGGCGATCCGCGCCCGTGAGCGTGTTTATGCCCCAGCCATCCTCGAACTGATCGTTGGGCGCGATGCTCTCGACGATGACGACGCCGCGCTGCACGCCCTCGAATGCCTCGGCGGTGAGGCCGATGTCGCCACGCTCGTTGCCCATGCGCACGCGTTGACCGGCGGTGATGCCGAGACCTGCCATATCCGCCGGATGCATTTTCACGCGGGGAGGGCCGGCGCGCTTGCGACTGGTGGGCGTCTCGTTGAAGGACGAGTTCAGATAGTCGCGCGAGGGGCTGGTGGCGAGGCGGAAGGGGTGCGTGGCGTCCGCATTCTCGATCACGTCCCAATGGTCGGGCAGCGAGGGCATGCCCTCGGCGCTGCCCCAGCCGTTGCTGCGGGCCACGGGCACGTTCGACCAGTCGGGCTTGAACTGGAACTTGCCGCCGGGATGTGCAAAGCCATTGACGTAATGCGCCGTCTCGAAATCGGGCTGGCAGTCGATCCAGCGCTTCTCCTCGAGTTGCGCGAGCGTGCCCCAGCCCGACTTCTGCAGCGTCCAATCGATGATCTGGCGGGGGCTCATGTCGAAGCCGGCGTGCGTGGCGCCGACGCGCTTGGCCAAGGCGACGATGACATCGTGGTTGGACCAGCATTCGCCCGGAGGCTCGATGAGCTTGGGCGCGAACAGGATGTGCTGGTGGCCGCCACCCTGGTAGATGTCGTCGTGCTCGACGAACATGGTGGCCGGCAGGACGATGTCGGCCAACTCGGCGGTGGCGGTCATGAACTGCTCATGGACGCAGACGAAAAGATCGTCGCGGGCAAAGCCTGCCTTCACCTTGCGCTGCTCGGGCGCGACCTGGACGGGGTTCATGTTCTGCACGAGGAGCGCGGTGACGGGCGGGCCGTTGCCAAGGTCGGCCTTGTCGCCCGTGAGCACGGCGCCGATGCGCGACTGGTCGAGCACGCGGACGCTGGGGTCGAGAACGTCGAGGCCCTCGATCAGCGAGCGGTCCCAGTGGAAGATGGCGCCGTTGTTGTGGAAGGCGCCGCCGCCCTCGTGCAGCCAAGCACCGGTGACGGCTGGAATGCAAAGCGCGGCGTGCATGTTGTGGGCGCCATTGCGCTGGCGCGAGAAGCCATAGCCGAGGCGGAAGAAGGTGCGCGGCGTGTTGCCAATGAGATGGGCGAAGCTGGTGATTTCCTCGACGGAGAGGCCGGTGATGGCGCTGGCCCATTCCGGCGTCTTGGAGGCCAGGTGCGCCTCGAGTTCGCGCGGGCAATCGGTGTAGCGCTCGAGGTAGTCGCGATTGGCGAAGCCGTCGCGGAAAAGCACGTGCATGACAGCGCAGGCCAGGGCGCCATCGGTGCCGGGGCGCAGGCAGAGCGCGATATCGGCCTGCTGCATGGTGCCGTTGTTGTAGATGTCGATGGCCACGATCTTGGCGCCGCGCTCCTTGCGGGCGCGGACGGCGTGGGTCATGACGTTGACCTGGGTATTCACCGGGTTGGTGCCCCAGATCACGACGAGGTCGGACTTGGCCATCTCGCGCGGGTCTGCGCCTGCGAGGCGGCCGGTGCCGGCGATGAAGCCGGTCCAGGCCAGCGTGGTGCAGATGGAGGCGTACATCTGGGAGTAGCGCTTGGCGTTGCGCAGCCGATTGATGCCGTCGCGCATCACCAGGCCCATGGTGCCGGCGTAGAAATAGGGCCAGACGGCCTCGGGGCCGTAGCGCCGTTCGGCGGCGAGCATGGCCTCGGCCGTGATGTCGAGAGCGTCGTCCCAGGAGATGCGCTCGAACGACTTGGAGCCCTTTGGCCCCTTGCGGCGCAGCGGATAGAGCAGCCGATCTGGGTGATGGGCGCGCTCGGCGTAGCGGGCGACTTTTCCGCAGATGACGCCTGCGGTGTAGCTGTTGCCGGCGGCCCCATGGACGCGGCCGATACGGTTGTTGCCCACAAGCTCGATATCGAGCGCGCAGGTGGAGGGGCAATCGTGCGGGCAGGCGGAATGCCCGATACCGGTCTTGAGATGGACGTTCATGTCGGCTCGCGAAAATGACGGCACGAAGGGGAGGCTAGACGACTTTCGCCGGGGACGCGAGAGGCGGGTGCTGGAGGGGGAAGCGGGTGCCTATTCCTCCGGCAGCATGAACAAATCGGTGTCTTCGGGGTAGGCGCCAGCGGCGGTCAGCATGGCGTGCACCTGGCCGCGATGATGCGTCTGGTGATTGAAGAAATGGACGAGCAGGACCGCAATCGGCTTGGTGATGTTGCGGCCGGCGGCGCCCGAGAAATAGGTGATATTGCCGGCGAGCGCAGACGGGGCGAGGCGATCGGCCCAGGCCACCAGATCCTGATCGAAGGTGGAGCGGACGCGGGCAAGATCGTCCCAGCTCTCGTACATGCTGGTCGATTCGCGGATGGTCTTGGCGGGCGGCGCCGGCCAATCGGCAAAGCGCACCATCCAGGTCTTGTCGCCCCAGAGGAGGTGATTGAGCGTGCCGTGAATGGAGCCGAAGAAGGCGCCGCGGTGGGCCTTGCGCTGGGCATCGTCGAGGCGGCCGGCGGCGGCGTAGATGCTGCGGTTCTGCCAGCGGTTGTAGCGGGCCATGAGCCGGGCGTAGTCCGGGTCGATCATGGGGCCACCTGCGCGCCAATAGCCGCGTATGCAAGGGGCGCTGCCCCGGCGCTGAGCCGGGACAGCGTGCTCATGCTCAGCCGACGATTTCTTCGGGCTTGAAGTTGAGGCTGATCTCGAGGGCGGCATTCTCCTGGCTGTCGGAGCCGTGCACGGAGTTGCGCTCGATGTTCTCGGCGAAGAGCTTGCGGATGGTACCCTCGGCGGCCTTGGAGGGGTCGGTGGCGCCCATGACGTCGCGGTACTTCTTCACAGCGTCGGCGCCTTCCAGCACCTGAACCACCACCGGACCGGAGGTCATGAAGGTGACGAGGTCGTTGTAGAAGGGGCGCGCCTTGTGCACCTCGTAGAACTTCTCGGCCTGCGCCTTGGTCCAGCGGACGCGCTTCTGGCCTACGATGCGCAGGCCCGACTTCTCGATCACCGCATTGATCGCGCCGGTGAGATTGCGGGCCGTGGCATCCGGCTTGATGATCGAAAACGTACGCTCGAGGGCCATTCAGGTGCTCCATGTGTGGAAAACTTCGGTTGGGCCGGCTTATAGCTTGAGAGGAAGCGTCGCCACAAGGATGGCGAAGGGGGGACGGCAAACGGGGCCGGCAAAGCCGCCAGAAAGTGACGTGTTGCCACAATATTCTCTGCTTTTGCCTTTGCCCGGCCGCAACAGTCCGCTAATCCAGAACAAATTGCGGGGGGCCTTGAACATGGCCAGGCGTATCGGTTGCACGTTGGTGGTCTCTGGCCCAGAAAGCGCTTGCGCCAGATCGCGTGGGGGCGAATCTCTGCTAAGTGAAGGTCTTGCAGCTTAAGGTAGGATTTCGCCCGTCACGTGAACATGTCTTCGCCGAACCCTCCGATCCAGTGGTATCTCGCCCGCGACGGCAAGCAGTTCGGCCCGCTGTCGGAGGCGGAGCTTGCGAAGTTCATAGAGCTGGGCCACCTGCTGCCGACGGATCTCCTGTGGCGTGAAGGGTTTGCCGAGTGGCGGCCGGCGCCGAGCGTGTTTCCGCCCAAGGCCGCGGCCCCGCAACCGGCACCCGCGCCGAGGCCGC